>JANXTL010000280.1 GCA_025352375.1 Acetobacteraceae bacterium | reverse complement strand
GTGTGCTGTTGTCTGGGACAGCTACGATGCCATTGTCGAAGCGTGCCGTAAGGCTTGGAAGTTCCTGATCGACGATCCAGCGCGTATCCGCTCAATCGGAACACGCGATTGGGCATCGGTTAATAGTTAGGGCGGTTGGTAGTGCGCCGAAGCGACGCTTCTCGATGTCGGGCGGCATGGAGATGTCCATGGTCCCTGACCGGTCGGTTTTACCAGGACGACCAGAAGTCAGTTTCAATCGATGAAACCTTGAAAGAATGCCTCATCGACCATAAACGTTTGAACCGGTGTCAAACCGAGCTGGAGATCCTTCATCAGATCGATCAGTCGCTCGCCATCGATCAATTCGATGGGGGATACCCCGTCCCGCGATGCTTCTCTGCGGGCGCCCACGGTGAAAGAACCCGTCGTCCAAATTAACCCATAATCCGCTCGACCCTGCATCGCACCACGAAAATTTCGGACTGCTTCGGAGCCGACGCTACCCCGATATTTCTTACACTGGAACAAGACCCGGATCGAAACCAGTTTGTTCAGGGACAGGGTCCCGGAACCGTCGAGGCCATCATCGCCGCTTTTTCCGGTCACCTCCACTTGCGAGAACCCAGATTCTCGCAGAAGTCGCTGGCTGAGCCGCTCGAAGCCCGAGGGTGTCAAACCTCGGATACGCTCCAACAACTGCTCGCGGTAAGTAACTGCCCCACCGATTGCGTCCGAGGAGGCTTCGGACTCGTCCTTGGGTGCGAGCGATTCTTCCTGATCAGCGACGGTAGCTAGGATATCTGAATTGGGCGGCTTGTTTCCGATCGAGGAAGGGTCGGAATCGGCTTCGTTCGATTGATTCTCCGATTTGCTTTTTTGTCTTCCCTCATAATAGCGCTTGCTTACGTCGGCGAACACGTTCTGCGCCTGCTCTGGGTTCAGGGTTGTACGCCGTCCTAAATCCGTCAATGTCCATATACCACGGCGGGATGAGCCGATCATCCCAGCCCGCAACAAGTAATGTCGCGCCCATTGAATCTGATTCCGGTATCGTGATGCCCCTGACGGAATCACCTCATTCAATATTGAATCCGGCAGGTTTAGATTCTTTGCAACTTGATCGGCTACTTCCGTGGGTGATCCAGAACCGCCAAGCTGACGCAAGGCGTCCAAAACCGGCCCAAAGTACCCAACGAACTGAGACCCTCTGGCGGAACCGGACCTCCCGTTGCCGGTCGTTTCCAGTTTACCGCTACGCAGGGCCATCGTGGTATCCCCTCCATTCCCCTACCGCCGCGCCGACGTCCCCCCCGAGCCCGAACGCCCGCCATCGACCACGACCTGCGTCCCCGTCGTGTTGGACGACAAATCCGAGCATAAGAAAATGACGGTATTGGCGATCTCCTCCGGCAGCGCATACCGCCCGGCGGGGATCATACGGCTCATGGCGGCGTGGATGGATTCCGGGTCGCCCGGGTTCCGCTGCGATTCCAGCGACCGCATCATCCGCGTTTCCACCGGCCCGGGGCACACCGCGTTCACCCGCACGCCCAATCCCGCCACGTCGGTGGACGCGACCTTGGTCAACCCGAGAACCCCGTGCTTGGACGCGACATAGGCCGGCATCCCCGGCCCGCCGAACAACCCAGCGACCGATGCCGTGTTGACCACCGCGCCCGATCCCTGCGCCACCATCACCGGCAGCACATGCCGCATCCCCAAAAAAACGCCCTTGAGGTTCACCGCGATGACCTTATCGAACACATCTTCGTCGTAGTCCTGGGTGGGGCAGACAGTACCCTCGATCCCCGCATTATTGAAAAAACAGTCGATGCGGCCATAGGCGTCCATCGTTTTCTTCACGTAATCCTGGACGGACGCCGACTGCGTAACGTCGGCCTGCACGAAGGCCACGGTGCCGCCGCGCTGGGCGATGATATCGGCGCTGGCCTGGCCCGATGTCGCATCCGCGTCCACCACCATGACCTTGGCACCGCGCAGCGCGAAGCCGAGCGCGGTGGCGCGCCCGATGCCGCCGCCGCCGCCGGTGATTAAAGCGACTTTGCCGGTGAAATCCATGGTGTGTATCCTCCGTTATCTCATCGCCCATGGGGCGGCGGTTCGCGGTTGGCGTCAATCCCTGGCGGTCGAGCTTGCGTGGCGATCGCGGTTTTCGTTGCGGCGCGCCAGCATGTTTCGTAACGTCCAACCGAACCAAAGAAAGCAGGAGGCACAAAAATGGCGGATATCGTGGGACGGGCCAAGGCGTTGTTGATGCAACCGGCGGACGAATGGCCGGCGATCGCCGCCGAACCGGCGGATACCAAGGGCCTGATCCTGGGCTATGCTGCAGTTTGGTCGCTGATCCCCGTGGTAATCGGAATCCTCGTCCCGATGCTGCTGGGCGGCATGGTGCTGTTGCATTTCGGCTTTGGCTCGTTGCTTATCCACGCCGTCGCCCAATACGTCCTTGGGCTGGGATCGCTATGGGTCCTCGGCAAAATCATTGAGAAACTCGCGCCCATGTTTGGCGGCGTGGCCGATGAAGTCTCAGCCATGAAGCTGTCCGTTTATCCGCCGACCGCGAGTTGGGTGGCCTCAATCCTTATTCTGATCCCGATCGTCGGCTGGCTATTGGCGCTTCTTGGCGTGGCCTACAGCATCTACCTCTTTTTCCTCGGGGCACCCGTGGTGGCCAAAGTGCCTTCCGATAAAGTGGTGCCGTTTACGGTCGCGGTGGCGATCTGTGCTATCGTGTTGTCATTGGTCATTGGATTGATCGCGGCCAGAATGCTCCCCTGGTATTGATCCGATCGGGCGCGCCCTTGGCGGGGTGGCTTCCTTGACCGTTTAGCCCCCGGGTGCGACCGTCCGGGGCAGCCAAACCGAGGAAACCCCGTCATGAAGTTCGGCGTCTTTTACGAGCACCAGCTCCCGCGCCCGTGGACCGAGACCAGCGAGTACGAGCTTTTTCAGAACGGCCTCGCCCAGATCGAGCTTGCCGACAAGCTGGGTTACGATTTCGCGTGGGAGGTCGAGCACCACTTCCTGGAGGAATACTCCCACTCGTCGGCCCCGGAGGTCTTCCTGGCCGCCGCATCGCAGCGCACGAAAAACATCCGACTCGGGCACGGCATCATCCAACTCACCACCAACCAGCCGCACCGGGTGGCCGAACGCGTGTCCACCCTGGACCAGATCTCCGGCGGACGGGTGGAGCTGGGCCTGGGGGAAGGCGCCGGCCCAGCGGAATTACACCCCTTCGCCGTGCGCGTGCGCGACAAGCGGGAGCGGTGGGAAGAGGCGGTGCAGGCCATCATGCCCATGTTCACCAAAGATAGCTGGGAATTCCACGGCAAGTACCACGACTTCCCCGCGCGCAATGTGGTGCCGAAGCCCTTCCAGAAGCCGCACCCGCCGCTATGGGTGGCCTGTTCCAACATCCGCACCATCGGCGAGGCTGGGGAATGGGGCATGGGCGCGCTGGGTTTCAGTTTCGTTTCGCCCGATGCGGCGCGCGCCTGGGTGCACAAATACTACAACCAGTTCCTGCATGCCCCGCGCCGGCTGGCGGACTATGCCGACAACCCCAATGTCGCCATCGTCAACGGCTTCATGTGCGCGCCGACCGATGAGGAAGCGTTGGAGAAAGCCGCCGGCTGGACCTTCTTCATTTTTGCCCTGGGCTATTACGGCCGCAAAGGCGTCGACGCACCGGGCAAGGGCAATCTATGGCGGGAATACCAGGATTGGCGGCACACCGATAAGGCTCAGGCAGCGTTGCGCAACGGTCTGATCGGATCGCCGGAAACCATCCGCAAACGCCTGCGCCAGTTCGAAGAAGCGCACGTCGATCAGGTGATTCTCCTGAATCAGGCCGGCAAGACGACGCACAAAGACATCTGCGAAAGCCTGGAATTGTTCGCGAAGGAAGTCATGCCGGAATTCCATGCCCGCCAACCGGCGCAGGATGCGTGGAAGCAGGACGTGCTGGCCGGACGGATCGTGCTGGAGGATCTGGATACCGAAAAATACGATCTGTATTCTCATCAAAACGAAGACATCGTGCGTCTGTCGCCGCAACAGTTGAAAGACATGATGGCCGCCAAAGAACGCATGGCAGCGGCCGGGGAGTAAATTCGATGGACAGAAAAATGGTGATGGTGGGCTTTTTGCAAGCCCAGAATTGCACGAACCTCGTCAGCTCCTGGCGGCATCCGCTGTCGCGGGAAGATACCTGGAGCCCGGAATACTACGCCGACCTCGGCCGCATTCTGGAGGAAGGAAAATTCCAGGTCGCGTTCTTCGACGACCGCCTGGCGATGCCCGACCGTTATGGCAACGACCATCGCCATACGGTGGAACATGGCATCCGCTGCGTGAAGATGGACCCGGTGACGGTGATGATGGTCATGGGCATGGCCACGAAGCGGCTTGGCCTGGGGTCCACCCGCAGCACGACGTATTATGAGCCTTTCGATGTCGCACGCACCTTCGCCACGATCGACCTGATGACCAACGGACGCGCGGCCTGGAACGTTGTCACATCCATGAACGACGGCGAAGCGTTCAACATGGGCAAGGAAATCCACCCCGAACACGACAGCCGCTACGACAGGGCGGACGAGTTCATGGAAGTGGTGATGGGCCATTGGACGTCGTGGGACGATGACGCCATCGTGCAGGACAAGAAGACCGGCTTGTTCGCCCATGGGGACAAGGTCCGCCGCATCGATCACAAAGGCGCATATTTCCAGTCGCGGGGACCGTTCACCGTGCCGCGGTCCAAGCAGGGGCACCCCGTGGTCATCCAGGCCGGGCAAAGCGGGCGCGGTAAGAAATTCGCGGCGCGCTGGGGCGAACTTTTGTTCGTTGGCAGTCCAGCTACGCTGGATATCGGCAGAGCCAACTACAAGGCCATGAAGGAAGCGATCGCGGCCGAGGGGCGCAACCCCGACCACGTGATCATCGCACCGTCCGCCTATATCGTATGCGCCGAAACCAAGATGGAAGCGGAAGATAAGTTGGCGCTGACCGAGAAGCTGACCACCGATATCGACGCGCTGTCGCTGCTTTCAGAAGCGATGAACTTCGATTTCGCCTCCAAGGGGCTGGATGAGGCCTTTACCGACGATGAGCTGGACAACATCTCCGGCACGCAATCGATGCGCGATCGGGTGCTTGCCGTCTCCGGCATCAAGAACCCGACGCCGCGCGACTTCGTGAAATTCAGCTCCCGTGCGCGCCCGAACAAGCCGTTTGTCGGCGGTGCCAAGGAAGTGGCGGACGGATTGGAAGAATGGTTCTCCACCGGCATCTGCGACGGATTCGTCGTCGCGGCCACGCACACGCCGGGCACCTACGTTGAATTCGTCAAATACGTGGTGCCGGAACTGCAACGGCGCGGCCTATATCACAAGGACTATCGGGGCGAGACCCTGCGGGAAAACCTGGGCATCCCCATCCCGCGCATCGGCCGATAACAGGAGGCAACCATGCTGTATGAACTGAGGACCTACACGTTCCATCCAGGCAAGATCAACCAATACCTGGATATCGCGAAAAAAATCGGCCGTCCGGCACGCGGCCAGAACTATGGGATCAACTGCGGCTATTGGACGTCGGAATTCGGCTCCCTGAACCAAATCTGGCATCTGTGGCAGTACGAAAGCTTCGCCGAACGCGCTCGTTTGCGAGAGGAGTTGTCGAAGAACAAGGACTGGACGACGAAATACACCCCCAACATCCGCCCGCTGATTCAGCGTCAGGATATTCGTCTGCTGAACGCGGTAAACGGCCCCAACACGCCGGAAAAGGAAGGCGGGTTCTACGAACTGCGCATGTACCGCTTCAATCCCGGGATGGCCGGCCCCTGGGCGCAGCGTTACAAAGCGATCATGCCGGTGCGCGAAAAATACTCCAAAAATGTCGGCCTGTTCACCGGCGAGGCGCCGCAGCCGAACGAAGTCCTGCACATGTGGAACTACGAATCCATCGCGCAACGTGCCAAGGCGCGGGGCGCGCTGTTCAAAGACCCGGAATGGCTGGATTTCATCGCCAAGGGTGCCGGTGCCATCGTCGAGATGAACAACGTCATGCTGTTGCCCACCGATTACAGCCCGATGAAGTAGGACGCCCAGATGAAACTCGGCCTGTCGATCGGATATTCCAAGGCGCATCTGGATATTCCGGTCAAGCTGGTGCAACGCGCGGAAGAACTCGGTTACGATTCGGTCTGGACGGCCGAGGCGTACGGCTCCGACGCCGTCACACCCCTGGCCTTCCTGGCCGGACAAACCAAACGGATCAAGCTGGCGACGGGTATCATGCAGATAGCCGCGCGCACGCCCGCCAACGCGGCGATGTGCGCGGGAACGGTGGACGCCATGGCTGGGGGAGGGCGGTTTATCGCCGGCCTGGGGGTTTCCGGCCCGCAGATCGTCGAGGGCTGGTACGGCGAACCATGGGGCCGTCCATACTATCGGCTGAAAGACTACGTCGCGATCATGCGCAAAATCTTCAAGCGTGAACAACCGTTGACACACGAAGGCAAGGAAATTTCCCTGCCATACCACGGCCCCGGCGCAGCCGGCGTCGGCAAGCCGCTGAAGTCCATTCTCCACATGAACCCGTCGATCCCGATCTATCTGGCAACCGGTAACGAATCCACCGTCAAGCTGACCGCGGAAATCGCCGATGGCTGGTGCCCGATGGGGTTCGTTCCGGGCGCGATGGAAGAATACCGACCATGGCTGGAAGAAGGCTTCCGCAGGGCCGGCAACGGCAAAACCATGGCGGATTTCGAAATCCAGGCGTCCGTGCATGTCGAGGTCGCCGACGACGTGAAGGAAGCCTTGGCGAAACTGAAGCCCGAGGTTGCGCTGTATGTCGGCGGCATGGGCCACAAGGACAAAAACTTCCACAAGGATCAGATGATCCGGCGAGGCTTTGGCGAAGCGGCGGATCGTATCCAGGAACTGTATCTCGCCCACCGCAAGGAAGAAGCCATCGCCGCGGTGCCCGATGAATGGGTGGACCTGAAATCCCTCGTCGGCCCGCCGGCCCGGATCATGGAACGGTTCCGCGCCTGGGAAGGCACCGGAGCCACGGGAATGACCGTCCGGTCCCGCGATCCCGCCGCCATCGAGATCATGGCCGAAGCCGCGCGTTTGAACCGATAACAGGAGGAAACCATGCGTTTCGCCGGAAAAATAGCCCTGATCACCGCATCCGCCAACGGTATCGGCCGCGCCACCGCTGGCATCATGGCGCGCGAAGGTGCGACGGTCGTCTGCGTCGATAATCATGCGGAACGCCTGGACGCGGCGGTCGATGCTATGACGAAAGAAGGCGGCAACGTTCATCCCCGGCTGTGCGATGCGATGCACGAACAGCAGGTCGATGCCACCGTGGCCGAGGTGGAACGAACCTTCGGCCGCATCGACATCCTGGTCAACGCCGTCGGCGGCAGTACCATCATCGCCAAGCCCAACGCCAACGTCGAGGAGCACAGCCTGGACGACTGGCAACGGGTCATCAACTTCAACCTGAACGGCACCTTCCTGTTCACCCATGCCGTCGTGCCGATCATGAAGGCGCAGAAATCCGGGAAAATCGTGAACCTCGCCTCAATCGCCGGGCGTGGCATGAGCGTGGCCAGCGGTTCGGCCTACGCGGCTGCCAAGGGCGGCATCATCGCCTTCACCCGGAAACTGTCGTACGAACTAGGGCCGTTCAACATCAACATCAATGCCATCGCGCCCAGCCTGACTTTGACAGAGCGTATCACGCCGCATTGGAACCAGCGATCGCCGGACGCGCAGGCCGCGCAAATCGCGGGCGCCCCCTTGCGCCGGGTGGCAAATGCCATGGATCAGGCGAACGTCATCGCGTTCCTGGCGTCCTCGGATGCGGATTTTGTGACGGGGCTGACGATCGACGTCACCGGAGGGCAATAAACCAATGGCAAAAACCGTCGTCAGCTTGAAGATCACTCTGCATGGCGCCAAACCGCCGATATGGCGCCGCTTGCTGATGCCGGGGGCAATGACGTTGCACGATCTGCACGAAGCCATTCAGGCCGCGATGGGCTGGGACGGCGGGCATCTGCACGCTTTCGACCTGAACGGCACAGCATACGGCGATCCCGATGCGGAAAACGATTTCGCCGATTCATCCGCCATGACACTGGATCGTGCGGTGAAATCCGGCGCTACCAAATTTACCTACACCTACGATTTCGGCGACGATTGGGAACACCGGATCGTTGTCGAAAAGCCGCAAGCGGTCGTGCCCGGCCAGCTCTATCCCGCGTGCGTCGCAGGCAAGCGCGCCTGCCCACCCGATGATTGCGGTGGCATGCCGGGCTACGAAGAATTGCTGGCAATCCTCGCCAACCCGAAGCACCCCGAACACCGCGATCGTCTGGCATGGCTCGGCGACGGCTTCGACCCGGAGGAATTCTCGGTCGAAGACGCCGATACCATGGTGGCCGGCTGCTTCGACCGAAAACCCGGTTAGGGCAGGCGGGGTAATTTTTCAGCCAGGGCGGCATACGCGTCTTCATCCGTCCGGTCATAGCGCAGCGGCGTGACAACGATTCGGTTGGCTCTGAACGCGGTGTAATCGCTCTCTGGCCCCTGCACGCGGTCGCTGCGGCGGAAATTGAGCCAGTGATAGGCCATGCCGCGCGGATCGGTGCGGGTCTCCACATTCATGCCGGCCACGGCACCGACACCCTGTCGCGCCAAGGTCATTTCACCGGCGTCGGCCGGCGCGACCGGCGGGAAATTCACGTTGAGCACCGCGTCCTTGCCCCAACCCATCGCCAGCAGCCGGCGCACCACGCCGGCGCCCAGGGTGCGCGCGCAGTCCCACGGTACATTGTTCCGGTCCGCGAACCCCTGGCTCATCGCGATCGCCGGCACGCCCAGCATCATCGCCGTCATGGCACCGCCGACGGTGCCGGAGAATACGGTCTCCAGCCCCATATTCAGTCCGCGATTGACGCCCGATAGCACCAACTGCGGCAGGTTGTCTTTCATCAGATGGCAAATGCCCATCGCCGCGCAGTCGCCGGGGGTGCCGGTAATGCCATAGCGGCGGCCGCCACGGTCGGTGATGCGCAGCGCGTGGTGCAGGCTGACCGCGTGCGACTGGCCGCTTTGGTCGTGTTCGGGGGCGACGACCCAGACCTCGCGGGCGATCTGGGCGGCAATTTCCTCCAGCACCGCCAGCCCTGGGGCGTCGATGCCGTCGTCGTTGGTCAGGAGTACGCGGTCCAGCACGATGGGGTCTCCGGTTCGGTTCGGGTCTCGGTGTTGCACGGGTCCGGCGTTTTTGCCAGTGTTGCGCATGACTAGAGCGTGATCGCCTGAGGTTGACTTCAACCTCGGGCGTGAATCACCCTCTCAAACAAAGGCTTAGACCATGATCCAACGCCGAGATCGCGTGCAACCTCAAAAGATCATGGTCTAGGGGACGCGGACAATGCTGATCGTCGACGCGCAGGTTCACATCTGGGGCAGCGGCACGCCAACGCCGCACCATCGCCAGACCTCGCTATTTTCGGCGGAAGAACTCATCAAAGAGATGCATGAGGCTGGGGTAAATGGTGCGGTTCTGCATCCACCTAGCTGGGACCTCGGTTCGAACGAGATGGCCGATGCAGCCTGCACGCAATACCCGGATAAATTCTGCACCCTGGGCTGGTTCCCGCTGAACGATCCGTCGCAACGGCATCGTATCGAGACATGGAAACAACGGCCCGGGATGATGGGCCTGCGCTGGGCACTGACCCGGCCGGAGCAGCAGTCCTGGCACGAGGATGGCACCATGGACTGGCTCTGGCCGGCCGCGGAAAAAGCCCGCACCCCCGTCGCGACCATGGCGTGGCGGTTTCTCAAGCTGTTTGGGCAGATCGCCGAACGGCACCCGAACCTGCAGTTGATCGTCGATCATCTGGGCACGCCGCGTTCGGGCAAGGACGAAGCAGCATACGGCGACCTCACGGATCTCGTCGCTTTGGCTCGGTATCCGAACGTCGCCGTAAAGGCCACGGGTGCTCCGGGAACATCGTCGCAGGGCTATCCGTTCCGGAATATTTCCGATGGGTTGCAACGCATTTTCGACGCCTACGGGCCGGACCGGTTTTTCTGGGGAACGGATATCACCCGGATGCCGTGTTCCTACCGCCAATGCGTGACGCATTTCACCGAGGAACTGCCGTGGCTCAAAGGCGCGGATCTGGACAAGGTAATGGGGCAGGGGGTTGTGAAGTGGCTGGGCTGGCAGCGGGCGGGGGCGTAAATATTACGGCCCAACGCCATCCGGCCAAGGCGGGCCTTTCAGTTCGACCACATTCCCCTCGGGGTCCGACACGTAGATCGAGGGCCCTTGCCCCGCGGCCCCATAGCGCGACGCCACCGGCGCCGGGTCCGCCCCGCACGCTTTCAGATGCGCGATGATGGCATCGGCGTCGAACGGCTCGATCTGCAAACAGAAATGGTCGAGATTCCGAGCCTCCTTCCCCGGCGCCGCACCGCCTTTGAGGCCGAGCGGCCCATCGACCGGAACCAGATCGATCAGCGCCGAACCCGCGCGCAGCTGATAAAGCCCCAGCGCCTCCTGGGTTTTCTCCAGCGAGCAACCGAGAACATCGATGTAGAATTTCATTGTGGCGTGCAGGTCTGCGACCCGCAGAACCAGGTGGTCGAGTTGCTTGATGCGCATCACGGCTCTCTCCCTCGCGAAGGGTGCGAGTGTAAGGCTAAATCCGCAGGCCCGCCAGGATGGCCGCACGAACCGGGGCTGGCTGCACCTCGACCGCGCGCAGCACGGCGGTCAGGGAGCCGCGCAAATCGTATATCTGGTCGAGCAGCGACAGGATCAGGGGGACCGCGTCCTCCCGCAGATCCATGCGGAACAGCAATTCGTGGATCAGGCGCACACGAGCGACGTCGATATCGTGGAAGACCTCGTCCTCCGGCCGGACCCAACCGCGCTCGACCCAGGTCAGGACGTCGGTTTCGCGCAGCCCGTCGAACAGCGCCACAACAGCGGTGATGCGCATCATAAATCCTCCAATCCCGAGCGGGGGTTGAAGTCATTCTTCGGCGTCCAGTGCTTGAGGAATTCTGCCAGTTCGGGTTCTTCGCCGGGGGGCTGCACAATGTGGAGCTGCACGAATTGGTGTCCTTCCCGGATGCCCCGCCCGCGCAGCCGCAACCGTGTGCCGGTGCCCGATCCCGGCGGCACGGTCAGCCGCACTTTCCCTTTGACGGTGGGCACTTCCAGCGTCGTGCCCAGCACGGCCTCCTTAACCGTGACCGGTAGTTCGACAATGATGTCGTCGCCCTCACGGTGGAACAGGGGATGGGGGGCCACCGCGATTTCCACCAGCGCGTCGCCGGGTTTGCCCTCGCCCATGCCCGGCATGCCCTGGCCTTTCAGCCGAAGGATATGGCCGTCGGTCACACCGGCTGGGATCTTCACGTCCAGGGTGCGGCCCTCGGGCATGCCGATGCGCCGGGTGGTGCCGGCGGCGGCGTCCAGAAAGCTGACGGTCAGGGTGTAATGCGCGTCGCGGCCGCGGGCGTTGAAGCTGCGCCCGCCGCGTTGACCGAACGCCTGGGCGAAGATGCTATCCAGGTCCTCGTGGTCGGCGTCGCCGCGATAACGGCCGTGGCCTTCCTGGAAGTCGCGGTAGAACGGCTGCTCGCGGTGGATGTCATGCCCCTCGGCGTCGATTTCGCCACGGTCGAATTTGCCGCGCTTATCCGCGTCCGACAGCAGTTCGTAGGCGCTGGAAACTTCCTTGAACCGGTCCAACGCCTCCGGCTTGCCGGGGTTCAAATCGGGGTGGTGAATTTTGGCCAGCTTGCGATACGCGGCGCGGATCGCCGCCGCATCGTCGGTGCGCTGCACGCCAAGGGCTGCGTAGGGATCTTTCATGGTCATACAATCAGGTAATGAGCCGCACCCGGAACATCAAGACCACGCCGGTGGTCGTTTTTCCAAAAACGCGTCGATGCCTTCTTCCGCGTCGTGCGCCAGCATGTTCTCGGTCATCACGCCGGAGGCAAAATCGTAGGCGGCGGCGAGGTCCATATCGGCCTGTCGCTGAAACGCTTTTTTCCCCATGGCCAGCGCCGTGGGGCTTCCCCTGGCGATGCGTGCCGCCAGCGCCGCCACCGCCGCATCCAGTTCTTCGTCCGGCACCACCCGGTTCACCAAGCCGATTTCGCGGGCGCGTTCTGCCGGCATCAGGTCGCCCGTGAGCAGCATCTCCATCGCCGCCTTGCGCCCCACGGCGCGCGACAGCGCCACCATAGGCGTGGTGCAAAACAGGCCGATATTGACCCCGGGGGTGGCAAACCGAGCGGATTCGCCCGCGATGGCGAGATCGGCGCTGGCGACCAACTGGCATCCCGCTGCCGTCGCCGCGCCGTGAACCCGCGCGATCACCGGCCGGGACAAAGCAACGATCCGCTGCATCAGGCGCCCGCATAGGGCGAACAAGGCCTCGTAGGCTGCCCGCCGTGCGTCGCCGCGGACCTCCCGCAGATCGTGCCCGGCGCAGAAGCTTGCGCCGGCGCCGGCGATGACGACCACGCGAACGGACGCATCTTGCTCGATCGCGGCGAGTTCGGCGTCCATCGCCTCCATCAGCCCCATCGACAAGGCGTTGCGCGCGTCCGGCCGGTTCATGGTCAGCCATGCCACGCCGTCGTGGTCGCGCCGCAGCAACACATTTGTCATAAATGGCGTCCTTTTGCTTCCACCTGGCAGGGTGGGGGTGCAAGTTGTGTGCATGATCGGACTCCGCCACGGCAAGATGCAAGATGGGTTGGCGGGCCTGCTGCTGGCTGCCATCGCGATCCCCGAGCAACTGGCGACCGCGCACTTGGCGGGCATGCCGGCGGAGGCCGGGCTTTACGCATTCGCCGCCGGCGGTATCGGGTTCGCGATTTTCGGTACCAACCGCTTTCTGTCGGCGGGGGCGGATTCGACCATCGCGCCCATTTTCGCCGCCGGACTGTCGGTGGTGGCAGTGGCGGGTTCGCCCCATTACGCCGCGCTGGCGGGGCTGCTGGCGGTCATGGTTGGGGTCATACTGATCGGTGCGGCGGTCCTGCGAGCCGGCTGGGTGGCCGATTTGCTGTCCGTACCCGTCATCACCGGATTTCTGGCCGGGGTGGCCATTCACATTCTGGTGGGACAACTGCCCATCGTCCTCGGGGTAAAGGCGCCGAGCGGCCCGCTGCTCGGGCAAATCCTCGCTTTGTGGCACCGGTTGCCGGAAACCAACCTCTGGGCGCTCGGCATCGGCGTGACGGTGCTGGTGACGATCCAGGTGACGGAGAAGGTGATGCCGGCCATCCCCGGTGCGCTGCTGGCGCTGGTCGGGGCGTCCTGTGCAGTCGCGCTGTTTCACCCGGCGGTCGATATGCTGAGCGCGCTGCATCCCGTCCTGCCGGCGCCATCGATGCCCAGTTTCGCCGACGTGTACAGCCTCGCGCCGCTGGCGCTGATCGTCGCCGTGGTCTGCATGATGCAGACGGCGGCTGTGCTGCGCGCCTATCCATCCCAGGCCGAGGGGCCGCTGCACGTCGCCCGCGATTTCGGCGGCATCGGCGCCGGCAGCATCCTGGCGGGGCTTGTCGGCGCGTTTCCGGTGAATGCCAGCCCGCCCCGCACGGCGGTGGTGGCCGAGGCCGGCGGAGGCTCCCAATGGGCGAGCCTCGTCGCGGTGGCGCTGGCCCTGGCCCTGTTGTTCGGCGGCGGTGGGTTGCTGGCGTTTCTGCCGCAAGCGGCGCTCGGGGGTATTCTAATCGGGGTCGCGATGCGGGTGTTTCGGCTGAACGAAATGATCCGCATTGCCCGGCGGGGCGGCAGCGAAATCCTGCTGGTGGTGGCCAGCGCAGCGCTCGTCGTAGTGCTGCCCATCCAGACCGGCATGATCCTGAGTGTGGTGCTGTCGCTGCTGCACGGATTCTACATCGTGGCCCGCCCGCATTGCATCGAACTGCTGCGCCAACGCGGGACAACCGTATGGTGGCCGCACGACGTGGCGGCGAGCGAGCAGGAGCCTGGCGTCCTGGTGTTTGCCCCGGCCGCGCCGCTGAATTTCACCAACGCGTCGTTCATCCGGGCACAGTTGAAGGCAGCGATCGAACAGGCGGCCACGCCGGTGAAGCTGGTGGTGATCGAGGCCTCCGGCATGATCGACATCGACTACACCGGGGCCGGGATGGCGATCCGGTACATTGCATTCCTGCGGGAGCGCGGCATCGACGTCGCGTTGGCGCGGCTTTCAGCGAACCGGGCAGCCGGGCAGGCCGAACGGACGGGGTTACTGGATACGTTCGGGCGGGATCACGTGTTCCATTCGGTGGAGGAGGCGATCAGGACGATCAAACACTGAGATCGTCCAGGTTGTAGTCCTTGATTGCCGCCTTCTCCGCGAGGCTGGTGCCGCCGAACGGGTCGCTCAACGGACGCGCCCAGAACAGCGCTGGGGCGGACAGCGCTGGGGCGGTCATATCGGCGCCCAAAGCAGGGCGGGTGACGTTGGGGTAGCTATTTGCCACGAAACACCGTTAGCATCCAGCCAGTGCCCCTTGGCACGCCAAACGATGCCGCGGCCAATCGAAATGGGAGGATATCGTGAAGATCGTTAAACGCCTATCGTTGCTACTCGCCCTTGCGACCATTTTTGTCGCCAGTGCGAGCCCGCCGCCCGCTCGGGCGGCCGACACCATCAAGATCGGCTATTCGGAGCTGCTATCCGGCACCTTCGCACAGGTTGGCGACCAGGGCATCAAGTCCATCCAGTTCGCGATCGACGCGGTGAACGCACGCGGCGGCGTGCTGGGCAAGAAACTGGAGCTGGTGACCTTCGATAACAAGGGACAGCCGGCCGAAGCGCTGATCATGATGCAGAAAATGGTCGACGACAACCTGCCGATCATGATGAATTGCGGCCCATCGAATATTTCGTCCACGTTGATCGCGGCCGTCGACAAGCATAACGAACGCAATCCCGAACACCGCATCCTGTATGTGAATTGCGGCGGGTTGGCGCCGGAGCTGACCAACGAACTGTGCAGTTTTTGGCATTTCCGCAGCTCCGGTCATGCGGGGATGCAAGCCGAGATAATGGTGCGCGCCCTGCCCAAGGCAATTACCAAGGTCTACCTGATCAACCAGGATTATCTGTTCGGCCAATCGGCGCAGCGCGACCTGAAGGCCTTTCTGGCGAAGTTGCGGCCCGATGTGCAAGTCGTTGGCGAGGATATGATCCCGTTGGGGAAAATCAAGGACTTCTCGCCGTATATCGCCAAGATCAAAGCCGCCGGTGCGCAGGCACTGTTGACCGGAAACTGGGGACCGGATGTTTCCTTGTTAATCAGGGCCGGCATGGATAGCGGGCTTGAGATCGAATATCGAACCATGCTGGGTCATCTCGCCGGCACACCGACCGCGATCGGTCCCGGCGGCGACGGCCGGGTGTACTCGGTGGTTTCGTTCCATGAAAATTTGGCGAACGAAGGCAACAATCCCGCCACCAAGGCATTGGTCGATGCGTTCCGAGCGAAGCACGATTTCGATTTCATCTTCGGCGATCGTTATGTCGCGGTGATGCTGATCGCCGACGCCATTACCAAAGCCGGCTCGACCGATCCGTTGAAGATCGCACTGGCGATGGAGAATCTGACGGTCACCGATGCGGCCGGTCAGCCCGCTACGGTGCGTGCGACCGATCACCAAACCATGATGACCTATTATGGGGTCGCGTTCACCAAAGACGTGAAATTCGATTCCGAGAAGACCGGGCTGGGATGGAAAACCGCGGCGACGATCCCTGGCAGCGATCTCGCCCAACAGCCCACGACCTGCAAGATGAAACGCCCGGCCAGCTAAGGCAACGCCGGCAAATAAGTGCGTCAGCACGCCGGCAAAGTTGCCGTTCAAAACAAGAGCTTAGGCCCTGTCCGATCCGCATGATCGATTCGATTATCTTTGGACAGGGCCTAACCGGGCACGGCTTGCAAACCGCGCACGAGGCGGCCGGGTAAGGCACCGGTCGCTTCGCCGTTGCGGTAGACGATCTGGCCGGACACGATGGTGGCGTCGAACCCCGCGGTTCGCTGGATCAGGCGTTTGCCGCCAGCCGGCAGATCGTAGACGATTTCAGGGCTGCGCAGCACCAGACGGTCGTAGTCGATGATGTTGATGTCGGCTTTCATGCCGGGCTTCAGCAGCCCCCGGTCCAGCAGCCCAATGGCGGCGGCGTTATCGTGCGTCAGGCGCTTGATAACGAACGGCACCGAAAACAGCCCGCCGCGTTCCCGGTCGCGGGTCCAGTGCGTCAGCGTGTAGCTGGTCGCAGTGGCATCGCACATGACGCCGACATGCGCACCCCCGTCGCCGAGGCCGATCAGCGTGTCGGGATGCGCGATCATATCCCGCACGACATCGAGGTTGCCGGCGGCGTAGTTGGTCACTGGCAGATACAGAATGCCCCGTCCGTCGTTTTCCATCAGCAGATCGTAAGCGACCTCATCCGGGGTGAGGTTTTCGCGCTCGGCCCGAGCGGCGATGCATCGATCCGGAGACGGTTCGTAATCCGGCGGATCGCCAAGGGCGAAAAGCCGGTCCCACCGCATGACCCGGCGGGAGCGTTCGCCGCCCTGGAACGCCTCGGTCAGCAGCCGCGCTCGGAAGGCCGGATCGCGCAAATGCGTCAGCCGTTCCGCGAACGGTAATCCTTCAATCGCTCGGTAACTCGGCCGCCGCATGAAGGGGTTTTGCGATAGCTCGAAGCCCAGCAGAACGGATGTGGGACGGGAACGAATCTGGCCGGTGATGCGCAGGCCGGTCGCATTGGCGTCCGCGATATGGTGCAACAAATCGCGCCAGCCGTCGGGGCGGCCGTCGGATTGCAGCAGCGTCAGTGTGACCGGCCGGCCCGATTGTTCCGCCACCCGCCGGAACAATCCGAATTCCGCGTCCGGATCGTCGAAGTCGGACACGATCTGCACCCATCCCGCGCCCATCGCCGCGGCAATCTCGGACAATTCGGCCTCTTCCGCGCGCAACGTCGGAATATGTTTCCCATCCAACGTGCGGTGGTTCAACGTGCGGGAGGTGGAAAAACCCAGCGCCCCCGCCTCGATACCCTGCCGTGTCAATGCCGCCATATGTGCTCGGTCTGCTGGCGTAGCGATTTCGCGGTCCGCCCCGCGTTGGCCCATGACGTAGACGCGCAGCGCGGCGTGCGGCACCTGCGTGGCGATGTCGGTGTCGTACTGGCGCGCGGCCAGGGCATCCATGAACTCGGGAAACGTGCTCCAGTTCCAGGGCAGCCCCTCGGTCAGCACGACCTCGGGGATGTCCTCCACCCCTTCCATCAATTTAACCAGCATGTCGTGCTGGTCCGGGTGGCAGGGCGCGAACCCGACGCCGCAATTACCCATCAGCACGGTGGTGACGCCGTTCCAGGTCGATGGGGACAGGCGGGAGCCCCAGGTCGCCTGCGCGTCGTAATGCGTGTGTACATCGACGAACCCTGGCGTAACCAGCTTGCCGCGCGCGTCGATTTCCTCGGCGCCGCGCGGCAGGTTTGGGCCGATGCCGGCGATGCGGCCGTCCGCAATCGCGAGATCGGCGACGTAAGGCTCACCGCCCGAACCGTCGACGATGGTGCCGTTGCGGATGACCAGGCTGGGCATGAGTGGGTTCCTCCGCGGGGGAGGGTATCAAGTCTTGGCGTTGCGTCCAATGGTCACGCACCCCCCGTGTCCACTACTGGATCAGTTTCAACGCGTTCATGACGGTCTTGTAGACGCCCCAGAGCAGCGGGAGGCCCACGAAACCCCAGGCGAGGGCAAGATGCAGCGATGTCGTTCCTTTGCGGTTCATGATTAAGTCCCCATCTCGGACATGTGATGCCGGCTATTGACGGCCTTGACACAGAGATTGGCGATGAATCCGACGATCAGCAGAGCGGCGAGCACGTACATCGTGTTGTTGTAGGCAGCGCGAGAGGCTACGCCGTGATCCAAGTTGTATTGGCGGATGTAATTCACCAACACCGGCCCGAGGATGCCCGCCGTCGACCACGCGGTCAGCGACATGCCGTGGATGGCACCGACGTAACGGGTGCCGAACATG
>JANXTL010000305.1 GCA_025352375.1 Acetobacteraceae bacterium | reverse complement strand
AGTGCGCGCGCAACGGGAGGATATTTTCCAACGCGAACGCGACAGGCGCCCGGACACCTGGCACATCGACTGGCGGGACCTGCGCCCATCCACCGTGCGCCGGGCGCTCGGCTGCCTGATCGGCGAACCGCCGCCCGCCATTGTCCCAAGCTGATGCCCCAACTCCGTCATCGCCGCCACACCGGCCGTGGGCATCTGCCTCACGGGCGGGCGCACGCACGTGGAATTCCGGCCACCCGGTCCAGGGCAATCGCATTTGCGGCTTAACCTGAAAGAATGGCGCTGGAGTGCCCCCCCCTAGAGCGTGATCGCCTGAGGTTGACTTCAACCTCGGGCGTGAATCACCCTCTCAAACAAAGGCTTAGACCGTGATCCAACGCCGAGATCGCATTCAACCTCAAACGATCATGGTCTAATGCCCCGCATTCTCCCCCGAGAAATCCGGAGCCGCCAGCCCCGATTCCTCCAACTGCGCCACCAGCGCCGCCTTCAACCGCTCCAGCCCCGCCTCCGACGAAGCCTCGCACCGCGCGACCAGCACAGCTTGGGTGTTGGACGATCGCAGCAGCCACCAGCCATCGTCGGTCTGCACCCGCACGCCGTCGATCTCCGACACGTTCGCACCCGCCGACCGCAACCGCGCGGCGACCTCCGCCACAACCTCGAACTTCCGCACATCGTCGCAATCGAATCGCAGCTCGGGGGTGTTGATCACCTGCGGCAGCGCCATGCGCACGTCGGACAATTTCTCCAATCCGATCCGCGCGACGATGCCCAACGTGCGCACAGCGGCATACAGCGCGTCGTCGAACCCGAACCACTTATCGGCGAAGAAAATGTGCCCCGACATCTCCCCGGCCAAGGGCGATCCCGTTTCGGCCATCTTGGCTTTGATCAGGGAGTGCCCGGTCTTCCACATCAGCGGTTTGCCGCCGGCCTTGGCGATCTCATCGAACAGCACTTGGCTGGCTTTCACATCGGCGATGATGGTGGCACCCGGATGCGACCGAAGCACGTCGCGTCCGAGCAGGATCATGAGCTGGTCGCCGAACAGGATGGCGCCGGTGTCGTCCACCAGCCCGATGCGATCCGCGTCGCCGTCGAAGGCGATGCCGATATCGGCCTTTTGTGCGAGCACTTCCGCGATGAGCTGGCGCAAATTGGCGGGCACCGTCGGATCGGGGTGGTGCGCCGGGAAAGTGCCGTCGATTTTACCATTGAGCACGGTGTGCTGACCGGGCAGCCGCTTGACCAGCTCCGCGAGCACGTCCCCGGCCGCGCCGTTACCGTTGTCCCACACGACTTTCAGCGATCGGTTGCCGCCGTCCCAGTCCTTGACCAAGCGCGCGAGGTAATCCTCGGCCACCTTCAGCGAACGCTCGCTGCCGCGCGCTTCCGCCGCTACGTCGCCAGCGGCCGCCATGATGCCGAGGTCGCGGATCTGGGTGCCGAAGAACGGCTTCTTGCCCAGCATCATCTTGAAGCCGTTGTAGTTCGCCGGGTTGTGGCTCCCGGTCACCATAATGGCGCCGTCGGTGTTGTTGGCGTACGCCGTGTAATACAGCATCGGCGTGGGGCCGCGGCCGATGCGCACCACGTCCATCCCACTGGCCCGCAGGCCGCGCACCACCGCCGCCTCCATCGCCGGGCTGGACAGCCTTCCGTCGTAGCCGACCGCGACGGATGCGCCGCCGTTGCGCCCAACAATGGTGCCGAAGCAGCGGCCGATGGCGAAGGCATCGGCCTCATGCAGGGTTTGGTCCACGATGCCGCGGATGTCGTACTCACGCAGGACGGTGGCGTCGAAAATGTGCGTCACGGACATGGCGATCACTTCATATATTTGTGCAGGAAACCGCGTACCGCATCCGCCAGATCGGGGCGGGCCAGGGCGAAGGCGATCTGCGCCTCCAGGTATCCCACCTTGTCGCCGCAGTCGAAGCGGGTGCCCTCGTAGCGCAGGCCGTGGAACGGCTGGTGGCCGATCAGCTTGGCCATGCCGTCGGTCAACTGCACCTCATTCCCGGCGCCGCGTTCCATTTTCGCGAGGTGGCCGATCACCTCGGGCATCAGCACGTAGCGGCCGATGATCGACAGGTTAGACGGCGCGTCTTCGGGGGCGGGTTTTTCCACCAGGCCCAGGACTTCGACCAGCCGGCCGTCGTCCTTGCCGGTTTTCAGGATGCCGTAGCGGTTGGTGTGTTCGCGCGGCACTTCCACCACCGCGACCACGTTGCCGCCGGTTTCCCTGTAGGCGTCGGCGAGCTGCTTGAGGCAGGGGGTGTGCGACAGCACCAGATCGTCCGGCAAAAGGACGGCAAAGGGGTCGTCACCGATGAAGGTGCGGGCGCACCAGATGGCGTGCCCGAGGCCCAGCGGCACCTGCTGGCGCACGGTGACCATGGATCCCGGCTCGACCTGCGTGCCTTTCAAGGCCTCCAACGCTTCCACCCGGTTGCGCTGACGCAGCGTGGCTTCGAGTTCGAAGGCGATATCGAAATGCTCGACCAGCGCGGTCTTGCCGCGGCCAGTCACCATGCAGAACTGTTCGATGCCGGCGGCGCGGGCTTCCTCAATCGCGTATTGAATCAGGGGTTTGTCCACAACGGGAAGCATTTCCTTGGCCGTCGCCTTGGTGGCGGGCAGGAAGCGGGTGCCGAGGCCGGCGACAGGTAAGACGGCTTTACGTAAGGGCTTGTTCACGCAGAAGCTCCAGTGGCGTTCGTCCCGTATAGGCATGGCCCATGGGCCGAATTGTGGCAACTACCCCAGCAGAATATCGCGCGCCTGATTGATCCGCGTAGCCAGCCAGTCCGACCCGCCATGGTCCGGGTGCGCCGCCATCATCAGGCGGCGGTGGGCGTCGCGGATTTCCGGCTCCGTCGCGCCTGGTTTCAGGCCGAGCACCTGGTACGCCTCCGCCCGCGTCATGGCGCCACCGGAGCGGGGCGGCGGGGAGAACGGCCGGGGTCCCCCCGTTTGGGACCCTTTCCACAATTGCCACAGCAGCGGCCCGAGCAGCATGATCGCCCCCAGCGCGATGCTGCCGCGCCCAGTCAGGATCAGCAGCAACGCCAGACTCAGTCCGCCGAGCGCCAGAATCCAGGAGCCCAACGATTTGAGCGTCTTGACCTTGGCCGTCTCGAACGCGTGCAGCCCGCCCAGGAACACGAACAGCACGCCCGCCCCAAGCAACAGCCAGAGCATCATCCGCCCCGCGCCGCGAGGGCTTGCGCTTCGACGACGGCCAGAGCGCTCAGGTTAACGATGCCGCGCGCGGTCACGCTGGGCACCACGACGTGGATGGGCTTGGACATGCCCAGCAGCATCGGCCCCACCGGCAGCCCGTCGGCCGCGGCTTTCAGCAGGTTGAAGGAGATGTTGGCTGCGTCGAGCGTTGGCATGATCAGCAGATTGGCCGACCCAGTCAGCCGGCTATCGGGGACCGCCGCCTGCCGGATGGTTTCCGCCAGCGCGGCGTCGGCATGCATTTCGCCGTCGATTTCCAGGCGCGGCGCGCGTTCCCGGATCATACCCAGCGCTCGGCGCATCTTGCGCGCCGATTCGCTGTCGCTGGCGCCGAAGCTGGAGTGCGAAACCAGCGCCGCCTTGGGAATGACGCCGAAGCCGCGCACCGCCTCGGCCGCCAGCAGGGTCATTTCGGCGATCTGTTCGGCGGTGGGGTCGACCACCATGAAGGTGTCGCAAATGAACAGCACGCCGGTCGGGATGATCAACGCCGACAGTGCGTAGACTCGGCTGACCTCCGGGCGGCGAGGGATAATGGGCAGGATGTACTGAATCTGCCGCCACCAGGCGCCGGTGCCGCCGCAGATGGCCGCATCGGCCAGACCCGCGTGCAGCATCATCGCCGCTGCGACCGACGCCCTGGTACCCACCCGCCTGGCCGCGGATTCGGGCGGGACTCCGCGACGCCCCGCGAGGCGCTGGTAATCGGGGATAAGCTTATCGAACACGTCGTGGTCACGAGCGGGGTCGAGCACCTGGACAGCGCCGTGCAAGTCGAGGCGCAGACCCATCTCCCGCACCTTTGCCTCGATCACGTCGCGGCGACCGAGCAGGATGGGGCGGGCGATGCGGTCGTCGACGACGGTTTGGGCGGCGCGCAGGATTCTTGCCTCTTCCCCCTCGGCGTAGACGATGCGCTTGGGGTCGCGGGACGCGGCCGAGAACACCGGGCGCATCAGGGAGCCGGAGCGGAAGACGAAGCGCTCGAGCTCCCGGTGATAGGCGGCGAAGTCTTTGATCGGGCGCCGCGCGACCCCGGACTCCATCGCCGCTCGGGCTACGGCGGGGGCGATGTCCAAGATCAGCCGGGGATCGAAGGGTTTGGGGATAATGTATTCGGAGCCGAAGACCGGGGCCGCACCGCCGTACGCCGCCGCCACGACCTCACTGGCTTCGACGCGGGCGAGGTGGGCGATAGCCTCCACCGCCGCGATCTTCATTTCCTCGTTGATGGTGGTGGCGGACACGTCCAGCGCGCCGCGGAAGATGAACGGGAAACACAGAACGTTGTTCACCTGGTTGGGGTAGTCGCTGCGGCCGGTCGCCATGATGGCGTCGGGGCGGTGTTGCTTAACCAGCGCCGGGTCGATCTCCGGGTCCGGGTTGGCCAGCGCCATGATCATCGGTTTGTCCGCCAGCATGTGCAGCCACTCCGGCTTCAGCACCCTGGGAGCGGACAGGCCGAGGAACACGTCGGCGCCTTCTAGCACGTCGGGCAGCGTCCGGGCGTTCGTCGCCTTCGCATACCGCGCCATGTTCGGCAGCATGCCCTCCCGGTCGGAGCGAACCACCCCATCCTTGTCGGTCAGGGTGACGTTCTCTGTGCAGAGGCCCATCGAAACCAGCAGATCGACGCACGCCAAGGCCGCCGCGCCGGCACCGGAGGTCACCAGTTTGGCGTCCTTCAACTCCTTGCCTTGCAGACGCAGCCCGTTGGTGATCGCGGCGGCGACGGTGATGGCGGTGCCGTGCTGATCGTCGTGGAACACCGGGATTTTCATCCGTTTGCGCAGCTCAGCTTCGATCGCGAAGCATTCCGGGGCCTTGATGTCCTCCAGATTGATGGCGCCGAAGGTGGGCTCCAGCGCCGCCACCACGTCGCAGAAGCGGGCGGGATCCTGGGTGTCGACCTCGATATCGAAGACGTCGATGCCGGCGAACTTCTTGAACAAGACCGCCTTGCCCTCCATCACCGGCTTGCCGGCCAGCGCACCGATGTTGCCAAGCCCGAGCACGGCGGTGCCGTTGGAGATCACGCCGACCAGATTGCCGCGCGCGGTGTAGTCATAGGCCGCATCGGGGTCCGCCACGATCGCGTCGCAAGCCGCTGCGACCCCTGGAGAGTAAGCAAGGGAAAGATCCCGCTGCGTGGCCATGCGTTTGGTCGGCTCGACCGAGAGTTTCCCGGGGCGGGGGAGCCGGTGATACTCGAGCGCGGCTTTGCGGAAGTCTTCGTCCATGGGATGTGCGGACCTTGGCGGTTGGTTGGGCGGCAACATGGCCTTGGGCGGGGGCGGTTGCAACGACCGTTGCCAGCCCCCCACGTCATGGTCGGGCTTGTTGTCCCGGCCACCTATCGCGGCACATTCCCTGCCCGAGTACATACTGCAGACGTCCGAGGGGTGCGCCACCGACCGATGGCATGGGCAAGCCCTACCATAACCCGCAACACCGTAACGCATTAAAAAGATTGGCGGACCCGATACGATTCGAACGTACGGCCTCTGCCTTCGGAGGGCAGCGCTCTATCCAGCTGAGCTACGGGTCCAGAAGCGCCCTCATACAAGCAAACGCGGCCGGACGGAAGGCCGGTTTTTCCGTTTTGCCGTCACCCGACGGAACCTGCAATAAAACAATGACTTGTGCTGCTGGGGGTCCTCGGGACAAGCCCGAGAGGGCCACCGCCCCCTCAGAACTGCTTCAACAACCGCTCGATATAGTCCAGCTCCGGCTGCGGGCGGCTCTTCTCCGCCTCGCGACGGCGTAGTTCCTCTTGAATTGCCATGGCTTTTTGGCGTTCCCGCTCCTCGGGCACCGTCACGTCGCCGGTTTCGTCCGTTCCGGCCGTGCCGTTGCCCGTCGCGCGTCCCAGCGGGTCTCGGCCACGGGAATCGGCGCGGCCGGGTGGCCCGGGCGGGGAACCGTCGGTCCGCCCCATCTGGGTGCCGCCGCCGGGCATGGTCATACCGAACAAGGCCGCGTCACCCTCGCCTTCACCCTCCCCGGAGCCGGGCTGGGGCGGGCCGAATTTTTTCATCATGGCCTGTGCCATATCCTGCGCGCCCTTTTGCAGGGCCTCGATGGCCTGCTGCACGGAATCGCCCGCGGCCTTGTCGCGGCCCTGTCCGAGCGCGGTGGCGGCATCGCGCATGGCCTGATCCGCCTCGCTCAGGCTGGGCGGGATCTCGCCGGCCAAGTCACCGAACTGCTGCATCAACTCGCCCAACGACCGCCGCAGCGCCTGCTGCACCCGGCGGTCGGCCTCCCGCGCGGCGTTGGGGTCGGCGGTGGTCGTTGGAGGTTTGCCAAAGCGCATTGTCTGGTCGACCCGGCCCTCGGTATGGTCCAGCAGCCCCCCTTCCCGCGCGACCATGTCCTGCACGGCGCCCATCTGTTGACGGCCGCGCTGGCGTTGTTCGGCGTTTTGCTGGTTCTGCCCCCCGGGCTTGGCGTTGCGGAGCTGGTCCAGCATCCGCTCCAGCTCGGCCATGCGGCGTTGCGCGTCCTCGGGCTTGCCGGACCGCGCGGCCTCGCGGGCTTGATCGGCCAAGCGCTGCATCTGCTGTTCGCTCAGCGGCCTTGCGTCGGGGGACATGGGGGGCAGTTCGCCGTTGCGCTGGGCTTCCTGCATCAGGGCCTGCATGTGGCGGTCGATCGCTTCCTGCAGCTCCCGCAGTTTTTGGTCCAGCGCCTCCCGGTTTTCATGGGTAGGGTTTTGGAGCATTGCCTCCATTGCCTCTTTCACGGCGGCACGGGCCTCTTCCAGCGCACGAGCGGTGGATTCGATCTGCCCCTCCTCAAGGTGCAGGGCCAGCTGCCACAGGCGTTCCTGCGCCTCCGCGACGTCCGCGCCGGTCTTACCGCGGACCAGCTTGAAGTAGATGCCGGTGAGGTTCAGCCAGGACCCCAGATCGTCGCCAACCACATCCGGCTTCTGCATCAGCGTGTCCAACGCGCCCATCTCGTCGCCGCGGTCGTCCGGATGCAGCGACAACCCCTTGCGCACCTGGATCAAGATCTTCGCAATGGGATTGAGGAACGCACGCTCCGACAACACGAACGCAGCAGAATCGGAGGTGCCGGTCTGTCCCGGGAAATCCTTGCCCACCAATGTCGCGATCACCGGCAGCCCGGCCCAGGGGTGCGCCGTAAGGTCCTGCTGGTTGATGCCCTTGGCCGATTTGGCGCCGCCGCCCGGCACTGGGATGTTCACCACCAGCGGCGGCGCGTCTGGCCGGTCCGTCAGCCGCAACTCGGCCTGTAGGGTCACTACGCCGTAGTCGTCCTCGGCTTTCCAGGGCAGTCTGGTCTCCTGGCTATCCGCCCCCCGCCCGGGCGGGGATGCCCATGCGACGACCGGCGGCTTGTCCGGTATCGCCGTCACGTCCCAATGCCCGAGCACCGCGCCGCCCATGATTACGGCCAGGGCGCCACTGTCGGTCAGGTCCTGGTCGGCCTGGAAACTGGACGGATCGAGGGTTCGGAATGGTTCCACCTTCCCATCCAGCGACAGCGCGGGCGCGGCGGAGGAGCCGGTCAGGCTGAACGTCACGTGCGATCCGGCGGGCACTGAGACGACGCGGACATCGGCCCGCAGGAACACCGGCGGCAGGCGGGTGTAGGGTGGCGGGGTGATCCAGGCCCTCAGTTCGGGTGCAATGCCCGGGGTGAGCGGCGTCCAACCGGGGTGCAGCGCGGCAGCGATCCGGCTGGGCGCGTCGCGGCCGGCGATGGTGAGACACACCACCAAACCCAGGATCACGGCGGCTCGCAACGCAAGCGGGTCTTTGCGCGGCAGGCCCGGGCGGGGGATGCCGACCTTCAGGCCCTGGATTTGACTGGCGGTACGGGCGATGTGCGCCTGCCAGAGCGCCGCCGCATCGGCGTCCAATTGCGCTGGGCGGTCGGCCAGCGCCGCCAAGGGCCGATGCGACAGGCCCGACGCGGCCTCCAACCGCCGATCCACCCCCGCGCGGTCAGGCAGGCGGATGTGGCGCAGTCCGTTGAAGAGCAGGCCAACGATCGCGACGACCGCGGCGGCGAGTACGCCAGCATGCGCCCACGCGGGCAGCAGCGGCAGCACATCCAGCAGCGCGGCAGCAAGAAACAGCCCGGCAACCCCGAGCGGCGGCCACAGCGCCGGCCAAACCGCTTCGATCAGCAGTGCGCAACGCGCCAGAAACCGGGGTCTTTCCAGGGATATCATGGGATTGGCACAACCTCCCCGGCCCAGAGATTTTCGTGTGTCTGCCGCTCACGGATCACGGTCCAGGCGTCGCCGTCAACCATGACCTCGGCGGCTCGGGGGCGGGCGTTGTAGGCGGAGCTCATGACCGAACCGTAGGCTCCGGCGTCGAGGATGGCGACCCGAGCGCCGGGGGCGAGCGGCGGCAATGCGCGGGAGCGGGCGAAGGTGTCGCCGGACTCGCAGACCGGCCCGACCACGTCGCAGGGGCTGACGGGGGCAACCGCGTCGGTGGCGGAAACCGCCAGAATCCCGTGCCATGCGTCGTACATCGCCGGCCGCACCAGATCGTTCATCGCAGCGTCCAGCACCACGAACCGGGTCGAGGGCGTCTGCTTGGCCAACACCACGGACGCCAACAGGAGGCCGGCGGGGCCGACGAGCCAACGGCCGGGCTCCAACGCGATGCGGACATCCATATTGTGGAACGCGGCTTGGATCACGCCGGCAAGACCGGTCGGGCTGGGCGCGGGTTCGTTGCGGTAAGGGATGCCAAGGCCGCCGCCGCAGTCCACCGTTTCAACACGGTGGCCCATTTCCCGGATGGTGCGCACCAGATCGGCGATGCGCGCGTAAGCATCCCGGTATGGCGCGAGGTCAAGTATCTGGCTGCCGATATGGGTGGCGATACCCACCGGCTGGATGCCCGGCAGCGTGGCAGCGTGGGCATAAAGCGCCGCCGCCTCGTCGAACGCGATCCCGAACTTGTCGGTCGCGCGGCCCGTCGAGATCTTCTCGTGCCCGCCGGCCTCGACATCGGGATTCACCCGCAGCGCGACGCGGGCGGTCTTGCCCATGCCGGAGGCAATGACGGAGAGCATCGCCAGCTCCTCCGCGCTTTCCACGTTAATTTGGCTGATGTTTTCGGCGACGGCGAGCCGCAGCTCCCGCGCGGATTTGCCGACTCCGGAATAAACGATGTGGGACGCCGGGATGCCAACCTTGAGGGCGCGACGGAGTTCGCCCTCGCTGACAACGTCGGCCCCAGCACCTTCTTTGGCCAAGGTCGCGAGAATGGCGAGGTGGTCGTTGGCCTTCACCGCATAGTGCGTCTGGGCATCCACGCCAGCCGTTTTCAGGGCCTCGGCCAGCGTTTGGTAGCGATTGCGCAGCGTCCCGGCCGAGTAAACCCACGTTGGCGTCCCCACCACGTCGGCGATCCGGTTGAGCGGGACCCCGTCGAGCATAAGACCGTCCATCGCGTGCTGCCGCAGGTTACGCCGCGCCGCCAGCAGCTCGGCTGGGGATGGGTCGTCGGAGGGGTCGAAGGAAATG
Organism: Acetobacteraceae bacterium; assembly: GCA_025352375.1. GTDB lineage: Bacteria > Pseudomonadota > Alphaproteobacteria > Acetobacterales > Acetobacteraceae > Rhodopila. The sequence continues at coordinate 1,120 of JANXTL010000305.1, read as the reverse complement.
TCGTGCGATGCCATGCCGGGGACGTTAGCACGGGGATTCATCGGTCGTCAGGTGGATTTGTCCCCTCGCACCACACAACCATTCACGGCTACGCTCCATCGATGAACCGCGCTCGCCCCTGACATGCGCCTCCTCATCCTCCGCGGCGGAATTGCGCTGATCGGCCTCGCGGCCGTCTGGCTGTTCGCGGGACGCTGGTGCTCCAGCCTGATCGATCGGGTGTACACCGTGCCCTTGGCGGTCCTTCCAGCCTCCCCGGTCGGATGGAACGGCACGTACCTCCAGTTCGGGGCCACGATTGGCGGCACCGAGGGGCCGAAAGACGGCTGGAACGCCCCAGATTTAAGCGTCGGCTCGCACATCCTCAGTCTGACAGGGCCGGGTCCTGACTACCGGCAGCCAGCGACGCTCACTGTCGATCCCAACAATCGGCTGATCCTGACCGTCGCCGACCGCGGCATGGTGCTCGGCATCCGCGCCGGCACGATGCAGGGAGGGGACGGGGCGATCTCAGCCTATGCCGCCGAACCCGGCGATACCGCCTCGATGACCCTCGAACGCAGCTGGCTCAGCTGGCGGACGCCGTTCGAGATGAACTTCATGACCGGCTACACCCATTCCTGGCGGCGCCATCTCTACTATCGCCTGACCTGGACGAAAGCCTCGGGCGAGCATCTCGACATGCTCTGGCACTCCGAACAGGGGTTTCACCGGGACGACGGATGGAACCCCGCCGGCGGCGATGAAAGCAACACCGGGCTGATCCGAGCGGAGATCCGATCCACGCACTAACGCGCATGGCGCGGCGCCGGCAACCTGCTAACGTCGCGGTGACGAAGCCGAAGAGAGAAAACCGGATGCCAGCAGCCCGCCTCGCCGTCGATATCGGCGGCACGTTTACCGACCTCGCGCTGGAGCATGCCGGCGGCCGCACGACCATCAAGGTGCTGACCACGCAGGCAGAGCCCGAAAAGGGCGTGCTGGATGGGGTTCGCACGATCCTGGCCACGTCCGGCGTCAAAGCCGAAGACATCGCACTGATCGTGCACGGCACCACGCTCGCTACCAATTCGATAATCGAGCGCAAGGGTGCGCGGACGGCGCTGATCACGACCGAGGG
>JANXTL010000246.1 GCA_025352375.1 Acetobacteraceae bacterium | reverse complement strand
CACACAACCTGAGGCAGCGCCCGTTACCCCGGTCGGCACGCTGCGCAACGGCAACCCGCGAGGCAACCCGAATGCGGCGCCCCGATGCGGCGCGAAAACCCGCGCCGGCTGCCCCTGCAAAAGCCCGGCGATGAAAAACGGCCGCCGCCGCCCGCACCACCAACGGTTACCGACTCTTCCGGCTGGCGAAGTCCGCCGGACGGGTGAGGAGCGCGCGGCTGCGCGGACGTGCACCGTTATTCCCCTCGCGTTGACCCTTCCCCACCACCACGGTAATCAACCCTCCACACGGCGCCGGGACGAATCCCTCCGGTCGCCAGCAGAATTCGGGAGCGATCCGTGAGAGACGTACGAGACGCGCTGATGGTGGCGCGCAACACGGACGGTAAGCTGGTCCGCCGGCCCTTGTCCCCGCACCTTCAGGTTTACCGCTGGCCCATCAGCATGGCGCTGTCGATTTTGCACCGAGCCTCGGGGTGCGCTCTGGGGGTGGGCACGCTGCTGATGACGTGGTGGCTGGTGTCCGCCGCGCGGTCGGAGGCTTCTTTCAACACCGCGCAATGGTTCATGGGATCGATCCTGGGCAAGCTGCTGTTGTTCGGCTGGTCGTTGGCGCTGTTCTTCCATCTTTGTTGCGGCATCCGGCATCTGTGGATGGACAGCGGGCGTGGGTTCGAGAAGGCGGAATACGACCTGTCGGCCAAGATCGTCCTCGGTGCGACCGTGGTGCTGACCGTGGGCGCCTGGATCGTCGCGCTGGCGGTAGGGTAGGGGTTTGGACAATGGCAAATCGGAATAGCGCAGTTCAGTTGGACATACGGCGTTCCCCCCTCGGGCGGGCGCGCGGGCTGGGTTCGGCGAAGGCCGGGGCGACGCATTGGTGGGCGCAGCGGCTGACCGCGATCGCGCTGGTGCCGCTGACGCTGTGGTTCATCTGGACGGTGATCGAGCTGAAGGGCGCCGATCAGCAAGCGGTGGTGGTGTGGCTCTCCAGCCCCCTATCGCTGGTGCTGATGCTGACCCTGATTGTCGCGACGTTCCACCATCTGCAACTCGGCTTGCAGGTGGTGATCGAGGACTACGTGAAGACCCACGCGACGAAGCTGGCTTCCATTCTGGGAATGAAAGCGGCCTGCATTCTGATGGCGCTGGCCTGCATCGTTTCCGTCCTGAAGCTTGGCGGCGCGTGAAGCGCGCAGGAGTTTTTTTCCAATGAACGCAATGTCCAAGCCCTCCTACGGCGCATATAATATCGTTGACCATACCTATGACGTGGTGGTGGTTGGGGCTGGCGGCTCCGGCCTGCGCGCCACCTTCGGCATGGGCGCGGCGGGGCTCAAAACCGCCTGCATCACCAAGGTCTTCCCCACCCGCAGCCATACGGTCGCCGCTCAAGGTGGGGTTGGCGCCGCCCTCGGCAACATGGGTGCCGACGACTGGCGCTGGCACATGTACGACACCGTCAAAGGCTCCGACTGGCTCGGCGACCAGGACGCCATCGAATACATGTGCCGGGAGGCTATTCCCGCCGTGCATGAGTTGGAACATTTCGGCGTGCCGTTCAGCCGCACGGAGGACGGTAAAATTTACCAGCGCCCGTTCGGCGGCCACATGACCGAGTATGGCGTCGGCGCCCCGGCGATGCGCGCCTGCGCCGCCGCCGACCGCACCGGCCATGCGATCCTGCATACGCTGTACCAGCAAAGCCTGAAGCACGACGCGGAGTTCTTCATCGAGTATTTCGCCCTCGACCTGATTATGGATGAGGAAGGCGCCTGCCGCGGCATTATGGCCTGGAACCTGGAAGACGGCACCATCCACCGCTTTCGCGCCCAAAAGGTGGTGCTGGCGACCGGCGGTTACGGCCGAGCATATCTGTCCTGCACATCCGCCCACACCTGCACCGGCGACGGCACCGGCATGGTGCTGCGCGCCGGATTGCCCTGCCAGGACATGGAATTTGTACAATTCCACCCCACCGGCATCTTCCCCGCCGGTTGCCTGATCACCGAGGGCGCCCGCGGCGAGGGCGGCTACCTGACGAACAGCGAAGGGGAGCGCTTCATGGAGCGTTACGCCCCCACCGCCAAGGATCTGGCTTCCCGGGATGTGGTGTCTCGGTCGATGACCATGGAAATCAACGCCGGGCGCGGCTGCGGTCCCAACAAGGACCACATCATGCTGCATCTGGAGCACCTCGGCGCCGATTTGCTGCATGAGCGGCTGCCCGGCATCTCCGAAACGGCCAAGGTTTTCGCCGGCGTGGACGTGAACAAGGGCGCGATCCCGGTGCTGCCGACGGTGCACTACAACATGGGCGGCGTGCCGACGAACGTGCATGCCGAGGTTCTGCGGCCCACGCGCGATAACCCCGATGCCACCGTTCCCGGCCTGATGGCGGTGGGCGAGGCGGCCTGCGTGTCCGTTCACGGCGCCAACCGGTTGGGCACGAATTCCTTGTTGGACCTGGTTGTTTTCGGCCGTGCCGCCGCGTTGCGCGCCGCTGATACCGTGAAACCCGGTGCCACACAGCCGACGCTGCCGGCGAAGGCCGGCGAGGCTTCGCTGGACCGTTTCGACCATGCGCGACATGCCAAGGGCGGTACCCGCGTCGCCGACCTGCGGGACCAGATGCAGCGCACCATGCAGAACCATGCGGCGGTATTCCGAGCCTCGACGACGCTGACGGAAGGCGTTGAGAAGATGGGGAAAGTTTGGGCCGGGCTGGGCGATATGTCGGTGTCCGACCGGTCGCTGATCTGGAACTCCGACCTCGTGGAAGCACTGGAGCTGCAGAACCTCATGGGCAACGCCATGACCACCATGGTCGGCGCCGAGGCTCGGCATGAAAGCCGCGGGGCGCATGCGCACGACGACTTCCCGCTGCGCGACGATGTCGAATGGATGAAGCATACCTTGGCTTGGTGTGGGGAAGATGGGTCGGTTCGGCTGGATTACCGCCCGGTGAAGATGCAGACACTGACGAACGAAGTGTCGGTGTTCCCGCCCAAAGCCCGCGTTTACTGAGAGGTTCGGTATTATGGTCGAATTCAACCTGCCTCGGAACAGCCGCGTTGGCACGGGCCAGACGTTCCCGGCGCCTTCCGGTGCCAAGAATGTTCGAGAATTCAAGATTTACCGCTGGAACCCGGATGACGGGCAAAACCCGCGCACCGACACATACCAGATCGACCTAGATGCGTGCGGCCCGATGGTCCTGGATGCGCTGATTAAAATCAAGAACGAGGTCGATCCAACCCTGACGTTCCGCCGTTCCTGCCGGGAGGGCATCTGCGGCTCCTGCGCCATGAACATCGATGGCGGCAATACACTGGCGTGCTTGAAGCCGATCGAGGAATGCAAAGGCGCTGTTCGTATTTCCCCGCTGACGCATATGCCGGTGGTCAAGGACCTGGTCCCCGACCTGTCGCAGGTCTACGCCCAATACCGCTCCGTCGAGCCCTGGCTGCAAGCCGACAGCCCCGCCCCGCCGGACGGGGAGCGCCTGCAAAGCAAGGAAGAGCGGGCGCAGATCGACGGGTTGTGGGAATGCATCCTGTGCTTCTGCTGCTCCACGAGTTGCCCCAGCTACTGGTGGAACGGGGACCGCTACCTCGGCCCGGCGGTATTGCTGCAAGCCTACCGCTGGATCGCCGACACGCGCGACGAAGCCACCGGTGCTCGGCTCGATGCGCTGGAGGACCCGTTCAAGCTGTATCGCTGCCACACAATCATGAACTGCACCGATAGCTGCCCGAAGGGTTTGAACCCGGCAAAGGCGATCGCGGAGATCAAGAAGCTGATCGTGGAGCGGGCTGGGTAGGGGGGCCCCAACGGCGTTTGGGGTGCCGGGCGGCTCGGGTATAGCGAACCTTCAAAGGCCGAATTTTACCCAGGCGGCTTCGACTTCGGCTTTGGTGGCGAATTCGCCGTTGGCCGCCTGTGCGAGCGAAACCTCGATCGCATCGCGTTCGTCGGGCGTCAGGGCCATGACTGTAGGCTCCTCATCCACTGCGAGGCGTAGGACTATGCGCGCGAAGTCGTCCTGCACGTCTGGTGGCAGGCTGCGTGCGGCGGAGAGGGCGGCTTCGAGGCGTTGGGTCATGGGGGCCTGTTCGAGCGGGCGGGAAGCAGCGGGATTGTAACTCGTCTGGCGGGGGAGAGCCCAGGCCATTCGGTCGGGGGTCACATGAGAGCCCTGTCGCGCTGGAAAGGCACGGCGGAACAGCTGATACCAACGGCCCTAAATTATCACCTGTGCGTGGGCTCGGTTTCCGATGGACAAAATAACGTCTGGAAGCTTCATCAAGGCATTCCAGGATGGCGCCTACCGACACGTTGCAAGCGATTTCGGCCAATGCTCGTTCCAGGGAGTCAAATATTCGGGCCGCTGGTACAATATGCCAACCGCCAGTGCGGCAATGATAGCCGCTCGCTTAGGTACGCGGCGGCCCCCGATCGCCGTGGGCGGCAAGCTCCGATAATATATTCGCCAGACTATAGGTCGGTTTATAACCCAACCACCGCACTGCCTCGACAATGTCCAACCTGTTCGGCTTTGCGGTCGGATCGAGGCCATACGAAATCGCGAGATCGTAGAAATCGGCGTAATATTTCCGAAACGTCGATCCCGCGCCATTCGCGTCCCAATTTTTCAGATCGTCATCCGTATATTCATAGGCGCTATCGAGCGTCAGTACGGGCACAAGATCCAACTGCTGCCGTGAAAGCAAATCAATGCTCTGCATGACGGCCGAGGCGACATCGTCAATATGGACGGCCCCCCGCCAGAACCATTGCGCCCATTCGCTGAACCTTGTGTAGACAGCCTTGTTCCAATAGGGAATGAACCCGCGCGGCCGCAGAATCACCACGTTCATGGATTTTTCTATCGCATAATCCTCGGCGATTCGTTCTCCAAGGATCTTGCTACGCGCATAAAGCGTGTTTGGCCGGTGCACGCTGGTCGTGGAGATATGCACGATTTTGTCGATCCCCAGAGATGTCGCAGCCTCAAACACCTCAAACGTGCCGCGTACGTTCAGATCGAAGAAGTCATGCGCATTCTTTTCCCCGTTTGATTCGTGAATGCCGTGCCAACCCGCGATATGCACAATGCAGTCGATACCAAGAAAGAACGCCGACAGTCCTCGGCGATCCAGAACCGATCCCTGAACGAAGATGGCGCCCCCAGGTAAATCCGTTGGTTCCCGAATATCCAAAATCACGGGGACATGACCGCTGACCAGCAACCTTGGCACAAGTGTCTGGCCAAGATCGCCCGATCCGCCGGTCAAAAGAATCTTCATTCGCTACCGCAACAGCGACCCCAGATCCTTTCCCAACAAAACCCACCCCGCGATCGGATACCACTCCGGCGCGAGTCGCAGTGGTATCCGTGCGATGATGTCGTGCAAGTCTGGCGGCAGGCTGAGTGCGGCAGGGGTGGCAGCTTCGAGGGGGCGGTCATGAGGTCCTGTTCGAGCGGAAGGGCAGCAAAGGGACACTAACGAGTTACTGGCTAATCGCCAAGGCCAGTCGGAGCGAAGCGGGCAGCCACTCGTTGACCTGTCCCCTGCACCTTTTCCATTATGGCAAATGGTACATTGTCTACCACGTGTTGGGACACAACCCAAGCTTGATGGCGATTAGATAGGCTGGGGCAGTTTGAAGATCCGTCCCTCCAAAGCGCAGCTCCCTTGCGGCATATCGACGGAGCCGTCATCCACGAAACCCATGTCCGTCATTTCCTGTTTGACCCTCCAGCCAGCCTCTTGCCTGACTGCGCCATCGCTCTTGTAGTCGGAGCCAGGTGCAGCACAGAGCAGTCGATCGACACCAGCAAGAGCTGGTTTCCCTTTGCTGGTAGCGAGCACCATGGCCTTGATGCCGTCCGGTGATTGGATAACCTTCTTGATGATGGCGAGACGTGGATCAACGTTTTTTAGCATGGGTCACCTTCCTGGATTACAATGGCAGCATACGCGGCGTAGATTATTTGGGAGGCACGAGGTATTCGTTGGTCACGGTGCCACGGCAACCGATGTTGGGACCACCGACTATGACGATGTCGCTCGAAGTCCAACCGTGATCGGTAACAATAACCTTGGAGCCGTCAGCGGCGCGGCAAGTCGCGAGGCGGTCGAACAATTCCGGATGTGTATCCTGTACCTTCGCGACAAGCATCTGTTGGACTTCGTGCAACGCGGCGGAGTCTCTCCAAACGAATATGAATCGTCCACTTTGCGCGGTTAATGTCCAGGCATTGGGGTCAGCCAGTGCTGGTGTTATCCACAAGAAGATGGCCATCAGGGGCAGCGCACGTTTCATTGATCGGATCTTTCTCATTCTATTCCTATTTGGGTATATATTTTAAAGGCAACACAGATTCAAATAACTCAGAAATGGCCGCCCACCGCTGAGCGTCATCCGCTAACGCAAGCGCGGCCCCGGATCCATCCCCAACAACACCCGCCCCGCGATCGGGTACCATTCCGGTGCGATCGTCACCGTCTGCCCGACAACTTGCAGATCGCGCCAGCATTCCGCCAACCGGCTCTCCCGCTTGAACGACGTA
>JANXTL010000191.1 GCA_025352375.1 Acetobacteraceae bacterium | reverse complement strand
TAACACCGCCGCCGATGCCTTCGACACGGTCCCCGACACCAAGCCGGATCCTGAAATGCTCGCCCTCGCGGTGCAGTTGATCGCCCGCCAAACCGGCAAATTCGACCCCGGCGATTTTGAGGATCGCTATGAAACCCGCCTTCGCCAACTGATCGATGCGAAGTTGAAGGGCAAAGGTATCGCGCCCGGGAAGGAGGAAACCGGCAAACGCGACAATGTCGTCGATCTTATGGACGCGCTCAGGCGCAGCCTCGGCGCGCCCGCGAAACCTCCCGCAGCGAAGACCGCCACGAAGCCTCCGGCGAAGCGCGCGCGTCGAGCGGTTTGAAAGCGGGTTACGCCGCCATGGTCAGCTTCTTCACGAATGCGGAAATCCGGTGCCGGCGCAGTTCGGAGCGCGCCTTGGCGTCCGACGTCATGTAGTTGAGCTGCACGGCATAGCGTTTGCCGATGTATTGCCGGTGGCCGTGCCATGTCGCGGGGCCGTTCGGAAATACCAGCAGGGTGCCGTTCACCGGCGGGACTTCGACCGCGAAATCCTCCAGGTCCGTTGGACCGCGCAGCAGGCGCAGGCAACCGTCGCGGCGGGCCCAGGCCTCCGTCTCCGGGTTCAGATACAGCAGCACAGTGACGCGTTTGGCGGTGGAGTCCGTGTGGATGCGCCCGTCCTTGGCCTCGGTTCGGCCGCGCAGGGTGACCATGGTGGGGGCGTCGTTCAGGGCGATCCCGAATTTCGACGCGATGGCCGAGCGGAGGCGGGGGCCTTCCATCTCCGCCATCAAGTCGCGCGCGGCGGCGCCCATCCGCAACGAATTCGGCGGGAACGAGCCGCGCTTTTCCAGCGGTGGAAGCGCGGCCACCACGGCGGCGAGACGGTCGGGCGGCACGAAATCGGGCACCACGATGTGTGGAAAGGGGTCTGTCGCGACCGGCGTCGCGGCGAGGCGGGTGTAATCGAGATGTGTCATCGCCTGCCTACATGTGTTCTCGGGTGCCGGACAGCAAGGCTTCCGCGAGGTCGCACAGGTCGTCGGGCCAGTATTCGTCGGGTCGATTCGCCGGTCGGGAGGTTAGCACCTGCATGGCCCGATCGACGGGAATGACCGCACGCCCTTGGGCGTCATCGCCAAACCGAACCGCTCGGGCGACCGACGCTGCTATCTCTGCGCAGGCGAGCTGGGTTTCATTGTCCGCATGCGTCAGTGCCGCATCCGCCGAGGCCGCCGCCGCGGCTTGCTCCACGCTGCTGGCCCAGATGCCGATGGGAATGGCGCGAGCGCGAGGATCGTTGCCGGGGTTGGCGGGCGCGGATGCCGCCCATTGCAGGTATGCCGCATGCGCCACATCGGCATCGTACTCGGTGCGCCCGACCAACGTGCGGGCGAGGGCCAGTGCGGGCTCAAAATTGCCTGTGGCTGCCAGTCCCAGCAGGGCGCCGACCGCGCGATCGATTATCGGTTCGGGTATCGACCGCGGCCAGGTTAGGGTCACGCGCGGTACCCGCCGGGCCTCGGTGCTCCCGCGCCACGGGCGGGTGCGGAGCGCCTCCACCACCAGCGGCGCCCCCCCGAAGCAAGCGGAAGGGCGGCTGAAGCCTTGATCGTCGTAGGTGACGGGCGCACCGTCCTCGGAGGTCAGAACCCCGCCGGCCGCTAGCAGCAGTGCGTGGCCAGCGGCGACGTCGTGGGCATTCACCGGCCGCAACGTGATCGTCGCCAACCCGTCCCCGACCGCGACGCGGGCCAGTCGATACGCGATGGAGGGCAGCGGCATGAACCGCCCGGGCGCCACCGCATTAGCGTGCCAGATCGGGCGCTGCCAGGCGCCGTGGTTCAGGAACACAACGTCGGTCTCGGTCAGCTCCCGGTAGCGCAGGTCGATGGGGACCAGGGCGCCATTGCGGGTAATGCCGGGTGCGCCGTTGGCCCAGGCAATCATGTCCCGGCCTCGGTCGGGGCTGAGCGGCGCGTAGACGACGCCGAGCACGGGGACGCCATCGCGGAGGAGGGCGACGGAGACGGCGCTGCCGCGCTTGCCCTCCAGGAAGGCGCGGGTACCGTCGTGCGGGTCCACGACCCAGCAGAATCCGTTGGCCGTCGCGGCGAAGGCGCCTTGTTCCTCCCCCACGAAGCGGGCGGGGAAAAGCGCCATAAGCCGGTCCCGCAGGTAGATCTCCATCTCGGTGTCGATGGGGGACGTGACGTGGTCGCTGAAGCGGGGGCCGTCGGGCCGCACGAACTCGGCCGCCAGCATGTCCCCGGCGTGGCGGGCGGCTTCGATCACGGCTGGCAGCAAAGCGGCTTGGGTTTCGGGCACGTTCGATCCTTTTGTTGCTGCCCAATCTAGTCGGAGGCGGCGCGACGCGCTATCTGCCCCGGCTTCATCATGAGCACTCAGGTTTACCCCATTCCCCCGGAATACGGACCACTGCCGGCCTATCGCGCCATGCTCGCCGCCGGTGAGCTGGCGACCGACCCGTCACAGGCCGCGGCGGCCGAGCGGCTGCATCAGTTGTGGTCCGATCTGGTTGGCTACGACCCCAAGCGCGTTTCGCCGCTCGGTCGGTTCGCTCGGCTGCTAGGGCGTAAGCCTCCGCCGCCGGCGCCGCGCGGGTTGTACATGGTGGGGGAGGTTGGGCGCGGCAAATCCATGCTGATGGACCTGTTTTTCCACACCGCCCAGGTCGCCCGAAAGCAGCGCATCCATTTTCATCGCTTCATGCAAGACTGTCATGCTCGGGTGCACGCGTGGCGCCGAGCGGACGCGAATGCCGGGGATCCGATTCCCCCGCTGGCCGATTGCATCGCGGCCGAAGCGTCGCTGCTGTGCTTCGATGAGTTCCAGGTTAACGACATCGCCGACGCGCTGATCCTGGGGCGGCTGTTCCAGGCGTTGTTCGCGCGCGGGGTGGTGGTGGTCGCGACGTCCAACGTGGAACCGGACAATTTGTTCAAGGGCCAACCGGGCCGCGATGCCTTCCTGCCGTTCATCGCGCTGATCGAGGAGCGGTTGGAGGTCTTCTCGATGGACCGCGGCCGCGATTTCCGTCGGGAGCGGATTAGGGCCATGCGCACTTGGTACGTGCCGGCAGACCGTTTCGCGGATCGCGCGCTGGATCGGGCGTTCGAGGATCTGACGGACGGGGCCGAGGCTGGGCCTGTTTCGTTGACCGTGATGGGACGGGCGCTCGTGGTGCCCTTGGCTGCTCGGGGAGTCGCGCGGTTCGATTTCGATGCGCTGTGCAACACCGCGTTGGGGGCTGGCGATTATCTCGCCATTGCGCGGGCGTTTCATACGCTGGTGCTGGACGGCATCCCCCAACTGTCGCCCGAAAATTTCGATCGAGCGCGGCGGTTTATCGTGCTGGTGGATAATTTATATGAGCAACGGGTGAAGCTGGTGGCCTCGGCCGATGCGATGCCGGACCAGCTTTACCAGCGTGGCGAGAATGCGAAAATGTTCGAGCGGACAGCGTCGCGGCTGGATGAGATGCAGAGCGCGGATTGGCTGGAGCAGGCGCATTTGGCGGGGTGACCGTCACTGACGATATCGTTTAGAGCGTGATCGCCTGAGGTTGACTTCAACCTCGGGCGTGAATCACCCTCTCAAACAAAGGCTTAGACCATGATCCAACGCCGAGATCGCGTGCAACCTCAAACGATCATGGTCTAGGACGAAAGTGCTTACCCAAACGTCGCGAAAACCTCCTCCACCGCTTTCATCTGATTTCCCGCGGCAGAGGACGGCACGATAATCAGGTCCTTCACGCCCGCAT
>JANXTL010000154.1 GCA_025352375.1 Acetobacteraceae bacterium | reverse complement strand
CTGCGGTTCAACAAGGACGGGTCGGAAAAGCCGGAGTTCGTGCTGAACCAGGAACCGTACCGCAAGGCGGAGATCATCGTCGCGTTCGAAAATTTTGGCTGCGGATCGTCCCGCGAGCACGCCCCCTGGGCACTGCTGGATTTCGGCATCCGTTGCATCATCGCGCCGGATTTCGCCGATATTTTCTACAATAATTCGTTCAAGAACGGCATCCTGCCGGTTCGCCTGCCGCGCGCCATATGCGACCAGCTGGTCGAGGACACCAAAATGGGCGGCAATGCCCGCATCACGGTGGACCTGGAACGCCAGGTCGTGGTGCGCCCGAGCGGGGAGGAAATCCCGTTCGAGATCGACGCATTTCGGAAAAACCTGCTGCTGAACGGGCTGGACGATATCGGGCAGACGCTGCAACACGTCGCCTCCATCGACAGCTACGAAGCCAAGCAGAATCAGGCTCGGTCCTGGATGCCCACCACCACCGCCGCTTAATCCCGGAAAGACACGCACCATGGCCGCCAACAAGAAACTGCTCATCCTCCCCGGCGACGGCATCGGCCCGGAAGTGATGCGCGAAGTCCGCCGCGTCATCGACTGGATGGACCGCCGCCGCATGGTGACCTTCGATGTATCCGAGGACTACGTCGGCGGTGCTTCCATCGACGCCAAGGGCACCCCGATCACGGACAACTGCATGCAGGCGGCCAAGGACGCGGACGCCATTCTGTTCGGCTCCGTCGGCGGCCCGAAATGGGACAAGCTCGGTTTCGACATGCGGCCGGAGATTGCCATTCTGCGCCTGCGCAAGGAGCTCGATCTGTTCGCCAATCTGCGCCCGGCGATCGTGTTCGACCCGTTGGTGGATGCGTCGACGCTCAAGGCCGACGTCATCAAGGGCCTGAACCTCATGATCGTGCGCGAAAGCACCGGCGGCATCTACTTCGGCGAACCGCGCGGCGTGGAAACCATGGCCAACGGCGAAAAACGCGGCTTCGATACCGAGACCTATACCACGTCCGAAATCCAGCGCGTCGCCCGCGTGGGGTTCGAGTTGGCGCGCAAGCGGCAGAACAAGCTGTGCAGCGTGGAGAAAGCCAACGTGATGCAGTCCGGCCTGTTCTGGCGCCAGACGGTCACCGCGCTAGGGGCCGCCGAATACCCCGATGTCGAACTGTCGCACATGTACGCCGACAATTGCGCCATGCAGCTGGTGCGCAACCCACGCCAGTTCGACGTGATCGTGACCTCCAACCTTTTTGGGGATTTGTTGTCCGACCTGGCCTCGATGCTGACCGGCAGCCTGGGCATGCTCCCCTCGGCCACGCTTGGGGCGGTGCAACGCTCCGGTAAGCGTCACGCGCTGTATGAGCCGATCCATGGCAGCGCGCCCGACATCGCCGGCAAGGGCGTCGCCAACCCGCTGGCGCAGATCCTCAGCTTCGCGATGCTGCTGCGCTACTCCTTCGGCATGGACGAAGACGCGTCTCTGATTGAGAAAGCCTGCGTCAACGTGCTTGGCTCCGGCCTGCGTACCGCCGACATCATGGGTCCGGGCACCGCTCGGGTGGGTACCGGCGTGATGGGTGAGTCGATCCTGCGGGAATTGGAAAAACTCGCCGCTTAAATGGGGCTTGCCCTACCGGGGCGGTTCGGTTAGACACCGCCCCTCGGTTGCGCCCGTAGCTCAATTGGATAGAGCACCAGACTACGAATCTGGGGGTTGGAAGTTCGAGTCTTTCCGGGCGCGCCAATTTTTCCGTTGAACGCCTACGCCTTTCGGGTTCCCTGTCCCGGTCGAGCGGGCGGTCGGCAGAGACCTTCCTACGCTATCCCCACGAACGGCTGAAATCCCGCCCCACATCCCCAGTGGTTCGGGGACGTGTGGCGTTGCAGTCCCTCGGGAAAAAATCACTTCTCCACGAGTTGTACGAGGATTTTTGCCCGGGCGGGCGGTCATCTGGCGAATGTCGCATAAGTATATTCCGACTCTGAGCGGAACCGGGGAGCAATCGTAAGGGTATCGAGACGCTCCCGATTTTGGAAGAGCGTCGCATCGGAGAGCCAGTCCATGTCGAATCGTCCGCTCAAGTCCATCTTGCTCGCTAGCGCCGTCGCGTTCAGCATTTGCGCCGCTGTTGCCCCTGTCGCTTTCGCGCAACAAACGACCGTCATGGTCGGTGGTGCCGCCATGGCGCCGACGAAGAACATTATCGAAAACGCCAGCAATTCGAAGGACCACACGACACTCGTGGCGGCAATCAAGAGCGCGGGCCTCGTCGAAACCCTTTCCGGTCCTGGCCCTTTCACCGTGTTCGCCCCCACGAACGATGCCTTCGGCAAACTGCCAAAGGGGACTGTCGATTCGCTGATGAAGCCGGAAAGCAAGGCGGCGCTGGCGAAGATTTTGACTTACCACGTGGTCGCCGGAAAGATGACCGCAGCCGACCTGTTGAAGGCGATCAAAGACGGCAAGGGTAAGGCCACGTTGAAGACTGTTCAGGGCGAGACGTTGACCGCTCAGGAGAAGGGCGGTGCGATTGAACTCGTCGATGCCAAGGGCGGTATGTCGCGGGTCACAATCGCCGACGTCATTCAATCCAACGGCGTCATTCACGTTGTCGATACCGTCCTGATGCCGAAGTAGGCCACCGCAGAAGGGATTATCGATCGCGGGTTCGGGAGGGTAGAATTCCTCCTGGACCCGCGTAGTTTTTTAGATGCCGTAATGGCGCCCGCCCAAGCCTCTGGCGAAGGTCGGCCGCTTTCCTCTGAATGTCGACGAAAACGGGTTGGTCCCCCTAGGATTACAAGCCTTGATTTATGTGGGCAGCGACCGTGAGCGCAAAGCGGCACCTCACCCGCCGGCAGTTGCGCGATGAAGCCCGCCCTTCAATCTACATCATGCAGAAGGTTAAGCATGACCGGAGGCGAGAAGAGAGCGGTGGCCCGGAAAGCGGCTTGGATGCTGCGGATCAGGAGCGCACATGACGAGACGAGCCCGCCGGACGCATACCCGGCTTTCAAGGCGAAGGTGGCGCTTGCCGCCATCAAGGGCGAGAAGACGCAGGGTCTGTGCCACGCCGCGCCGCCCTGCAAGTGGCCGCCGCTGTCGGGTGGACCTCTCATCCGGACCGGCGCTCTACTTTCTTAAGCCTGCATGGTTCGGGCGCGCGGTGGTGCCGAGAAAATCGATCAAGAACAAAGTGGCCGCCGGACAGGCACGACGGTTAAGCCAGCCATGACCGGCTTAGGCCTTCGCCACCCTGGAGCCACCCCTCGTGGGGCGGCTCCAGGGTGGGTCAAGGGGGCCGTCCTCCAAGGTCGTCGGCGCCTCAGCTACCCAGCGCGGCCGTCACGGCCTTCGCTTTCGCCGGGTCCAAGTGCGCTGCCGCAGCGCGAATTAGCCCAGCTGCCGTCGCCTGCACCTGGGCCGGCAACAGGTGTTCGGGCGCCGGATCGCCACCATGGATCGCGAACCACAGCGCGATGATCCATTGGATGTCCTTGACGTGAATGCCGACGATCTGGCGCACGGCGGTCGGTTTGATGCTCATGGCTGTCGCTCCTGTTGGCGCAGGAACATTCCCCGCGCGGTTGCAGCTCGGTCCATTCGCCGGGAAACCGGCCAATGAAAAGAACTTGATGGAGTTCATAGCACGATCTCGGGCCGGAATGCTCCAATACTGATGGAAAACACAACAAAGCAAACCCAACACGTTCGAGAATCCGCCCGCCGACGGCGAGCTTCGGCCTGTTGCTGTGGGGTGAGAGAGGGCGGTCGCCCCATGTGTTGCCCGCGGGCTTCGGTACGGCTGCGTCCTTCAGCCGTGCGGGTGCGGATCAGATCCCGCTCAACATCGGCCAGCCCGCCAGGGATGGCGATCATCAGCCGCCCCGTGCTGGTGGCGGTATCAGCCCACGGCTCCGCCAGCGACCGGAGTTGCCCGCCGGCAGGGGAATGTCCCGTCCTGTGTTGAAAAAGGGAAGTCGGCGTTGCCCGCCTTGAGCCTGTAAGCTCGGGGTGTCGAATCCACCGAGAAAGTCAACGCCCTGAAACCACGAGCACACGTTTGGCCGTGAACGCACTGCGCTGGACGGGGGCAGCGATGCAGGAGGCGTCGAAGCGGTTCCGCCGGCTCAAGGCCTATCGCCAGTTGCCCCTTCTCAAGGCAGCGTTGGCCGTGCATCAGGCTAGAGCGTGATCGCCTGAGGTTGACTTCAACCTCGGGCGTGAATCACCCTCTCAAACAAAGGCTTAGACCATGATCGAACGCCGAGATCGCGTGCAACCTCAAACGATCATGGTCTAAGCATGCGGTCGAACCCGCTCTTGACACGCATGCGGTCGGGGCCTGAACGTTCAAACCGGTGGCGCCGGCCTGGCCAATTTCAACCGAGATGGGGACATCCCCCGGTCAATCGTTCCGATACCTCCCGCGACTGACCTGAGGCCCACTGGGTTAGTCCGTGCCACGAATAGGCGGCAACCGGCCCCAGGCCCGACGGCGACAGGA
>JANXTL010000147.1 GCA_025352375.1 Acetobacteraceae bacterium | reverse complement strand
GAGACCTTCGACTTCCTGGGCTTTACCCATATCTGTTCGCGTTCGCGCCGGGGCGGCTTTCTGCTGTCCCGTCATACGCGGCGCGACCGGAAAATGGCGAAGCTCCTGGAAATCAAGGAGGACCTCCGGCGACGCTGGCATCAGGCGATAGCCGAACAGGGCCAATGGTTGGGCAGCGTGGTGCGGGGCTTCTTCGCCTACCACGCCGTGCCCACCAACTATCGGGCGCTGTCGGCGTTCCGCCACCATGTCGTCGACCTCTGGCGCCGCGCCTTGCTCAGGCGCAGCCAGAGGGACCGGACGACGTGGACAGACATGGACCGGCTGGCAAACCGCTGGCTGCCCAAACCCCGGATATCTCATCCCTGGCCTTCAGTGCGCTTTCGCGTCAAACACCCTAGGTGGGAGCCGTATGCGGGAATTCCGCCCGTACGGTTCTGTGCGGGGGGCGCCCAGTAATGGGCGTCCCTACCGCGATTGAGTCTTGATTTGGCGCGCGGCCGCCCCGCCAACCCCGCGCGCATACCAACGGCCTGAAATAATGGAAGAGTCATTATTTCAGGCCGCTGGTATTACATCGTCGCGCCGAGCACCCAGGGGGCGAACTCGGCGCCGCCGAAGTCGAACGCCTCGCTTTTGGTCTGCTCGCCCGAAGCCACCCGCAGGATCAGGTCGAAGATGCGGGCGCCGCATTCCTGCACGGTCTCGTCGCCGTCGACGACGGTGCCGCAGTTCACGTCCATGTCGTCCTCGATGTGCTTGAACATGGGGGTGTTGGTGGCGAGTTTGATCGACGGCGCCGGCTTGCAGCCGAACACGCTGCCGCGGCCGGTGGTGAAGCACACCAGGTTGGCGCCGCCGGCGACCTGCCCGGTGGCGGAGACGGGGTCGTAACCCGGCGTATCCATGAACACGAAGCCGCGCGCTTTCACTTCTTCCGCGTATTGAACGACGTCCACCAAATTGGTCGATCCCGCCTTGGCCATGGCGCCGAGCGATTTTTCCAGGATGGTGGTCAGGCCGCCGGCCTTGTTGCCAGGGGACGGGTTGGCGTTCATTTCGGCGCCCTCGCGTTCGGTATATGCCTCCCACCAGCGCATCAGGCCGACCAGTTTTTCGCCGACCTCCTTCGACACGGCACGGCGGGTCAGGAGGTGCTCCGCGCCGTAGGTTTCCGGGGTTTCGGACAGGATGACGCTGCCGCCGTGGCGCACCAGCAGGTCGGACGCGGCGCCGAGCGCGGGGTTGGCGGTGATGCCGGAATAGCCGTCGGAGCCGCCGCATTGCAGCGCCACCGTCAGATGGCTGGCGGGAACGGTTTCGCGCTTGACGTTGTTGGCCTCGGCCAGGACGTCCTTCACGAAGGCCACGCCGGCGGTGACGGTCTTGCGGCTACCGCCCATGGTCTGAATGTCCAGCCCGCGCAGGCGGCCGGACAGGCGCTGTTCCTCGATCAAGCCGCCGATCTGGTTCACCTCGCAGCCGAGGCCCAGCACGATTACATGCGAAAAATTGGCGTGGCGGGCGTAGCCGGCCAGCGTGCGGCGGAGGACTCGCAGAGGCTCATCCTGCGTCATGCCGCACCCGGTCTTGTGGGTCAGCGCCACCACTCCGTCCACGTTGGGGAAATCGGCCAGCGGGTCGTGTCCGGTCAGCGGGTTGCGCTTGAACATGTCCGCGACCACGCCGGCCACGTGCGCGGAGCAGTTCACGCTGGTGAGAATACCAATGTAGTTGCGGGTGGCGACTTTGCCGTCCGGGCGCACGATGCCTTGGAACGTGGCTTGCGGGTTGAAATACGCGGTAGGCTGGGCGTTTTCCCCGTAGGCGTAATCCTTGCTGAAATCTCCCATTTCGCAATTGTGAACGTGCACGTGAGAGCCGGGAGAAATGCCCTCGCTCGCGAACCCGATGATCTGCCCATAGCGGCGGATTGCCTCGCCCTTGGCGATGGCGCGCACCGCGACCTTGTGGCCGGCGGGAATGCGGGCGGTGGAGCGCACATTGTCCCCGACCGGGGCGCCCGGCAGCAGGGTGGCGCGGGCGATGACCACGCTGTCCTCGGGGTGCAGGCGGATGACGGGAGGCTGGGCCATGATCGGTCTTTCGGCAATGACGCGGCGTTGTCGCACGTCTGTTTCCGAGCGGCCAGACGGATCGTCTCAGAGGCAGGGCGATCGCATTTGGCCTCAACACCCGAATCCAGTGCGGGCGACTGTAAAAATTGAACGCAAAAAGCCGCAAATGCGATTGCCCTGGACCGGGCGGCCGGACTTTCCCATGCGTGCGCCCGCCCGTGAGCCAGGTGCTCACGGCCGGTGTGGCGGCGATGACGGGGGTGGGGCATCAGCTGGGGACGATGGCGGGCGGCGGTTCGCCGATCAGGCAGCCGAGCGCCCGGCGCACGGTGGATGGGCGGAGGTCCCGCCAGTCGATGTGCCAGGTGTCCGGGCGCCTGTCGCGTTCGCGTTGGAAAATATCCTCCCGTTGCGCGCGCACTTGGAACAGGCGGCCGAGGCTGCCGCCGTAGCGCCGCAGGGTATTTT
>JANXTL010000133.1 GCA_025352375.1 Acetobacteraceae bacterium | reverse complement strand
GTCATGCACAGCATGGAATAGTATCCGATCGCGCCGGTGAGTTGGATGAACTGGTCGTTACCCAAGCGCGCCAGCATCGCCGTGGCCGTCGCGTCGTCCACCCGGTGCTTGCGCAGCAACTGCCGGGTGAGGTCGATAACTTGCAAATCCTCGGCCGAGATCCCGTCGGAGCGGTTTTCCTTGATCGCGGTAATCGTCGTCTCCGGCACGTTCTGCCGCCGGGCGCTGCCGGCTTGGGCGCCCCAGACGTAGTTCGCCTCGAACTCGCGCGCGACGGTCATTGCCGCCAGCACGCGGACGCGGAAGTCCAAAGTGCCCTCGAACCGCACCAGCGCGCCCAGATGTGCGACCCGTTCGGAGATTTCCGGGCTGTGCAGGAAGACTGAGAACGGGCCTTGCAACGAACCGCGGGAGCCGACGATGCCATCGACGATGGCGTGGTGCTGCTCGGGGACCTGCTCTTTGGAGGTTATAAGGGGCAGGCGGGCCATGGTTGGGTTTCTCCTTATCCAAATGTATAGGGTGGGGGTAAGCATACCGCCGGTCCGGCGCTGTCGGCGCGACGGCCATAAAGGCAGAGCCATGTTACGCAGCCCGCACGTACCGCTTCGTCAGAATACGCAAATGGTCCCGGAAATGCGGCCGCATCTTGGCGCTCCACGGCGTTCCGGCGCCGGTTTTCCAGGCGTCGGACATCGTCACGTCCGGCGACGCCAAATGATACAGCGCGAGGTACCGCCGCGTCCCCTTCAAGTCCTTAAACCGCCGGGCACAGATCGTCCCCGGAACCTTCGACAGAGCCGGAATATGCTCGTGGTCGTACCAATCGTTGAACTCCGCCTCGTGCTCAGGATCGACGTTCATTGCGTTCACCAACAGCGCCCCACACCCGGCCGGAGCCACCGCGTCGCCCGGCAGAGTTTGGGTGCCGTCGAAGCGCATCAGCCGCGCGCACATCGGCGTCACGCGCTTGGACCAGACCGACAGGTTCTCATACGCGATCGCCTTATAGGCCTCGCTTTGCAGCACACCGAGGCTATCGAGTTCATAGGTTGCCACAGCGTGTTTGGGGTTGGCGACGCTAATCCAGCGCTCGCAGGTGCCGAAACCCGGGACGCGCTGGCGCTCCGGGATATGTTCCAGATCGTACCAGTCGTGGAACTCGTCCGCATGAGCGTCGGTGTAGTCGAAGCCGACGGCCAAAATGCCCTTCGCCATGGTTTCCTCCTGTCTCAGATTGCGATCTCGTCGAGTTCCACGCCAGCATGATCCGGGGTGAACAACCAGATACCCAGTGCCATCAGCCCCATGGCCACCGGCACCACCATGAACGCCAGGGCGAACGACCCGGTGTGTTCCTTGATGCCGATGGTCACGAACGGCCACAGCACAAAACCGACCAACCACGCGATGGACCAAGTAAACCCGTTCCCCGCCCCCCTTATCCTCGTTGGATACAATTCCGCTGTCACAATCATGCTCGGGCCCCAAAAGCCCAGGAACCCAATGCTCCACAGTAGCCCGTAAATCCACAGTTCCGTGTCGGTAGTGGCATAAACCCAAAGCGTGAGAAAAACCGCACCTTCGGCCAGCATGACGTAGAACGCCGGCCGGCGGCCGAAACGATCGGCCATCCATCCCGAACATAACAACCCAAGGAAGCCGACCAGGCCCCAGAAAATATAGAACGTGCCATACTGCGCCGTCGTCCAATGCCGCTCGGTCGCCAAATACAACGGCATCCAGCCACCCACGGTGCCATAAATGATGGTGGAGCAGCAGGCCACGAACGTCGCGACGGCGGTGCTGCGGCGCATGTCGGGCAGAAACAGCTGGCGCAGCGGCATCCGCCGCGCCTTTTCGAGCCAACCGCTGTCTTCGAGCGACAGTGCCTCCCCGTTCGCTTGCGCCGTCGCGATGCGCTGCTTGCGGTCCTGGGTTCGCACCCAATACGGCGACTCCGGGCACTTGGCGCGCACGTAGACCGCGATCAGCGCCACCACGGCCGGCACCGCTACGGCCACCCGCCAGCCGTAGACAGCGATAATCCAGGTCGCGATGGCCCCCGCCATGGCCGCGCCGAAGCACCAGGTACCGCGGTTGATGCCGATGACCCGCCCCCGCAACCTTGCCGGCCACGTTTCCGCGACCAGCATGGAGCCGAGCGCCCACTCGCCGTTCAGGGCGAAGTTGATGACACAGCGGGCTGCGACGAAGGTGGCGAACGTCGGGGCGATCGCGGCGATCGGCATCAGCAGGGAGAACAGCGCGATGTTCAGCGCCAGCAAATTCCGCCGCCCATAGCGATCGGCCAGCCACGGCCAGACATACATGCCCAGGATGCCGACAAGCAGCGCGATCTGCATGCCCGAGCGGAACTCCGGCAACGTGACCGCGTATTCCTTGATAACCAGCGGTGTTGCGAGGGCAAAGATCACCCCGTCCATGCCGTCGAACATCCAGCCAAGGCCATTCGACACCGCGATATGCCAGTGCGTCGACGTGACCCGGGTTTGGTCGGAAGCCGCGCGAAACGCGGCGGACTCCCTGTGCTTGGCCTCTAGCGGGCCGATGATGGTGGCGCTCACGCTTTCCCCCTTTTGCCTTTTGGGCATTAAGGGGCGGATCGTGGGCGCAGACAAGCGGCGCACGCGGTGGCATGATAAGCAACCATGATCGAACCCCGAGTCCCGCCATGCTGCACATAACCAAGCTCGCCGTCGGCGTGCGCGACATCGACGAGCTGCGCGGCTGGCAGGCGGAGCGCACCTTGGTGGACCCGCCGCTGCGGCATCGCACCCGCAACGCCCCCCGCCGCCGGGATGAGGTTCTGGCCGGCGGCTCCATCTACTGGGTGGTGAACGGCACCATGTTGGTGCGCCAGCGCCTGCTGGACATCGTTGAGGACACGCGCAAGGACGGCACAGCCTGTGCTGCGTTGGTGCTGCACCCTGCGTTGGTGCCGTTGGAGGGGCGGGTGACCAAACCATTCCAGGGCTGGCGGTATTTGAAGGCCGAGGATGCGCCGGCGGATATGCGCGATCTGGGGCCCGTGCTGGGAATGGGCGATTTGCCGGCCGAACTACGGCGGGAACTTCGGGCGCTGTGCTTGATTTAGCCGCTGAAAATCGCCCCGCGCACGTTGACGATCTCCGCCACCGATTGAGCGGTTTTTTCCGCCACACCGTCATCGGATTCCACGACCGAGAACGGGGTATCCCGCACCTCCCAGAATTTCCCCTGGCCGAAGATGGCCACGCCGCCGCCGGTGTCGTCGGCGTACCATCCATCGTGCACCGGAACGACCGGCAATCCGGCAGCATCGCCCACGCAGAAGTAGTCGGTCTGAACGGAACCATCCGGTGTGCCGCGAGTCATCTTCACCGCCAAATCTGGTCTGGGACCGTCGGTACGAATAATAAACATCATCGATACGCCTCCATCAACCGCGCGACACGATCGACGAACGCGCCGGGTTGTTCCAACTCGGGGTGGTGTCCGGCTTGCGCGATCGTTTCGAACCGAGCACCGGGAATCAGGCCGGCGTAGGCGCGCCCGTAGTCCGGCGTGACGATGCCGTCGCTTTCGCCCCACAACACCAGCGTTGGCACATCGATGCGCCTCAGCCAGGGCTTCAGCCGGGGGTTATACATATGCGGCGTCCACGAGTACAGGCACAGCGAATCCCAATTGCGCGCCAGCGACACCATTTCGGCGTCGGTCATCCTGTCGTCGATTGTGGACTGCCAGCCCAGCCCGTAACAGCCCTCGGGGATTCTGCTGGGGTCGTGCCAGGCGCGGCGGGTCAGTTCGTCCGGCCGCGTATTGAAGAAATGCACGATATCGCGGTCCTCCCGCCCACCGATTTTGATGCCGACGGGGTCGGCCAGAACCAGCCGGCGGAGTTTCGACGGCCGGGTTACCGCGACCTCGGCCGCGATCCATCCGCCGAAGCCCAGGCCGATCATGGTAACGTCGTCGCCCGGCAGATCGTCGATAACGTCCTGATACAGGTTGACCAGATCGTAGATGGTCTCGAAGTCCGGCGGCATCGCCGAGGCCCCGAACCCCGGATGCGACGGCGCCACTACGGCGCCATGCTCGGCAAGCCGATCCAGGAACGGTGCCCGAGGGCTGACGGGATTGACCCCGTGCACGACCAGGATCGGGCGGCCGCTGCCGCGCCGCAGTATTTCGAGTTCCGGTTTCATCGGGCCACCCGCAATTCTTCATCGATGGGGGGAAGGTCCCGCAACTGCGGCAACACGTCGTTCGCTGCGAGATTGAAACTTTTCATCGCCTGTTCGTGAGTCATAAGCCCTTGCCGTGTCATCATGATGATGCGCCCAACGCCGCCCACGCGCTGACGGAACTCCTTGATCTGACGGGCAACGGTATCTGGATTGCCGCAGAACATTTGCCCCTGCGCGATCAGACTGGCGACGGTCATGTCGGTGGGGCGCTTGGACGCGCCTCCCCGCCACGCGGCCGGCGCCATCTCCGGCGCCACCGCACCCGGCTGGAATTTTGAAAACTGGGGAGAACTTTTGATGCTGACGGTCAGGAACCAGGGGATTTTCTGGCCGATGCGCATGGCTTCTTCGTCGGTGTCGCCGACGTAGCAGAACGCCATGTAGGAGAAACGATCCTCGCCGGCTTTCGGCAGGCCGGCGGCAGCCCTCGCGTCCTTGTACGCGTCATAGGCCTTGCGGGTTCGGTCGTAACCCCCGAACAGCAGTGTGTTGACGTATCCCCGGCGCCCTAGTTCGGCGCAGGTCGGAAGGTCCGAGGTCGCTGCCCAGAAATCCGGTCGCGGCGACTGGTATGGCCGAGGCCAAACGTTGACGTGCGGGTGGGTGAAGAACTTGCCCTCCCAGGAGAACGGTCCTTCATGCGAGGTCAGCGACTTGTCGATCAGGTCGATCGCCTCCCATTCACGTTCCCGAATGTGCATTGGGTTGGCGTTGCCGGATACCATTTCGGTGGCGCCCGACTTGACGAAGCCGATGTCCAGCCGCCCCTTCGAAATCACATCAATGGTGGCGTATTCGGTTGCCACCCGCACAGGATCGGGGCGCACGGTCACCAGCGTGCCAAGGGATAAAATACGCACTTTGCGGGTTAGGCTGGCCACGATACCGGTGATGACCGGGCTGGCGGCCCAGAGGTTGTTGATCCCGGAATGATGCTCATTGGTGACGATATGCAGGCCGATGTCGTCGCACAGGCGGTATTCCTCCCAAATCTCGTCGTACAGCCGCGCGGCGATATGCGGGTCGCAATACTTGTTTGGCAGGCTGGCGCGCACGGAATCGGCGGCATCCAGCACCTCGGCCGGGACGAAGGGGTACGGATTCTCGCAGTGGTTCCACAATTCGATGGAGGTCATGGTTTAGCCGCCTCCTCGACGACATCGTCCAACGGTTTGCGCGCGGTTTCCGGCGCAATAAACAGGAAAATGAAGGCTGCGGCAAACGTCAGCACCATCGGGAAGATGAACCCGCGGGAGATGTGGTCCATCGCGTTTCCCGCGATCCAGGGCGGGATGGTGGGCACGAAGCTGACCACGAATCCAACGACAATGGCGAAGCTGGCCTGCACCGAACCGCGGATTTGTGCCGGGAACAGCTCGTTCACATAAGCGTAGGATCCCGACCCGTAGTGCCCGGTGACGAAGAAGTTCAGCCCTAGACCCAGCCAGAATATTTCCCCCTGCGTCCATGTGCCGAAGATGATCGCCAGGAAGAAGCACCCGCCCAGGCCGGCGAACAGCGGCACCGCCAGTTTCTTGCCGAACTGGTTCGACATCCAGCCGCACAGCCAATAGGCGACGGCCGAGCACCCGAGCCAAATCGCCACCCAATCGGTGGATTGGACGTAGGGCAGCTTCACTTCGTTCACCAACCAGGCGGTCTGCCAGGGGGAGAACGACGGATATGCCCCGAGGTACACCACCTGAATGCAAAACCCCAAAAACGAACGCCCGGGATATTTTTTCCACGGCAACAACAGATCGGGCCGCTGCCGCTTACCCAGGCTTTCCCGGTGCAGGCGGGCGTTGGTGAAGCTGTCGGTCTCCCGCATTTTCCACCAAGCGACGATCAGCGGAATCACGCACAGGACGTCGATGTAGAACAACGACCGCCAGCCAAATTTCGGCACCATCCAGCCCGCCAGCAGTGCCGTCATCATATACGCCACCACCACGCTGCTGTTCAGAAACGACAGCACGAACGCCCGGACATTCGGCGGCACCGTTTCGGCCAAAATCATATAGTTGATGGTCCCCGTGTTACGCGGGATCGCCGCGAACGCCAGCAGCATGCCGAGTTGCACGAAACTGCCCGCGAAACCGATCAGCGGCGCTGTAATCGTGTAGCCGATCAGCACCGCCAGAAATGCCGGCTTGCGCCCCATCCCGTCGGCGATCAGCAGCACGCCGAACCATCCGGCGATGCCAACCCAGCCGGCAACGGTTTGCGCGAACCCCAGCTGGGTCCCGGTAATCCCAAACTCCTTGATAATCATCGGCACCGACAGGCCGAGGGCGCGCGTTTCCTCCCCCAGGAACACGTTGCACAAGAAGGTCAGCGCGACGATCAGGATCACATAGGGCGTGATCCCCTGCTTGCGGTCTTCCATGCAAGTGGCCTTAGCCGAACCGGCGGCGATAGAGCGCGATCAGGCGTTCCCAATGCCGTTCGGGGTAACCAACATAGGTCTCCATCGCGCCATCCTTGGTCGCGATGTCGATGATGTGCTCCATCATTGGGCCGTCTTCTCCTGTTAACGGGGAGAATTCCAGGTTTGCGGATGGGTGGCAATGGCGACGAACCGGTTCGACAGGGCGATCGCTCGAACGGCCGACGCCCCCGGTATTATGCCGTCATGGGAAGCGCATCCTCGAACCAGCTATCGGGGATCACGAGGCCGGGGAGGTACTCCGGCAGCATACCCACAGCCTCCCGGTGCAAGGGGTGTTGCTTGTCAAAGAGCACCCTGGCCCAGTCGACCTGGACGGCTTGCTTGGCGACCGTGAGCTCTGCGTCGGTCATTTTGGATATGTCTTTCTTCGGCGCGGCCGCGGGTTTGTCACGTTGTATGGGGTGTTGCGTGGCATTTGGCTCCACGGGGCGGCGACGCATCGGGGGGATGGGCTCGAAGGCAGGGATCGGGGCGGTGTCCGCGGGGCGCTGCTGTTGCTGGCCCAGCAGGCGCACCAAGTCCCGCACGCTGCGGATCATCATGGCGTGCGACCGCCGCAGCCGCTCGGCCTTCGTCAGGTCTTCGGTTTCCACCGCCCGGGCGAGGCAATCGAGGGCCGAATACTGGGCGGCGACGATTTGCGCGGCGAGCATTTGCTCCACGGGGTCGCGGGGGCGGTAGGCGGCCCAGGCGGTGGCGGCGGTGGCGAATCGTTCGGCATACTCGGCCTCGGTTTCGTTGGGCGGGGCGGGGATGGCGGCGGTGAGGGTGCGGAGGATGTTTTGGGTGAAGGGGGTGCTGGGGTCGATTTGTGTCATGGTAAAATGTCCTGGCTGGGTGAAATGGGGATTATGAGCTGGTTACAGGAAACTATCCTTCACGTCGTGGGTCCCTGACGGTGAGGGCGGGTCCGCACGTCAATAGATGGCATGGCGAGGCTCCTGACGGTTATCGGTATTGTTATTATATATGACATTATCGATAGCGAGGCAAACTTTAAACGCAACCTCAGAGCGATTGCAGTCACGGGAAGCATGGGCGCTCCAGCGCCGACCGCGCCCGTTTAGCGAACCCCGTAGACGCCGGGCCGGGGAATATGTTGCATTGGTCCGATCACGTTCGGAGCCCCAGAATGCCCGCCATCGACGCCGCCCGCCTGCTTGCGGACCTTCATGCCCTTCGCGCCATCGGGACCTACAAAACCGGGGTGCATCGCCCGACCTACGGCGCGGACGATGTCCGATCGCGCCATTGGCTGGCCGAGCGCCTGACACAGGCGGGGTTGCTGACGGAGATCGACGGCATCGGCAACGTCATTGGGCGCGACCCCTGCCCCGGCTCCAAATTGCTTTTGGGCAGTCATCTGGAAACCCAGAACCATGCCGGCTGGCTCGATGGCGCCATGGGCGTTGCCTTTGGGTTGGAGGTCGCCCGTACGCTTGGCAGAGGCATCGACGTCGCCGGATGGGCCGATGAGGAGGGTCATTTCGGATCGTTCCTCGGCAGCCGGTCTTATGCCGGCCTGCTGCCCGAGGCCGAGATCGACGGCTGCAAAAGCGTCGACGATGGCACCCCGCTGCGCACCGCGCTGGCCAATGCCGGGTTCGCCGGCAAACCCCGGCTCACGGCCGATCCAGCGCGGTACCGCGGCTATCTGGAAGCCCATATCGAGCAAGGCGGGACGCTGGAGGACGCGGGCCAGAAAATCGGGGTCGTCACCGCCATCGTCGGCAGCCACCGTTTCCGTATTGTGTTCGAGGGCCAGCAGAACCATGCTGGCACCACCCGCATGGCGGTTCGCCGCGATGCCGGCGTTGCGCTGATCAAACTGGGTGCCGCCATCGAGGACCGTTTCCCGTCCGTCGTCGGCCCGCGCACGGTGTGGACAACCGGGCGGATCGTGCTCGACCCCGGTGCGCCGAGTATCGTTCCAGGACGGGCAGAAATGCTGTTCCAGTTCCGCGATACCGACCAGGCACGCCTGTTCGCACTGGAAGCGGAACTGAAAACGCTGGTGGAGCAAGCCAACCAGGGCCCCTGCCGCGTCACCATCGCCCATATCGGTCGTTCGGTCCCGCGCCAAATGGACGACGGCTTCCAAACCGCGCTGGAACGCGCCGCGGAACGACACGCCCCAGGGTCCCACCAGCGCATGCCGAGCGGTGCCGGCCACGACGCCCAGATCATGGCGGAGGTCATGCCCGCCGGCATGCTGTTCGTGCCCAGTATTGGCGGTGTTAGTCACCACTATAGCGAAGACACCAACGAAGCGGATATCGTCCTCGGGTGCCAGGTTTTCGCCGACGCGGCAGCGACCATTCTGGCCGCGTCCTGAAGGGGAGCAAACGACATGCATGCTGTGCCCGAACCGGTTCTGCATCCGGTCTCGATCTTGGACCTCCGCCCCACCCAAATTACGGTGGGCATGCGGGAGGTTGAGGCGAAGCGCAAGGCCTTCCGCGAAAGGGGCAGCAAGAGCGGAACATTCCTTGGCAACCACATGATCCCGGTTGCACTCGGGCCCAAAAAGCAGGCTTACATTCTCGATCACCATCATTTAGCGCTCTCGCTCCATTTGGAAGGCGTGGAGCATGTCCTGACGTCGGTGGTCGCGGATCTGAGCCACCTGGACAAAGAAACCTTCTGGTTCGTTCTGGCGCACAAGAACTGGATGCACATTTACGATGCCTCCGGCAAACTACGCACCCACGATGACATTCCGAAAGTCGTGACGGGGATGAAGGACGATCCCTACCGGTCCCTGGCGGGGGAAGTGCGGCAGCACGGCGGTTATGCCAAGGACACCGCTTTCTACAGCGAGTTCCTATGGGCCGATTACTTGCGCCGCAACATTAAAGCGAAGCTGGTGTCGGACGATTTCGGGCAAGCCTTGAAGCAAGCGCTGGCACTCGCGCAGGATCGTCAGGCCAGTTACCTGCCGGGTTGGTGCGGGCCCAACGCGGGCAACTAATCCGAGATCGGCGGATATTCGTCGCCGCGCCGGTGGAGATCGTACTGTCTGTATCGCATCTCAACGCGGCCCGTGGTACACTCCGAAAGAATGAAAATGCCACTCGGGGAAGCCCAGGGATGACGAAGATGGATACGATCGAGACAACGACCGGTTCGGTAGAACAACTGCTCTCCGTCAGGCGTCACCGGAAGTCCGAGGCTTCGGCGACGCCGCACGGCCGGATTGAAAGCCGGATGGAGCGCGAGTTGGAGGCAATGGTCGTGTACTCGCTTGCAACCGGCGTCGGTGTACCCCCGGACCTAATGGCACAGGTCGATAAGGCGCTGCCAGCGGTCGAGCCCGAGGCGCTCGCCGATGCGGAATCCCAAATGACGGCCTTGGCCACCGCTCATTACGGCCTGACGCGACTCATCGCGCCGGCGAAGCCTGGATCGCTGCTGCTGCTGGTGGAGCAACGGCGCGGCCACCCCGTCTGGCAAACCTTCGGCGCGGTGCCGCTGGTGCGCTGGATGCAGACGATCGCGATATTCTCATTGATACTGTTGCTGGGTATTTCGTTATCAAACCGTGTCAATGCCGTTAATATGACGAAAGGCCTGCTGAATCTGAACGGCCTCGATTTGTTGTGCGTCGAGATATTCCTCGTGGCGGCATCGGCCGTCGGTGCGTCGCTGGCGAATTTACGCCGGCTCGACCGGTATATCTCCACCTGCACCTACGAGATGCGGTTCGAAAGCAGCTATTGGACGCGGTTGGTGATGGGGATGATCTCGGGGATCATTCTGTCGCAGGTAGTCTACGGCGCGCTGGTCGGCAGTACCCCCAACGCAAGCAATCCGCTGAGTGCGTTCGGTCAGCCGGTTCTGGCACTGCTGGGCGGGTTTTCCGCCGATCTGGTGCACGACATTCTGTCCCAATTTATTACGGTGTTCGGCAATTTGCTCGCTGGCAAGGCACCCAAACCGCCAGCCAGCGACAAACCGCCTGCTTAGACCATGATCATTTGAGGTTGCACGCGATCTCGGCGTTGGATCATGGTCTAAGCCTTTGTTTGAGAGTGTGATTCACGCCCGAGGTTGAATTCAACCTCAGGCGATCACGCTCTAGGGACGGCGAACCCACTGGATCGGGCCGCCGTTACGCCACATCTGGTAGCGGAACACCCCGTAGGCGATCACCGCGGCAACCAGCGCGATCGGAATCATCACCGCCAGCAGCGACAACGCGAACACCGCCACCGCGCCGGCGATAGCGATAGCGGCGACCACGGAGGCCCAGATCAGCACACGGGTACCGAACGGAACCCGCGGCATCCGGGGAGGATCGACGAAGTCACCCTCGATGGTCATTTCCAGAATGGGTGGTTTTTGGGTCATGCCACGAAAATGGTCGGTGCCGGCCGATTGTTCAAGGGGGGTCACCGCGTCCCGGTGGGGACGCGGTTGAACGGGATGCCCTTGTCGGCGCGAATGTCCGGCGGCAGTCCCAACACCCGCTCCGCGATGATATTGCGCAGGATTTCGTCGGACCCGCCCGCGATCCGCAGGCTCGGCGACGACAGCAGCGCCGACTGGAACATGCCGTAGGCCTCGGTCAGATCGTCGTCGACGACCAGACCGGCACTGCCGATCAAATCCAGGCCGAAGCTGGCGATGTCCTGCAATTTCGTGCCGTTAACCAGCTTGGCGATGGAGTTTTCCGGCCCCGGCGTTTCGCCGCGCGACAAGGCGGTCATGGTGCGGAACCGGGTGAATTTCAAACCCTGGGAC
Source organism: Acetobacteraceae bacterium (assembly GCA_025352375.1). GTDB lineage: Bacteria > Pseudomonadota > Alphaproteobacteria > Acetobacterales > Acetobacteraceae > Rhodopila. The sequence goes on along the minus strand of JANXTL010000133.1, from coordinate 3,335 downwards.
CGCGCATACAGATCGGCGATGCGTTCCCGCACGGCGGAGTCACGGATCGCCGGTTCGCCATCCAGCGTGACCGACCGGCTTAGCGCCAGAAGGTCGTCAACGTCCGGGCGCGGTGTCTCCCCCACCGCCAGACGCTCGTTCATCAGCGTCGTCAGCGACACCTTCCACCCCTGCCCCACACCGCCAAGCCGCTGGGCGTCGGGGATGCGGACGTCGGTGAAAAAGACTTCGTTGAAATGCCGGGCACCCGACATCTGGTGGATCGGGCGGATTTCGACGCCGGGGGATTTCATGTCCAGGAAGAAGAACGTCAGCCCCTCATGCTTCGGTTTGTTGGGGTCGGTTCGCACGACGACGATGCCGAAGTCGGACAGATGGGCGCCGGACGTCCATATCTTCTGCCCGTTGATCACCCAGTCGTCGCCGTCCGGCTCGGCTCGGGTGCGCAGCGCCGCGAGGTCGGACCCGCCGGCGGGTTCGCTGAACAACTGGCACCACACTTCTTCCCCGCGTAGCGCGGGTTGAACGTAGCGGTCGAGTTGTTCCGGCTTGGCATAAGCCATCATGGTGGGAATACACATGCCCAGGCCGATTTCGAACAGGCCGCGGGGCACGGTGAAGTCTTCCTCCTCCTGGTTGTAGATCACCTGGAGGATGGGCGAGGCTTCCCGCCCGCCGAACTTCTTGGGCCAGGTCAGACCCGCCATGCCGGCATCGGCCTTTTTCGCCTGCCAGTCTTTGGCTTGTTCGACGCCGGCCGCGTCCATGCCGCCCTGACGCAGGGTGGGGCGCGAACCGGCCTTGGGTTGGGCGTTGGCCGACAGAAAGGCGCGCGCTTCGGCGCGAAACGCGGCTTCTTCCGGGGTGTCGTTGAAGTCCATTGTTACCTCCCTTGAGCCGCGTTTTTCGTTTCGAGCAGATCGACCAGCCGGTTCTTCCAGAACGGCGGGCCGCCAAACGCCAGCGCGAGATTTTTCGACCGGCGATAATACAGGTGGCAATCCACCGCCCAGGTGAAACCGACCCCGCCATGGGTCTGGATGTTTTCTTTCGATGCCAGATGGAACGCCTCGGTCGCGGAAACCCTTGCCACCGCGGCCGCCAGCGGTATGTCCGATGACCCGGCGGACAACGCCCAGGCGCCGTAATACGCATTGGACCGCGCCAGCTCCAGCGCGACATACATGTCCGCGAGCTTGTGCTTGATGGCCTGGAACGATCCGATGGGGCGCCCGAACGCAAACCGCTCCATCGCGTAACCGCGCGCCATCTGCAACGACGCGTCGGCGCCGCCCACCTGCTCGAATGCCATCATTATGGCGACGCGATCCAGCAAGGCTTGCACACTGGCCCAACCGCCGGCTTCGCCCAGCTTCTGGGCCTGCACGCCGTCGAGCTCCAAGCGAGCGTGGTCGCGGGACGGGTCGAGGGTGGTGAGGGTGCGTTTGGGCACGTTCGCGAGGTCAACGAGGTAAAACGCGATCTCCCCCGCTTCGTCCCGGGCGGCGACGATGGCGATATGGGCGATGCCGCCGTCGGCGACCGGCCACTTGCTGCCGGTCAGACGGCCACCGGCCATCCGCACCCGGACGTTGCGCGGATCGGGATTGCCGGTCCCCTCGGCCAGGGCGAAGCACCCGATGACCGACCCATCGGCCAGTTGGGGCAGCCAGGATTTCTTCTGCGCTTCGGTGCCGGCCAGCAAAATGGCCTCACTCGCGAGATAAGCCGACGACGAAAATGGCACCGGCGCCACCGCTCGGCCGATTTCCTCCGCCAGGACGCACAGGCCTTCGTAGCCAAGGCCGGCGCCGCCGTATTGTTCCGGGATGGCGGCACCGATCCAGCCCATCTCGGCCATTTCTTTCCACAGACCGGCGGCGAAGGTTTCCTGCCCGTCCAAGGAGCGGCGGACCACGGCAGGCGTGCATTGTTCCGACAGAAACCGCCGTGCCTGATCGCGGAGCTGCTTCAGATCGTCGGAAAAATCGAAGTTCATGCGTTTTCTCCCAAAGCTTCTTGCCACCAGGATAATGCCAAAGGGATCGAACCGAAACGGGCACGCGTGCGCGAACCGCCATCGATGGCCTAGACCATGATCGTTTGAGGTTGCATGCAATCTCGGCGTTGGATCATGGTCTAAGCCTTTGTTTGAGAGGGTGATTCACGCCCGAGGTTGAAGTCAACCTCAGGCGATCACGCTCTAATCCAGCGTCGCTGGGCGATTATGCACTTTACAAACACAAGGTATAATAACCTAATATATTAATAATCGTCTGCTTCAACCTTTATGCCGAGCGCAAAAAGGAGCATGGCGAAGGCGATTAACACGACTAGGCCGCACAACAAGCTAGTGCCGACTTTGCACCCTCGGTTGGAGGCAAACCCCACGCCCCCCAACCAGGGCCACAAGCCCGCCAACGCCGGCCACCAGACGAATGATTGTCTGCATCACCTTTCAGATTGCTTCGGGTCGTCCTTCGGCTTCTTCCTGGCGACCTGCCCCAGTTTCGCCTTGAACGTGGCTTCATCCTCATCGCAACCTAGTTCGCGGGCGAGATCGATGAAGCGTTGGATTTGCTCTGGCGGTTTTTGCATCGGTGGATTTTTCATGGCTCACTCGAAGGGTTGGCGGGGATCGGAATTCCCACATGGTCGAATTCAGCTAGAACATAATGAGCCTTAGGGTCTCTTTCTATCTCCATCGGAGAAATCCTCTGCATGACGCCACGGGCACACAAGCCCTCCAAAATAGACTTGATCTGCTTCCAGCCTCCCCTAACGACCCGAGCAGCGTCGGATACAGTCACCTTGTGGTGCTCTGCCGCATAGTTAACCAGCGTTCGCTCTTTCTCGGAGAGAGATTTGAATTGGTGGTGGCCTATTATCTCAATCGCTCGGCTGTCGATGTATTGCTTCCTAAACGCGATATTATTTTCCAGAGTAACACGGACCGTGATGCCATCTACGTCAGATTGTGAAAATCGAGGGACTGGCAATCCGAATTCCTGCATCATATCTCTCATTCGTCGAGTTCCTTCATGAGCGCATAGTACGAATTTCAGATAAAATAGTGCCTCAAAAAGGCGCCTGTTGCGCGGTATGCTATGGTTAAAAATATTCTCAGGCGTTATGCCGGGCGGAAATCCGCCCGGGCTCTCAATTTCCAATCTCGAATCGAACATTTTAACAAAGACAGTCTGGTTCCTCATATTATATGAACGGTGAACGCAAGCATTGACTATAGCCTCATACCAAGCATCGTCCGGGTACTCAGGGCCTCTAAAGAATTTTCCGTCTAGCCCAAGTCGGGTATATTCTCGGATATGAGGCTT
>JANXTL010000115.1 GCA_025352375.1 Acetobacteraceae bacterium | reverse complement strand
TAGGCAGCGCGAGAGGCTACGCCGTGATCCAAGTTGTATTGGCGGATGTAATTCACCAACACCGGCCCGAGGATGCCCGCCGTCGACCACGCGGTCAGCGACATGCCGTGGATGGCACCGACGTAACGGGTGCCGAACATGTCCCTCAGATAGGCCGGGACGGTGGCGAAACCGCCGCCATACATGCTCAGGATCACGCAGAAGCACAGCACGAACAGACTAAGGCTTCCGGCCTGCCCGATACTCGGCACCGTCGCGTATAGGATGAACCCCAGCGTGAAGAACACCATATAGGTGTTCTTGCGCCCGATGTAGTCGGAGATCGAAGCCCAGAAGAACCGCCCGCCCATGTTGAACAGACTGAGCAGCCCGACGAAACCGGCCGCCGCGACAGCGGTCACCTTGCCGGGGAACATCTCCTGACTCATGGCGGACGCCTGCCCGAGAACGCCGATGCCGGCGGATACGTTCATGCAGAGAACGATCCAGATCATCCAGAACTGCGGGGTTTTCAGTGCCTCATACACGTAGACGTTGTGCGCGGTGATCATCGACCTGGATTCAGACGGCGGGACGTAACCCTCCGGCGCCCAGCCGGGCGGTGGCAGGCGGACGATGGCGGAGCCGACCATCATGAAGCAGAAATAGACGACGCCGAGGATCACGAACGTTTCCATCACCCCGACATGCGTGGCGGTGGTGAATTGCCCCATCAGCCAAACCGAGAGCGGCGAAGCGATGAAAGCCCCGCCCCCGAACCCCATGATGGCCATGCCCGTGGCCATGCCGGGTCGGTCCGGAAACCATTTGATCAACGTCGAAACCGGCGAAATGTAGCCGATCCCTAGCCCGCAGCCGCCCAGTACCCCATAGCCGAGGTAAATCAGCCAGATGTTGTGGATGTTCACGCCCACAGCCGAAATCAGGAATCCGCTGGCCCACAGCAACGCCGCGGTAAACATCGCCCGTCGCGGCCCGCCGTCTTCCACCCAGCGCCCCATGATCGCGGCCGACAGGCCGAGGAACACGATCGCGATGCTGAAAATCCATCCGATCTCGGTTAGTTTCCAGTCGGTGGGTGCGGCGGCTGAGATGCCGATCAGCCTGGTCATCGGCAGGTTAAACACGCTGATCGCGTAGGCTTGGCCGATGCACAAATGCACGCATAGCGCCGCCGGGGGTACCATCCAGCGGCTGAATCCAGGTCCAGCTATGGTGCGGTCGCGGTGCAGCAGACCCGGCGTGGTTGTAGGCGTCATGTTGCCCTCTGCAATTCCGATCGACGTCGGTGACACGACACTGGCACTGTGGGGAGGCGTCGCCTAGCGAATGTTGATGCAAGCCGTTTCCGCACTCATACTGACCGAACCAAGTCGAAGGAAACCCACCAAATGTCATCGCTGTTCGACCTGACCGGAAAAATTGCCATAGTCACCGGCTCCACAAAGGGTATCGGACTCGCCATCGCGCGCCGCATGGCCGAACACGGCGCGACCGTGGTGGTGTCGAGCCGCAAGGAAGACGCGTGCGAGGCCGTTGTCGCGGAAATCCGCGCCGAGGGCTGGAAGGCGGTGTCCATCCCCTGCCATGTCGGCCGGCGGGAGCAGTTGCAGAACCTGGTGGACCAGACCGTGGCACAATGCGGCGGCATCGACATCGTGGTCGCGAATGCCGGTATCAACCCGTATTTCGGTCCGGCGGCCGGCGCGTCGGATGAGGTGTTCGACCGCGTCATGGCGACCAATGTGCGGGCTAATTTCCAGCTCGCGAACATGACCATCCCGCACATGGTGGCGCGCGGCGGGGGTTCCTTCACCATTATTTCGTCCATCGGCGGCCTTATCGGGCAGCCGCAGATCGGCATCTACGGCATCTCCAAAGCCGCCGACATGGCGCTGATCCGAAATATCGCCGTCGAATGGGGGCCGTCCGGCATCCGTGCCAACGCCATTGCACCCGGCCTCGTGCGCACCGACTTTGCCCGGGCCCTGTGGGAGGATCCGGTTCGCTACAAAAAGACCACCAGCCAGGCGCCGTTGCAGCGCATCGGGGAACCCGACGAAATCGCTGGGGCGGCAGTATTTTTGGCCTCGGCCGCCGGGAGTTTCACCACCGGTCATACGCTGGTCATCGACGGTGGTATTACCGCCGGAACCGTTACCTCGCCGGAGGCATGATGGGCCCGCTGTTCGATCCGGCCGACTTCCGTTTGGCCCCCGGAATCGCGCATGTCTGCGCGGCCGGGGAGACACCGTTCCTGCACAGCCACGACCAAGCGTTGCTGCGATACGCTGAGGACAAAAGCAACGGCATGCCCGGCCGCCACGGCCAGGAAACTCACATCGAGCGCGCCAGGGCGGGTTTGTCGCGGCTGTGGCACGTCGGGCACGACGAGATCGGGTTCGTATCCAATGTGGCCGAGGGCGTGTCCATCGTCGCCGAAAGCCTGGATTGGCGCGCCGGCGACAACATCTGCATCGACGCGCACGAATATCCCTCGGTCGTCGGGCCCTTCGCGCTGCGGCGGTCGCCGGCGATCGAGCTGCGCACCGCGCATGGCGGCGAACCGGATCGGGTGGCGGACCTGGTCAACGATCGCACGCGCCTGATCGGCGTCAGCGCGGTTTCGTATCTGACCGGGGAGCGGTTCGATCTGGGGCCGATACGGCGTGCGGCGGACCGGGTGGGGGCAGCGCTGGTGGTGGATTACACCCAGGCATCCGGGTATTTGCCAATCGAGGCGTCAATCGCCGATTTTGCTTTTTCCGCCTGCTACAAATGGATGCTGGGAACGACGGGCGTCGCTGTTGCGTATTGGAACCAGAAGCGCCAACCGAACTGGATGCCGGTGACCGCCGGCTGGAATTCGCTGGGCTCCGCGTCCGAGGGCTACGATCCGGTGCCGCCACTGCGCGACGATGCCATGCGCTTCACCCGCGGCAATCCGGCGCATGCGTCAATTTACGTGTTGAACGGGGCGCTGGATTATTTGTCTCGATTCGACATGAAAGACGTGTTGGCGCACGTTCAAGGTCTGACGGTTGCGCTGTTGGAGCGGCTGGAGGCATTGCAGATTGTCTCGACCACACCGCGCGATCCATCACGCCATGGCGCGAGCGTCTGCGTGGCCAGCCCCAGGGCGCGTGCGATTGTCGATGCGATGGCCGAACAGGGCGTATGGGCGTGGAATGGGCACGGACGGGTGCGGTTCAGTTTTCATGGCTACAATTCGGGTGCGGATGTGGAGCGAATTGTCGAGGCGTTGCGGGCTAGTTGACAAAGTGTTTCATGCCATCTTTCAGTCGTGCCGCGTTGAAGTTAAATAACAGACCGACGCGCCGGCCGCTCAGGCGCAGATACGTGACCATCTGTGCTTCATGAGCGTGGGTAATCCTGTCGACGGCTTTGAGTTCCACGACCAGATCGTCGCCGATCACGATATCGGCGCGGTATGTGCGGTGGATCGTGTGTCCCTTGTGAATGGTCGGGATGAAAACCTGACGTTCGAACGGTATGCAGGCCTCAGTGAGTTCGATACAAAGGATGTCCTCGTAGGCGGATTCCAGCATGCCGGGGCCATACATGCGATGCACGTCGATTGCGAGACCTATGACACGGTTGCTGTACTGGTCTTGGAACATGGTCGGTTGCCTTTCGGTTGCTCGGGCAGCCTACTCGGCAGGGGTTAATATCCGGTTAACGCGGCAGGTAAATTTGCGGGATCGGTGTGGTTTGTTCTTCCGGCAGGTTCCTCACGAAGGGCACGAAGACTCAAAGCCACGAAGAATCGCGAAGGACGACTTCGGCGGCGACGCCGCCATAACAAAATGTGCGGCAGTTCAGCCAGCCGATATCGGTGATGCGGACGCACAAGCGCCGATGCCATCGCTTCGCGAATCTTCGTGGCTTTGAGTCTTCGTGCCCTTCGTGGGGAAACTGTTCCGGAGGTGCCACCCAGAAAAACCCCTCCCAGATGGCACCACCGAAATGTCAGCCCCGATTCTTCTCCATAGCCTCGGTCAACCGCTGCGGATCGACCTTAATCTCGATGCCCGCACGCTCGGTTTGAAGCACCATGATCGACCGAGAATCCCGGTTGCCCCAGCCGCGGTTCAAGCCTTCCGACAAATCGGCCAGAGCCAGATTGGCCAAACGCATCGGCACGTTCAGCTCCCGCCCCAAAGCTGTTGCCAGCGAAACGTCCTTATGCGCCAACCGCAACGCAAACGCCGCGGGTTCGTATTTATTCGGCAAGAACTGATCGGTCATCGATTCGAACGCGCCACGTCGGCCGATCGCGCCCTGACGCACCGCTTCCCAGATCGCCAGCGGCTCGATGCCGGCTTTCACGCCCATGCTGAACACCTCGGCCGCCGCCGCTGTGGCGATGTATCCGTAACAATTGTGTACCAATTTGGCCACCGAACCCGCGCCAATTGGGCCGATGTAGCTGGCCTGGTCGCCAATCATATCCAGAACCGGCTTCCACTTGTCGAACACATCCGAATCGCCGCCGCACCAAATCGCCAGCTTGCCGGTGAACGCGCCGCGCGGCCCGCCACTAACGGGCGCATCGAACAGATGCGCGCCTTTGGCAACGTAATCCGCATGGGCTTTCCGCACCGTGGTGGGGGAGTTGGTGGTGAGGTCGAAATACGCCGCACCCTTGCGCACACCGGCAAGAATGCCGTTGTCGCCATAGGAAACGGCATCGAACTCGACAGGACCCGGCAAAGACGAGAAAATCACGTCGCATTCCGCCGCCAATGCCCTCGGGCTGTCGGCCCAGATGGCGCCGTTCGCGATATGCGGCGCCGCGGCTTCCTTGCGCACGTCGTGGACCAAAACGGTATTTCCAGTGGTCTGGAAACCCGTTTGCAAATTCGCGGCCATGCTGGCACCCATGGTGCCCAGGCCAATAAAACCGGCTTTCATCGGGAAGGCTCCTTACGGGTTCGCCGCGAAAATGTCCTTGGCGATATTCGCCGCTGTCATCGACGCCGGCCAGCCGGAATAGAACGCAAGGTGCGTGATCATCTCGGAGATCTCGTCCTTCGTCACCCCATTATCCAGCGCGCGCTGCAAATGGCCACGCAGCTGCTCGGGACGATACGTCGCGATCAGGGTCGCGCAGACGATCAGGCTGCGGTCGCGTTTGGACAGGTTCGGGCGTTCCCAGATGTCGCCGAACAGCACCTTCTCGGTCATCTCGATCATATAGGGGACGGTCGCGCGAACGGCGTCGCGGGATGCGGACGGGGGCGTTGCCATGGTTTCCTCCTGAGGGGACGATGATACCCACCTATTGCACACCATCGGCCATTCGGAGTCCAATCGGCCGCATCCAAGGAGGACTCCGCCATGACCGACGAAGCAAAGGTGGCCCTGGTCACCGGCAGCGCCATGAATATCGGCCGGGCGATTGCCCAGCACCTCGCCCGCGACGGGTTCGGCGTGATGGTCACAGCCCGCCAGTCGGAGGCCGATTGCCGCGAAACCGTGCGTTTGGTGAACGAAGCGGGCGGGGAAGCCGACATGTACCTCGCCGACATCTCCGACCCCGAACAGGCCAAAGCGCTGGTCGAGGCCACCGTCGCCCGGTTCGGCCGGCTGGACGTGCTGGTCAACAACGCCTCGATCCGCCGGCAGACTAAATTCCTCGACCTGACCCCGGCCGAATGGCGCGAAATCATGGGGACAACGATCGACGGCGCGTTCTACTGCGCCCACGCCGCCGCGCCGCACATCATCGCCGCTGGAGGCGGAACGATCGTCAACCTCGGCGGCATTTCGTCCCATGTCGGCACCAAGGGCCGGGTGCACGCGATCACCGCCAAGGCCGGCATGATCGGCCTGACGCGCGCGCTGGCGAAGGAACTGGCGGAATACAATATCACGGTCAACACGGTCGTTCCCGGATCGATCGAAACCATCCGCGGGTTCGCCGCCGGCGGCAACCACGGCCGTTCGGCCCTGCCGGAGTCCCCGCTGGGTCGCCGCGGCAAGCCGGATGAGATCGCGGCGATGGTGCGGTTCCTGTGCTCCGATGAGGCCCGCTATATCACCGGCCAATCGATGCACGTGAACGGCGGGGCCTATGTCAATTGAATTGTTTGACGTTTATCATCGGCCCAGGCCGACGCCGGGCGAAAATGTGTAAACCGCGGCTTGCTATGCGGTCTCAGTTCGGTGCAGTAAAAGATAACCCGAGACGCGAAGTTTTCAGGGGTTAAAAGGAATGAACGATTTACTGCATCGGCACGGGAACCTGACCGACGCATCGGGAAACCAGCTCGATGACACCACGGGAGACTCGTCGCTTCCGAACCTCGACCATGGAATGGGCTTGAACGGCGGCGACCCGGTTATCGCGGATGCCTCGGTGCTCGTCGCGTCGGAGCAGACCGGGCACACGTCGGCCGGTGCGGTATTGACGGGAACGACCGTATCGGTGTCGGCGCCGATCCCAACCAGTACCAACCTGGCCACGCATATTACAATCGTGGCGTCCTATGACACCTCTGTCACAAATCTCCAGCAATCCGACCTAACGACCTACAATAATTACGTCGCCGCGGTCCAATCAGCCATTCAGGCCTTCCAGAACCTGATCTCCACGCCGATCACGGTCAATATCGCTTTTGGCTGGGGTGAGGCCGGCGGCAGTCCCATCTCCGCGGGAGCAAGCGGCCAGAGCAGCACGTATCAGTACTCTACGACCTACGCGGATCTCTACACCCAGGTCGTGAAAACCGAGACCACGTCGGCGGTGCAGATCGCGGCCGTCGCTTCGCTGCCGACAACCGACCCTACCGGCGGTTCGGTCTTTTCGATCGCAACCGCGGAGGCGACGGCGCTCGGTTTTAACACGTCCGGCATACCCATTGGCGGGTCGGTTGGGCTGGACAAATCGACATCTCAAAATTGGGCCTGGACGCAATCGAGCGTCGGCTCCACCAACAACGACGCAATCGGTACGCTCGAACACGAGATTTCGGAAGTTCTTGGCCGCAGCGCAAATGCGACCAGCGGCAAATATACCCTCCTGGATATGTTCCGGTATACGGCGGCCAACGGACTCGACACCAATCCGATCGGCGCGCCGGCGGGCGTGCGCGATGAGCCGTTCGTCAGCGGCTATAACGTCAACGCACCTTCCTACTTCTCGTATAACGGCTCGACGGTTACGCAACTCTTCGAGACGCCGACCGCCGTCGCCAACGGCGCTGACGTGGCCGACTGGGCCGGCACGGTCAATAACGATGCGTTCGCCGACGGTCCGATCGGTCAGGTGGGTCTCATCACAACCACCGACCAACAGGTGCTACAGGTCCTTGGTTACAGCCTATGCTATTGCCGCGGCACGCGGATCGCGACACCGGACGGAGAAACGGCGATTGAAGCCTTGGCGCCCGGCGACCCGGTCGCCACGCAGGGGCCGGACGGTATCGCATTTGTTCCGGTGAAATGGATCGGCCATCGCCGGATCGATCTCACCGCGCATCCCCGGCCGGATTCGGTCGCACCGGTCCTTATCCAGCGCGATGCCTTCGCCGCCGATGTGCCGTACCGCGATCTCATGGTTTCCCCCGACCACGGAATTCTCGTTGGCGGCAAGCTGATTTGTGCCCGTCAGTTGGTCAACGGCACAACGATCCGGTTCGAACGCGGCCTCGCTTCGGTGGATTATTTTCACGTCGAACTCGATACCCACGCCATTTTGTTGGCCGAGGGCCTCCCCGCCGAAAGCTACCTCGATACCGGAAACCGGGGCTTCTTCGCCGACGCGGACTTGCCGTTGCATCTGCATCCCGATTTGACATCGGCAACGGATTGTCCCGACCGAGCGGTGGGGTCCTGCGTGCCCTTGGTCTGGGATGCGGCCAGCGTACGGCCGGAGTGGCAACGCCTGGCGGATCGTGCCGCGATTTTGGGCCAGCCGGTTCCGGCGGCGGACGTAACGAACGATGCGGACCTGGTCATCGTCGCCGACGGACGGAGATTGCGACCGCTCAGCATTCGGAACGGGCATTATCAGTTCGTGCTGCAAACCGGCGTCACGGATGTCCGCATCGTATCCCGCGCCGCGACGCCTACGGTCTCGCGACCATGGCTGGAAGATCGCCGATGCCTGGGGGTCTATGTGGAACGGGTCAGGCTGAACCAGGGTTCGGATGTGCTGGACATTCCGCTGGATCATCCCAGCCTGACACAGGGTTGGTGGGCGGTGGAGCGAGAGGGTGATCTGCTCCGGCGCTGGACCGGCGGCGGCGCGGTACTGCCGTTGCCGGCCTTGGACGGACCCGCGATCCTCGAGATCGCGATCGCCCAGGGCTGCATGCAATACAAACGCGCCGCCTGATCCGGCCCAGGCCAGCGCGCTGCGGATTGTCGGCGCCGGGTAAACGATTTGACGGGGCGATCCAATAGAACGCGACCCCCTGGACAATTCCCACCCCACCGCATAGCACCCCCCAGACTGTAACCAGGACTCCCCCGCGACCCCATGATGTACTTCAGCCGCCTGAAGACCTACGCGATCCTCGGCGCCTGCCTGATCGGCCTGTTGCTGTGCATCCCCAACGCCATGAAGGCGCCGGCATCCTGGCTCCCATGGCGCACCGTGCATCTCGGCCTCGATCTCCAAGGCGGCAGTTACTTGCTGCTGGAGGTCGACATGAAAGCCGTCCTGAAGGAGCGTTTGGATAGCCTGATGGACGGCGTCCGGCAGGCGCTGCGCCCCGGCGCCATCTTCTATCAGACGCTGGAAGCTCGCCCGGACCAGAACCAGATTTTCCTTCGGCTGCGCGATCCCTCAAAGACCGCCTCCGCGGTGACAGCGCTCAAGTCGCTGATTTCCATCGATAATAACTCCGGCACGCCGGATCTGACGTTGCTGTCGAACGACGACGGCACCATCACGCTGACCCTGTCCCCGGTCGCGCTGCACGCTAGGGCCACCGGTGCGGTGCAGCAGTCGATCGAGATCGTGCGCCGCCGCATCGACGAAACCGGCGTGGTCGATCCCCAGATCGCCCAGCAGGGGGAGGGGCGGATCGTCGTCCAGCTCCCCGGTATCGGCGACCCCGACCGCATCAAGCGGCTGATCGGCAAGACCGCCCATATGACATTCCGTCTGGTGGACGAGTCCGCCAATGCCAACGGCAATGGCCCGGCGCCGCCGGGTGTGGATTTCCTGCCGGAACAGGACCGTCCCGGCTCGAAGATCGCCGTCCGCAAACGGATCGACGTCGATGGAGCCGACCTGACCGATGCCAGGGCCGGAACCGACTCGCAAACCGGGGAGTGGGTGGTGAACTTCACCTTCAATTCCGCCGGCGCCCGCCGCTTCGCCGACATCAGCACCGCCAACGTCAACCATCGCTTCGCCATCGTGCTGGATGACAAGGTCATCAGCGCCCCGGTCATCCGCAGCGCCATCACCGGCGGGCGGGGGCAGATCAGCGGCTCCTTCACCGCCGCCAGCGCCAACGATCTTTCGACCCTGCTGCGCGCCGGCGCCCTGCCGGCACCGCTGACGGTGATCGAGGAACGCAGCGTCGGCCCCGAACTCGGCGCGGACAGCATTAAGGCCGGCGCGATCTCCCTCGCGGTCGGCTTCGTGCTGGTCATTGCCTTCATGGGCGTCTTCTACGGGCTGTTCGGCTGGTTCGCCAACCTCGCGCTGGTGGTCAACCTGGTGCTGATGCTGGCCATCATGTCGTTGCTGGAGGCCACACTTTCGCTCCCAGGCATGGCCGGTATCCTTCTCACCCTCGGCATGGCCGTCGACGCCAATATTCTGATCAACGAGCGTATCCGCGAAGAACAGAAGCTCGGCCGCCCACCGTTACAGGCACTCGAACATGGATTCAACCGAGCCTTTCGGACCATCTTCGACAGTAATGCGACGGCCTTCCTGGCGCACGTGATGCTGTTCGCGTTCGGCTCCGGTCCCGTGAAGGGCTTCGCGGTGACGATCACACTGGGCATCGCCACGTCGATGTTCACGTCCTGGATGTTGACCCGCCTGCTGGTTGCGCGCTGGTACGTGGCCAACAAACCCAAGCTGCTGCCGGTCTGAGATTCGCAAAAATGTTCATCAAACCACGCCTCCGCCTCGCCCCGGATCAGACCCACTTCCAGTTCATGAAGGGCCGGTTCCTCGGCCTGCTCGTCTCGGCCGTGCTGTCGACCGCCTCGGTGGTGCTGTTCTTCTACCCCGGTCTCAACCTGGGCATCGACTTCTCCGGCGGCATCGTGATGCAGGTGCGGACCGTGGGGCCGGCCGATTTCGCCCAGATCCGCGCGGCCCTCACCGAGGCGCACATCCACACCCAGGGCGTACAGCGCTTCGGCGACGCTTCGGAAGTGCTGATCCGCCTGGGCACCCAGCCCAACGAGCAGGCCACCCAACAGGCGGTTTCACAGGTCCGGGCCGCACTGGAGAAGGCGGCGCCCGGCACCCGAATCATGCGCACCGACGCGGTGGGCGCCAGCGTGTCGGCCGAGCTGTTCCGCAACGGGCTGTTGGCGCTTGGCATCAGCCTGCTGATGATCCTGGCCTATATCTGGTTCCGCTTCGAATGGCAGTTCGCCGTCGGCGCAGTGGCTACTTTGATCCTGGACGTCACCAAGGCCATCGGCTTCCTCGCGATCACCCGCATCGAGTTCGATCTGGTGATGGTCGCCGCCATCCTGACCGTCCTGGGTTATTCCACCAACGACAAGGTCGTGGTCTACGACCGGGTGCGCGAAAACCTGCGCAAATATAAGACCATGCCGCTTCGGGAACTGATCGATCTGTCGATCAATGAAACGCTGAACCGCACCTTGGGCACGTCCATGACGGTGTTCCTCGCGAGCCTGCCGCTGGCGATTTTCGGCGCCCAGTCGATCTCCGGCTTCGCCACGATCATGCTGTTCGGTATCGTGGTCGGCACGTCCTCCTCCATTTTCATCGCCGCCCCCATTCTGCTGTTCCTGGGGGAGCAGCGCCTGCGCCGCGATGCCGCGGCGCCGGTGACGAAAGATTCCCCGGCCATGGAGCCGTGATTTCGCGCCGAACCGTATTGTCCGGTTCGGTCGCGCTTTTGTCGGTGCGCCCCGCGCGCGCCGTGCGGGTCAATCCCAGGCCTTATACCGTCTCCGTTCTGGTGGGTGCCACCGAAGGGTCCGGCTACGACCTCAGTGCGCGCGCGTTCGTCCCGTTTTTGTCCCGGTTCATGCCGGGGCTCGATTTCGCCGTCCATAACGTGCCGGGGGAGGCGGGGATGAACGCCATCCGAGCCCTGATGGACGCACCGTCACGCAGCCTGACCCTGGGCTGGGTCGCGACGCCCACCCTGGCCGCCCGCATGATCGACCGGCACGATGCCTCCCTTATGCAGCGCCTGCGCTTGCTGGGTGCGGTGGAGCGGGAGCCGATAGCCTTCGTCTCCCCGGCATCCGCACCGCTGGAGTCCGTGCAGGACATGATCCAGCGCGCCGGCGCCGATCAGGACGCGGTTCCGCTGGGCACGCCGCCGCCGGGCAGCCCGCCGCATCTGGCGGTGGTGCGGTTGCAGATTGTGACCCAAACTCGACTCAACGTGGTGACCTTTCCCTCCGCCGCCGCCGCCGCTCGGGCGGTGCTGGCCGGCAACGTGTCGGCCGCCGCGCTGGGCCTTTCGGACGCGATCGCCGGGCTGCGAGACCGGCAGCTGGTGGGGCTTGGCCTCGCGGCCCGCAACCGCTTCGGGGTGTTACCCGATCTGCCAATCCTGCTGGAGGCTGGGGTCAACCTGTCAGCCTCCATCCGTCGCGGTCTGGCGACGCCGGTTGGGATTGGGGACGAGATGGCGGGCAGATTGATCGCAGCGCTGAAGGGCATCGTCGCCGACCCGGATTTTCTGGCGTTGGCCGACGCCAGTGGCTTCCTGCCAACCTGGATGGCCGGTCCCGAATGGACCGCCCTGGTCGAACGCGAGCGCGTCGACCTCGGCAAGCTTTGGGCGACGGAGCCTTGGCTGCAATCCAGCGGGGGTTAGGCGAACGCGGTGCTGAGTGCCCCCAGCGCGTTCAACGCCGGCGGAAACCCGGTGTATGGCGCGGTCTGGATGATGGCCTCGATCACCTCGGTCTTGGTCAGCCCCACGTTCAACGCGGACTGTCCGAATTTTCCCACTTGCTCCGGCAGCCGCAGCGCGGTGAAGCCGGCCACGGCGACCAGCGCGCGCTGGCGGCGTTCCAGGCCGGGGCGGAACCAGATCTCGCCATAACCGTATTGGATGGCGGTGGGGTACAGCGCCCCGGTCGTGGGGTTGTCCGGCGCCGCGTAACCCTGGCTGGCCCGTGCGCCGTGCAACGTACGCATCAGTTCGGCACCACGAGCGGTGAGTTCCTCCAGGGAGGCGTCTTCCGGCGGGTCGGCGGGGAAGGGGATGCCGCGGTCGGCGAACACCTCGGCGGCCAGAGCCAAGGTTTCCTCGGCGGCCGCGAACCCGGCGTACAGGGCGCATTGCACGAGGATTTCACGGATAGAAGCGGGCGTCAGACCCAGTTCCAACCCGGCGACGATATGACGGCGCAGCGGGCGCAACCGCGGGCCGGTCCCGAGGGCGGCGATGACGCACAGCATGCGGTCCGGCAGCGCCAGGCCGGGGCGATTCCACACGCCGCCGAACACTGGTTCGGTCAGCAGGTTGGCGAAACCGGGTTGTTGCTGGGTGGTGCCGAACAGGCGCTGGAGGGTTTCCTCGCCCTGGCGGCGCAGATCTTGGCGGGTCATCCTGGTTCCTCCGGTTCAGCTACTGCTTTCGCTGCAATCGCGACATGATGCGCAACAGGATGCCGCGCGGCAATGCCGCGCAGGCCCGCGCCATCAGCCAGCTCATGGGATCCGGGAAGACAATCCGCTTGCCCCGCCGGAACCCCGCCCAGCCGCGCCGCGCCACCGCCGCGGCGGTGGCTTTTGGCAGCATCTGGAACAACCTGGTTTCCTTCGCGCCGGAGCGTTCCAGGAACGGGGTCTTCACCGGCCCTGGGCAAAGCAGTGTGACAGCCACCCCCGAACCGCGTGTCTCGGCCCACCACGCATCGGACAGCGACCGTAGCGCCGCCTTGCTGGCATAGTACGACGCCATGCCCGGTCCCGGCATGAATCCGGCGATAGACCCGACATTCAGCAAACCGCCCCGCCCCCGCCGCACCATCCCCGGCAGCGCCGCCAATGCCAGTTCCGCCGCCGCGCGGAGATTGACGTCCAGGATGCCGATTTGCTCTGCCGCCGGCAGGTCCACCGCTGCCCCAATCAGCCCGTAGCCGGCGTTGTTGACCAGTACGTCGCAGATCAGCCCGGCCTCAGTCAGCATCGCCCCGATCGTGCCGGCCGCATCGGGGGCCTGCAGGTCCAGCGCCAGGACATGGGCCTCATGGCCGGCGGCAGCCAGTTCCTCCGCCAGTGTCGCGAGCGACATCCGATTGCGCGCGACCAGCACGATAGGTAGACCATCGCTTGCGCTCTCCCGCGCCAGTTCGGCGCCGATGCCGGACGACGCGCCGGTGATCACGATGGCGGGGCGGCCTTTTTCGGGCCAGGCTGAGGTTGGCATGCTGCGTCTTCGCAAAATACGACGTACGGGGGAAGGTCTTTGAAGGGACGCAAAATCGGCCTGTCGCTGCCGCGCCGGTTGATCGTCGAGCATCTGCGGCTGTCGATGGACGTGCCGACCTGCTCCCTGGTGGGAACGCTAGACCTTGCGCCGCTTGTTGCCGCCCGAGCCCGTTTGGCGACCCGGCCCGCGTGGACCGCGATCTTCGCCAAGGCTCAGGCTTTGGCGGCGCAACAGGTGCCGGAACTCCGCCGGATCTTCGTCAAGCTGCCCTGGCCCCATTTCTACGAGGTGCCCTCCAGCGTCGCGGCGGTGGTCGTGGAACGGGAGATCGACGGCGAGCCGGCGTTGCTCTACGCCCTGATCAAATCGCCGGAGACCTTGCTGCTACTCGGGATCAGCGAGCGCATCCGGCAGGCCAAATCGGCCCCATTATCCGACTTCAAGAACCTGAAACTGGCGCTGATGGTGGCGCGTCTGCCGCAGCCGCTGCGCCGGCTGGCGGTTTGGATGGGGCGCAATATCGGGCGACAGGCACCCAACCAGTTCGGCACCTTCGGCATTTCCACGGTCGTGTTGGACGGGATCGCATTCCCCAATCCTCGCACCCATTGGACCAGTTTTTTAATCTATGGCCCGATCGGCCCCGATGGGCGGATGGAGTTGAATCTCACCTTCGACCACCGCGTGCTCGATGGCAGTCATTCCGTGGCGGCTTTTCAAGCGCTCCAGGCAGCGCTGTCCGGCCCGATATTGGCGGAATTACAGGCGCTCGCGCCTCACTGAGCCGTATAGCCGCCGTCGATTACCAATTCGGTGCCGGTCACGAATTTGGCCTCGTCGGACGCCAGGTACAACACCCCGTACGCCACATCGTCCGGCTCCCCCATGCGGCCGATCGGGTGCATGAAGTCCATGGTCCGGCGCGCCATCTCGGTATTCTCGACCCCGCGCTCGCGCAGTTGGTTTTCCACCATCGGCGTCCAAATCAGCGCGGGGTGAACCGAATTGACCCGGATACCGAGACGGGCTTTGGCGCAATATAAGGCGACCGACTTGGTATAAAGTCGCACCCCGCCCTTCGATGCGTTGTAGCTGCCCAAATTGGGGTTGCCGACGATCCCCTCGATCGAGGATAGATTGACGATCGATCCGCCCAAGGGCCGGTTCTTCTTCATCGCCCTGATGGCGTGCTTGGTCCCCAGAAACACCCCGTCGAGATTGACCGCCATCAGCGCCCGCCAGCGTTCCAGCGTTTCATCCTCCGGCGGTCCGAGCCGGCTGATTCCGGCGCAGTTTACCAGGATGTCGAGGCGACCGAACCGTTCGGTGGCGGCTGCGATCAGGTGTTCCCAATCGGCTTCCTGCGTCACGTCGTGGCGGATAAAAATCGCGCCGGCGATGCTATCCGCGACACGATTGCCTTGGGCTTCATCGATGTCGGCCAGGACGACTTTTGCTCCCTCCCGCGCCAGCATCCTGGCCGTTGCGTCCCCCAGGCCGCTCGCACCGCCGGTGATTACGGCGATTTTATCCTGAACCCGTCCCGTCATCGCGTTGGTGCCTCACCCCTTGGCCGAAGGACGCCGGTATACGCGGATGATCGCGTTATACATACGGGAATAATCATGTTTACACACAACCTAGAGTTACCATATATGGAACATAGACTGAACCTTCAACCCGGAGACGACCCATGTCCGAACAGCCTAATCCCGCCGCCGAAACGCTTGCCGGCCTGGAATCAGCCCTCCGCGATGCCGCGGCGCGGGCGATGAAACCGGCCATGCCGCTGATGCTCGCACTGGGTTTCTTTCAGGCGGTGATTGCCCTTTCTGGCTGCATGCGCCAATGTCGCAAATTGGCCGGCCTTCCCGGGGAATGGCCGGCGGAGTTGATCGGGCTCCTGCGCTCGGTGGTCGCGGCGGCCAATGCCCGTCGGACCGACCCGTCATTGACGGAGGCTCAGGCGCTGCGCTTGGTACGAGCGGTCACGGGGCTGATTCGGTCTGAACTCCGTGCAATGCCGGCGCCGCAGAAGCCGAAGAAAACACCCAGCAAGCAAGTGCCGCAACAGGCGCCGGCGTCGCTGCCGTCCGCGCCGACCCCCCGGTGGCGTCGAGACGAATACGAGGGCGTGGGTGGTATCGCGATCCGTGTGCGCCGCGCCGATTTAACGCCGGAATCGATGATGGCGGATGCCGTTCGGCAGGCGATGGGCCGACCCCCGGCCTCGTAAAACCCAGCGGACACATTATATTACCGTCGGGCAACCGGCCCGCGGGTAAATGACCAGGGCCGCGACTCTGACCAAGGAGACAGTACGATGCGCCGTTTGGATTTACTGGTTGCTTTGACCGGAACCGGTCTTCTCGCCGGGTGCGTCGTGGCACCACCCTCTGGGCCGACGGTGATGGTGATGCCGGGGCAGGGCAAGTCCTTCGAAATCTTCCAGAAGGAAGACGTGTACTGCCGTCAGACAGCCGCGTTCAATAGCGGTGCGGCGCAGACCGCTGCGAATGCGCAGAACAACGCGGTCGGCAGCGCGGCCGTCGGTACGGTGTTGGGCGCGGCGGCGGGTGCAGTGATTGGCGCCGCGAGCGGTAATGCCGGCGCGGGCGCGGCGATCGGCGCCGGAACCGGCCTGCTGGTCGGTAGCGCGGCCGGCACTGGGCAAGCTGCGGGCGGCGGTTACTACGCGCAGCAACAATACGACACCGTCTACACCCAGTGCATGTACTCGTACGGCAATACGGTGCTGAGCCCGCCCCCGAGCTACGCGTCGCCTTACCCGTATTCCGCCCCTTATCCGTACGGCTACGGTTACGCGCCAGGTGTCGTGATCGGCGGCTACTACGGTCCGCGCTGGCGCCGCTGGTAATGGTGGTCGGTTACGAAATGAGCTTCGCCAGGGCCGCCGCCATCTGATCGGCGGTCATGTCCGCCCTGATGGGCGCGATAAACCGCCCGTTCGGCCCCATGAGATACAGCACCGAACTGTGGTCCATCGTGTAGTCATCAGGCCCCGGTCCGGTGCGGTGTTCGGCGTAGTAGACCCGGTATTCGCGTGCGACCGTGGCGATCTGCGCCGCCGAACCGGTCAGCCCCTGCACCCGCGGGCCGAACGCCGCGGCGAATTGCTTCACCACCGCGGGTGAGTCCCGCTTCGGGTCCACCGTGATGAACAGCGGCTGTAGCCGATCGGCTTTCGCGCCCAGCTTGTCCATCGCGTCGGCAACGGCGCTGAGCGTGGTGGGGCAGACATCGGGACAAAAACTGTAGCCGAAATAGATCAGCATGTATTTGCCGCGGAAATCCTGATCTGTCACTGTCTTGCCGTCGCCGTTTGTCAGGGCAAACGGGCCACCGACCGTGACCCCCGGCGGCGAACCGCCGGACAGCCAGATCACGCCTCCCGCGCCGATCAGCAGGACGGCCATTACCAGTCCTAGAATCCCATAGAGCCGGCCGGCTCCACCGGGTTGCGGCGTCTCGTCAGTTTCCGTGGACATGGATACCTCCCAATGCGCTTGTAATGGGTTGTTCCCGCAGCGTGCGCAATTCAACATTGAACACGGCAGGATCGTTCCAGCTCGGCCCGCTATCGCCGGTGTGCGCGGCACGCAGCCAGCCCTGGGGGTCGACGATGAACTCCGCCCCCGCCAAGGCGTCGGCCGAGACTCCGGCTATGGCGGCATAGGCCGCCCAGGCGTCCGCGCTGGCCGATGCGCAGCCGTTATCCGGGGGAGCCTGCCCGCCACTGCGGTCGATCCGCAAAATTGCGACACCGTAGGGGGCGATAGCCTTCAGGTCTGTCGTGACGATCCGGACGAAGCGTCCACGAAGCTCGATCAAACGATCCGCCTGCTCATGCGGGCAAGCGATTGGCAGATCCGGGGCGGGGACGGGGTGGGTCCAGGCACCGCTCAGCTGCATGGCGGCACCCGCGTTGAGCGACCGCACGAAATCGATCGCGGCCCACCGATCGCCTTCGTTCAGTGTGCCGGCGAAACCTGGCATGGCGAGCCTACCGTCGGGGGCTTCGATCCCGTGACCGATCCACCAGAAAAGGTCCCCGTCCCGATGATCCCACAGGTGGCCCGCGGCCAGGTTGGTGCTGGCCAATCCATCCCCATGCCCGCCGGCGCCATGGCAGGACGCGCAGTTGGCCGCGAACACCGTATGCCCCCTCCGGATAGAGGCCGCGCTGAATCCGGTGGGGGATGTCTGATAGCTGGTCGGGTATGCCGCGATCAGCAGCAGGTGCAGCGACGGCACCTGCCAGATCGTCAGGACGATGGCGGCCGACAGCGCGAGGATACGAAACCGGCGCGCCAGCCAGCTGACTGCCACGATCCCAACGCTCACGCCCAACGCCAGGACGGCGCGTGCCGCCTCATTCCGCAAATCGGAATCTTCCAGCGCCGCCAGACTCGGGCGCCATGCGAATGGCCATACCGGTTGCTCGTGCACACCGGGAACCAGTGAGCCCATCAAGCCCGCGGTCAGGATCGCGAGTAAGCCGCAGACCGCTTCCGTGGCGACCGACACGATCAGCAACCGGCGGGTTCGTGTGGGATCCGCGGCGTCGAGGCGGTTGGTTAGCGACAACCGGTTCCACATGGCCAGGGCCAGCATCAGCCCGAACAAGGCCAGTTTGACCAACGCCGCCCGCCCATAGTCGGTGCCGATCAGCGCCGGAAATCCGCCGATCGAAGCGACGGATTGTGCGAATGCCGTTGCCGCGATCAGCAACACCGCGGTCATCCCGATCGGCGAGAACCCCTCGGCCGCCAAACGTCCCTCATGCGGCGGCAGAGCCCGCAGGCACAGCAGCAGCGGTAGCAGGGATCCGAACCAGGCCCCGGCGGCCAACAGGTGCAGCGCTTCGGCGGCCATCAGGCCTAGCGACGCATTGCCCCCGGTCGCGCCCGCATGACCCATGGCGCCTTGTATGGCCAATGCAGCCCCTGCCAAAAACGGAGGGATCCAACGCCCCAGTTTGGGTGTGAAAGTAAACAGGATGGCGGCGACAATCAGGATCAGGCGCAGGCCCAGCACATGCCCGAACCGCGTGAACACAAGGGTTGCCGCGACAGCGGCGCCCGGGTCCCAGGAGTCCGCGAACACCGCTGCCTGCAACGCGAGCCACGCCGCCCCGACCATCAGAGCGGCCAAAGCAGCGAGCCGGGCGTGCCGGATCAAGCGCCTGCGCAGGGCCTGCGGCGCGACCAGTTCGACGAAGACTAACGTGCCGAACGCCGCAAGCAGTGCGACCAGATGCATCCCGCGCAGCAACGCCAGCATCTAAGGCAGTACCGAGTAGGTGAATTTGCCCTCGGTCTTGTGCATATCGACCGAGATCGCGTGCCAGATCACCGTGTAGGTCCCCGGCGGCAGCTTGGGCAGGTCCACGACCAGGGTTTTGGGTGCGTCACCGGCGTGCGGATTGGTGGTGTCCACCCGCTTGTCGGCGGCGTCCCGAACTTCGATGGAGGAAAAATGCGGCTCCACCGCCTCGGTAAAAGTGATTCTGATCGCCCTCGGCGGGACAAGCAGTTCGGCACCCGCCGAGGGGCTGGCCTGCGCGAGGAACGCGTGTGCCAAGGCGGGGGGCGCTGCCAACAGCGCCGCCGCGACCAGGATGAAACGGATCAGAACCATTGGGCCACCGGCTTGCCGAGGCTGTGCGGGAACATATCGTCGAAATAGAGGTGGAACTGGGCAACGAACCCGGGATGCGAGCCGGTCTGCCGGTTGCCAGGGATCAGCGCCTCCACCGTAATGGCATAGTCGGTCGCGGTGTAGTTCACCCCAACGCCGAACAGGTACTGAGTCGCTCCATTGTTCGGTTTGCTGGCAGGCGAGGACCAGGACAGTTCCACGAGCGGGGTCAGGCGCTTCACGAATTCCGGCAGCCCGTGATCCTTTACCTGCGTTTCCAGGTAGCGGATGCTGTATTGCAACGACAACCCGCCCTGCCACTGATTGGCCAAGCCGTTATTGAACGTCGGGCTACCGCTGTCGGGGTCAACGTCGGCGATCTTCAGCCGCTTGTCCGGCACCTGAAATCCGATCGTCCCGGTCAGTGCCAGCGCGCGCAACGGCCCGATCGGAAGGTCGCCGAAGCCTTTGCCGAAATAGATCTTCGGCGTGGTGGAGCCGGTATCGGCGTTGCCCAGCGTTTCGCCGTTGGCCCCGGTCGCACCGGTGCGGGCGAAATTGCGGGTGACTCCGACCGACAGCATGAACTCGTGTTCGGCGTTGACGTAAGGTTTGTACTTCGCCGTGACCGACAGGTTCTGCCAGCCATTGGCGGTCTTCCGACTGGGTGTTCGCAGCCAGGAATAGCCGGTCGCGATGCCAATGCCGAAGTTCTCGGTCAGGCGCTTGTCGATCTCGATATTGGCGCTGTAGGCGACTGGTGCGGGGCTGGTGTCGCTGGGCTGCGGCAACCACATGAATGTCGGGAAGCTCGCCTCATCGGCGACGTTCGGATCGTCGATCAGTAGGGTGCTGACGAACAGGTGGGCGCCGGCGACACCGTGCGCATACGCGGGGGAAGCAAGCAGCACGGCACAAGCCGCGGCTGCGATGAATAAGCGCACCATGTTGTTATCCAATCCATGAGTGTAACCGATGAAGGCGAACTCAGGCCTGGATGGGGGGCGCCCTTGGTTGTGCGGCGAACCGCGGGATGGATGGCGGGGTGGCGGCATTCGTCCGGCCGTCCGTTGCTTGCATGACCTTGGCGCGCGGCGCCTGCATGGCAGGTCCGTCCGCCGGCAGAATAAACGCCACGCTGGCGACGGCCATGCACACCGGACAAAGCCCACAATCCGGCGCATGCGGCGACGAGGGAGCACCGCCGCTATCATCGGAATGACACAGCGTGCCGGCTGCCAGGACGGCATCGACCTCCGAATGCGGCAGAGGCACGCCGAAGCCGAGCTGCATGACCAGGGCCAGCAGGGTGAGCAGCAATCCCAGCGAAGGCGGGTGGCGCGCGGTCATCCTGTTGGACAAAGTAACGGGAATGTCGCGGTTTGGCCATCCGAAACGCGCCTCGCACGCTTGCGCCCGCATTCGGCGCACCGCAACATGGCTCCATGACCCAATACGACGCCATTGTCATCGGCAGCGGTCCCGCCGGCCGCCGGGCCGCTATTCAGGCCGCTAAGGGCGGGATGTCGGTACTCGTGGTGGAAAAGGGCCGCCGGGTCGGGGGCGTTTCGGTGCATACAGGCACCATCCCATCCAAGACCCTCCGCGAAACCGTGCTCAACCTGACCGGCTGGCGGGAGCGTGGGTTTTATGGTTCGGCCTATCGGGTCAAACACGACATCCAGGCCAAGGACCTGATGGCGCGCCTGCACATGACGCTGGATCATGAAGTGGACGTGCTGGAGCATCAGTTTGCCCGCAACGGCGTGCAGACCATGTTCGGTATGGGCCGGTTCGCCGGTCCGCATGAAATCGAAATTACCCTGGACAATGGCGATATCAGGGTCGTAACCGGGGGCAGGATACTGATCGCCGTGGGCACCCGCCCATACCGCCCGGCCGACGTGCCTTTCAACGGTACTTCAGTGCTGGACAGCGACGAGATCGTCGAAATCCCGCGCTTGCCGCGCAGCCTGGCGGTGATTGGGGGCGGGGTAATCGGGGTGGAATACGCCACCATTTTCTCCGCCCTGGACGTGGCGGTGACCCTGGTGGAATCCCGCGAACGCTTCCTGGAATTCGTCGACCACGAGCTGATTGAGGATTTTACCCATCAACTCCGCGACCGCGGCATGGCAATCCGGTTCGGGTCCGCCGTTTCCAAGATTGAATTCAGAAACGATCAGCCAGTCGTCACGCTGGAGAACGGCCGTACCATTCGTTCCGATATGGTCCTGTATGCCGCCGGGCGGGTGGGGGCGACGGATTCGCTGAACCTCGGGTCGTGCGGGATCGAAACCGACGACCGCGGCCGCATAAAGGTCGATCCGAATACATTTCAGACAGCCATTCCTCATATCTACGCGGCAGGCGACGCGATCGGTTTCCCCAGCCTGGCGTCAACCTCGATGGAACAGGGCCGCATCGCCGCCTGCCACGCGCTCGGTTTGCCGATGCCGCCCGCGCCGGAATTCTTCCCTTACGGCATCTACGCGGTTCCGGAAATTTCCACCGTCGGAATGAGCGAGGAAGAAGTTCGCCGTCGTGGCATTCATTATGAATGCGGCATAGCCCGTTTCCGGGAGACATCCCGTGGCCACATCATGGGTCTCAACACCGGCATGATGAAGCTCATTTTCTCGCTCAAAACCCGGCGGCTGCTTGGCGCCCACATCGTGGGCGAGGGCGCGACGGAGCTGGTGCATATCGGCCAGGCCGTTTTGAATTTGAAGGGTACGTTGGATTATTTCATCGAAAATACCTTCAACTATCCCACGCTTGCCGAGGCGTACAAGATCGCCGCACTGGACGCCTGGAACCGGATGCCGCCCACGCCGGGTTAGACCGAAGCCCGGATCGATCGCATCTCGGCACCCAGCGCGTCCATCGCGCTGACGCAGACACTGTGCTGACCCGCTTTGGCGGCGGCTTCGATCCGGCTGCAGATTTCGGCCAAAGTCCCCGCGCCGACCGCGAGCGATGCGCCCTTCATTTTATGGGCCGCGGCGGCTGCCGCCAATAAATCCCCGCTTTCCAAGGCCGTATCGATGTCGCGCGCCGACTCCCGGGTGCTATCGATGAAGCGACGGAGCAGCGACTCGATCGCCTGAGGATCGTCACCCACCCAATCCTTCAGGCGTTCGCCGTCGATGCCAGGCTTCGGCGGCGGTGGGACCTTGGCTGCTTCCGGCTGCCCGACTTCGACCCAACGAACCAGGACTTCCCGCAGGCGGGGCAGGCTGACGGGCTTGGCGATGTAGGCGTCCATGCCGGCGGCGAGGCAGCGTTCTTCCTCTCCTCGCATGGCATTGGCGGTGACCGAGACGATCGGGGTGCGGGCCGCGCCGGCCGTGTGCTCCCGGGTTCGGATTTCCGCCGTCAGGTCGTAACCGTCCATTCGGGGCATGTGTATGTCGGCCAGCACCGCAGCGTACCGGCCCGGTGCCCACAGGGCCAGGGCGGCGATTCCATCCTCGGCGGTATCGGCTTGCAGGCCCAGAAGGCCAAGTTGCCGGACCAGAACCTCTCGGTTTATCGGGTGGTCGTCGACGACCAGCAGGCGGCCGCCATTCGCCGCGAGCCGCGCCACCGAGCGATCCGGTTGCGCCGTCCATTCGACATTCGGGGCGGCCCGTAAATAGAGGGTGACGGTGAACACCGACCCCTCGTCGGGGGTGCTTTCGGCGGTCACATCGCCGCCCATGAGCTGGGCCAGACGGCGCACGATCGACAGGCCGAGGCCGGTACCGCCGAAGCGGCGGGTGGTGGAGCTGTCGGCCTGCGCGAAGGGCTGGAACAGACGGGATTGTTGTTCCCTATCCATGCCTATGCCGGTATCCGCGACCGTAAGGGTGACACGGTGGCGGCTACCGTCCAGCGGCTCCGTGCCGGCACGCATGCGAATGCTGCCATGTTCGGTGAACTTCACCGCGTTGCCCAACAGGTTGAACAGGATTTGCCTGACCCGTGTGGGGTCGCCAATCAGGGAATCCGCCGATCCAGGATCGATCGCCGCCTCCATCCGGATGCCCTTCGCCGCAGCCTGCGCCCGCGAAGTACGGATTGTATTCATAACAATATCGGTCAGGGAGAAGGGCGTTTCCTCCAGCTCCATCCGGCCGGCTTCGATTTTTGAGAAATCCAGCACATCGTCGATGATGCGCATGAGAGATACCGCCGAATCCCGCATGACAGCAATGGTATTTTGCTGATCCTGTCTCATGTTTTGGTGCTCGAGTACGTCCATCATGCCCAAAACGCCGTTCATGGGGGTACGGATTTCGTGGCTCATGGTCGCGAGGAACGTGGATTTCGCCTGATTGGCGGCTTCCGCGTCCGCGCGGGCCCGTTCGGCCGCGTCGCGCTCCTCGGCGAGCCCAAGCTCCTGTTGCTTCAGGGCGGTGATATCGCGGAACACGCCAAGGGTGCTGCCATCGGCGAGCCGGTAGAACGCGCCTTCGGCCCAGCGCCCGTCGTGTGTCGGGCGCTGCGTCGGGTCCCCGTCCGCGCGCCTGTACCGCTCGTTGGCGGCCACCTGGAACGCTTCGTCGATCAGACCGCGCTGTAGCAAAGCCTCCATCATCGTGTCGAAGCGGCGCAACGCGGCCAACCGTTCGCGGGAGCTTTGTTGAATGACGCAGAACGCGTTGTTGGCGTAGCGCCATTCGCCGTCCCGGTCCCATAGGATGACGCCATCGGTCATGTTCTCCAGGACCGTTTCCATCAGCGTACGGATTTGTTCGGTCGCGTCGCGGGCCTGTTGCAACTCGATTTCGCGTTCTTTCAGTTCGGTGATATCGCGATGGGTGAACAGACGGCGTCCGTCCGGCAACACCCGCCAACGTGCGTCGACCCAGCGCCCATTGGGACGTTGCGATGTTCGCGTATACGGCGCTCCGGCTTTGAACAAATCCATATAATAGGCCGCGTTCGCATGCGCATCGGCGTCGCTGCCCGGATCGTGTCCATTATCGGCCTGCCATTGAAATGTCTGGCCGATGTTATGGAACCCGGCGAAAACATCGCGCGGGAAGCTATTGATATCGTACATCGCATCGTTCCACAGCGCGATGTCGCCATTGGCTTCGATCAGGCCCATGCCATCTGTCACGTTGCCCAGGATGGCCTGCATAAGGGCGCGTTCCCGTTCGACGGCCTGGCGAGCCGCCTGTTGCTCCTCGAACAGCCGGGCGGTTTCGATCGCGATGGCGACCTGATCGCCGAAGGTCGCCACGCGCTCGATTTGCCGGTCGGTGAACGGCTCGACTTTGAAACGCGCCAGGGCAATCACGCCGATCGGGACCCCGTCGCGCAGCAGCGGGACGCCTAACATGGAGCGGAGGTTGCCGATCCGGGCGTGTTCGGGGGCCTCGTAGGCGGGGTCGGTCCAGGCGTCGGCGATGGTGGCCGGCCGGCCGGTCAACAACGCCCGTCCGACCAAGGTGCCCTCGCCCGGCGCGATGGCGGATGCGCGTTCCAGCGCCTCATATTCAGGCGACTGACAGATACCGACGCCATACCGGCCCACGCCATCCTGATAGCGGTACACGATCGCCTGATCGGCCTGACACAGGTCTCGGGCCCGATGCAGAACCGCGGTCAGAACGCTGTCCAGATCGTACGCCGACCGGCTGATGATCCGCAGGGTCTCGCTGATGGCGGATTGGAATTCCAGCGCATCCTGCAAGTCGCCCGTGCGTTGCGTCAGAACGAGTTCTTGTTGTTTTAGATCCGTCACATCGCGGTGGATCATCAGCCGGCGGCCGTCCGCGAGCGGTCGCAACCAGCGCTCGACCCAACGGCCATTGGGGCGCAGAACCGCGGGCCGATAAGCGTCGCCTTTGAGGAACAGCGCCATATGCTGCTGCTCGTCCGCTTCTTTCTCGTCCGGCGTGCGTGCTGGATAAGGGAGGGCGACGCCGTCTCGTGGAATGCCGTTGATGGCATAAACCGCGTCGTTGGACTGGATGATGGTACCGTCGGCTTCGCACAGCGTCACGCCGTCGGTCATGTTGTCCAGGACCACCTGCATGGTGGCACGCGATTGTTCGGTGGCGTCGTGGGCTTGCCGCAGCTCCAATTCACGTTGCTTGAGGTCGGTGACATCGTGATGGGTTACCAGCCGGCGGCCATCCGGCAGCGAGGACCAGCGGATATCGACCCAGCGCCCGTTGGGCCGCTTCCGGGTGAGTTTTACCGTGTCGGCATTGTGAAAGCGGTTCACCGCCGCTTCGACATCGGCTTCGGCGGTGTCGTGCTCGCGGGGTATGATTCCATTCTCGACCTGCCAACGCAGGCTTTCGCGTATGTTGCGAAATTTCGCAAACACATCCTTCGGGTAGCCGCTGATGTCGTACATCGCATTGTTCCACAACGCGATGTCGCCATTGGCCTCATACAATGCCATGCCGTCGGTGACATTATCCAGGACGGACCGCATCAAGGCTCGTTCCCGTTCGGCTTCTTCCCGAGCGCGACGCAGCTCCTCTAGCAGGCGGGCGTTTTCGATGGCGATCGCTGCCTGATCGGCGAAGCTGGTCACCATTTCGATCTGTCGTTCGCTGAACGGTTCCACCGAGGACCGGGCCAAAGCCACGACGCAGATTGGCTCGCCGTCGCGCAGCAGGGGAACGCCGAGCAGGGTGCGGACGGAACCGGCGCGTGCTTCGTCTTTGCCGACGTATTCGGGGTCAGCGAGCGCGTCGACGATCTGCACCGCGCGCCGCTCCACCAACGCCCGCCCGGTGACTGTGCGGTTATTGGCGAAGACCGGGCGGCCGCGCACGATGTCTTCATATCCAGGCGGCGTGTTATATCCGGCCTCGAATCGGCAGGCGTCATTCTGGTAGCGGTACAGGATGCCACTTTCGGCCCCGCAGAGCTCGGCTGCCTTGGCGACGACCGTTTGCAAGATCGTCGGCAGATCGAAAGCGGAACGGCTGATGACCTTGAGCACATCGTTCATCGCCGCGGCGTAGGCGAGGGTTTCCCGCAGTTCGTTTTCCTTTTTCTTCAACGCGGTGATGTCGTGATAGACGGTCATCGTCCGCGCATCGGGCAGGGCGACGAAGCGGTGTTCGTAGATACGCCCCAGGAATTCCCGTATGGCCGGGCTGCCGTCACCGACCTGTTGGCGACTGAGGGCGCTTGCGACGCTTGCTTCGACGGTCGGATGGGTCAGCGGCTGTCGACCGGTTTCGAACTGCCAGCGCAGGCGGGATTCGGTTGTGGTGAGCCGCGCGAGGGTGTCGCGGTCGCAGCCCATCGCGGCCAGATAGGCGTCATTGGCGAGGCGCACGCTGTCGTCGGGATCGACATAGGCGATCGCGTTCGGCAGGCTCAGGATGATTTCCCTCAGGATATCGGCTTCCTGCTCTGGCGGCGGCGGCGGGCGTCGGGCGGCGGCGATGTCGGCGCTAACGAATGAGCGAACGGTGGGCATGGCTAGCGGTCCTGGTCCAAGGGGCCAGCATGCCACATGAGGGCAGACGCGTCAGGGCGGATTTGTATCGTCTGTATCGCGGCCGCATGGGCCCGGCCGATGGCGCGGGCAAACGAAACGTGCTTACCTTCCATCGCAGGCGAAGGGGCTGGCCATCGCAGGCGAAGGGGCTGGCGTCGGGTATGACAGATACAAAAAACATTCTGGTGGTGGAGGATGAGGCGACTCAGCGCACGATGCTGGTCGAGTATCTGACCCGACAAGGCTTCGAGGTCGCCGGTGCCCCGGACGGCGCGGCACTGCGCCGCGCGTTGCAGCGCGGCGAGCCGGATCTGGTGCTTCTGGACCTTGGTCTGCCGGGGGAGGATGGGCACAGTCTGGCGCGGCATTTGCGGGAAAATCACCCCAAAATCGCGGTGATCATGGTCACGGCCGCCGGATCGACGGTCGATCGCATTATCGGCCTGGAAACCGGGGCCGACGACTACATCCCCAAGCCGTTCGAACCGAGGGAGTTGCTCGCCCGCATCAAAAGCGTACTGCGCCGGGCGGTGCCGGCGGCGGCGCTTGCAACCGGCTCGCGCGTGCCGATGGGACGCCGGATGCTGGACCTGGAACAGCGGGTGCTGGTGGACCCCGAAGGGGTGGAGGAACGCCTCACGGCCAGCGAGTTCGAGCTGTTGCGCCTGTTCGCCGATAACCCGAACAAGCCGCTCAATCGCGAATGGCTGCTGGAGGCGACCAGCCACCGCGAGGCAGAAGCCTACGACCGCGCGATTGACCTGCGGATTACACGGTTGCGCAAGAAGATCGAGGTCGACCCCGCACATCCGGAGGCGATCCGGACCGTACGCGGCGTGGGGTATGTGTTCGTTCCCCCTGGGAGCTAAAGCGGCTATATCGGCGTCCAACAAACGCAAGGACGTCCTAACATGCCAGGTGCCAATTCGTTCAAGTTCGTGATGCTGCCGCCGCAGTCCGACACCACCCGCGCCTGGGGCAAGCGCCTGGCGGAATCCGTGCCGGAAGCCCGTGTGGTAATCGCCGAGGACGCCGAAACCGCTGCTCGTGAAATCGTGGATGCGGAGGGCGCGTTCGGCTGGCTGAATCCCGCTTTGCTGGGCGCGGCCAAGAAGCTCCGTTGGCTGCAGGCGCCTCAGGCCGCCCCGGCGGCGGGGTATTATTTTTCGGAATTGATCGAGCATCCACTGGCGGTCACCAATTTCCGGGAGATCTTCAACGACCACATCAGCGCCCATATCATGGCATTCGTGCTGGCCTTCGCCCGCGGTCTGCAGGTGTTCATTCCCCAGCAACTGCGGCGGGAATGGAAGAAATCGGGCCAGGAAGACGGTAACGTTGTGCATTTACCGGAAGCCACCGCTCTGATCGTCGGCGTCGGCGGCATCGGGGCCGAGACCGCTCGGCTGCTCGCGGCGTTTGGGATCACAGTGCTGGCCACCGATGCGCGCCGTACCGCGCCGCCCGAGGGCGTGGCGGAGCTGCACAAGCCTGAAGCGCTGGATGAGCTGCTGCCGCGCGCCGATTTCGTTATTTTGACCGTGCCGCATACCCCTGCGACCGAGGGGTTTTTCAACGCCGCCCGGTTCGGCCGCATGAAGAAGTCCGCGTTCTTCATCAATATCGGACGGGGCATGACGACGAAGCTGGACGATCTGGTGGCGGCGCTGAACGCCGGCGTGATCGCCGGGGCGGCGCTGGATGTTTACGAGATCGAACCGCTGCCGTCCGACCACCCGTTATGGACCATGCCAAACGTGCTTCTGACACCCCACATGGCGGGTCACGGCCCATATCTGAACGACCGCCGTTACGAGATCGTGGAGGATAACTGCCGCGCCTTCGCGGCGGGGCGGGAATTGCGTAACGTTGTTAATAAAGCGACGTGGTTCTGATGACCGATTCTGTGGTCGTTACATTCCCGCAGGACGAAAAGGGGCGGCCCTTCATTACAGACGCGCTTCAGGGTGCGGCGGAGGTCGTTTACCTCGCCGACATCGATGACGATCGGACGCGGGCGGCGGCGTTGCGGAGCGCCACTGTGCTGCTGGCCCGTAACACGGCGAAAGAACTGCGGCCGCACGAGGCGGCTTTGCTCGATGGCGTCAAACTGATCCAGTTCATTAATGCCGGCGTCGATTTCGTGCCGCTGAAGATGTTTTCGCCGCATGTGCCGATTGCCTCCAACGGTGGCGCTTACGCCGAACCGATGGCGGAGCACGCGCTGGCCATGGTGCTGGCGGCGGCGAAACGGCTGCTGGTCGAGCACAACGCGCTGATCCGCGGCGAATTCAACCAGGGTAAGCGCAACCGATCTTTGACCGGTGGCGTTTGCGGGATCCTGGGCTTCGGCGGCATCGGGGTGGCGACCGCGCGGCTGATGCGGGCGCTCGGGATGAAGATCCACGCGATCAACCGGCGTGGCGCATCCGACGAACCCACCGACTGGATCGGGACACCGGCCGATCTCGATACGATGCTGGCAGCGGCGGACGTGCTGGTGATCTCGACCCCGCTGACGCCCGCGACGAAGAATTGGATCGGGGCGCGGGAACTGGCGCTCATGAAACCGGACGCCATCCTGGCCAATCTGGCGCGGGGGGAGATCGTCGATGAGGCCGCCTTGTTCGCCCACCTGCAAGCGCATCCGAAATTCCAGGCTTGTATCGACGCCTGGTGGATCGAGCCGGTGCGGCACGGGATTTTCCGCATGGATTTCCCGTTCCTGACGCTGCCGAACGTTATCGGTTCCCCGCATAATTCGGCGTCCGTGCCGGGCACGGGGGAAACGGGGCTGCGGCGGGCGGTGGCGAATATTCGCCGAGCATTGGCTGGGGAGATGCCGCTGTATCTGGTCGGGCCAGATGAGCGGATGATGTAACGAGAACGGGAGAAACACAGAATGGCACGCCTTGAAGACATACCGGAACCAACGCGAACGGCGGTGGCAAATATCCCTTGCCCTGCCTTCGAGACGACTCCCTTTGTATCCGGCCCGCCGCTATCCAAACGCCGGGTCGCAATCGTCAGCAGCGCCGCACTGATCCAGCGCGGGGATGCGCCGTTCCCGGTCGGATCCGGCGAGTGCCGCCCGTTGCAGCGTAGCTGGGATAGCAACGACATTCTGGTCAGCCATGTATCGATCAATTTCGACCGAGCGGGGTACCAGCGGGATATCGACGTGGTCTACCCGATCGAGCGTCTGAAGCACCTCGCGATCGACGGATTGATCGGCAGCGTGGCGAACACGCACTACACCGTGATGGGGTCCACCGACCCGGCTGCGATGGTTGAGTCCGCCGACTTCATCGCCGCTGCCTTCAAGGCCGACCACGTCGACGCCGTCGTCCTCGCCCCGGTTTGACCGCTGTGCACCCGCGCCGTGAGCGCGATGGCACATATGCTGGAAGAACGCGGCCTGCCGACGACGGTTTTGGCTTTGGTGCTACCCCAGGTCGAGAACACCCGTCCACCGCGGGCGTTGATGGTGCCCTTCATGCTCGGGCGCCCGCTGGGCGAGCCGAATGATTCGGACTTCCAACGGCGCGTGCTGCTGCAAGCCCTGCGCTTGCTGGAGCGGACGGACGGACCGGTGATCCTGGAGCATTTCCCGGACGATAATCCCTCGCATGTCGATCGCTCGGGTTGGGAGCCCGGCGTGAAGGTGCCGGCGCCGCGCGCATTCGACGATGCGGAGGCCTGGGAGTCGGCGTTTCGCGATGAACTCGAACTGGTCCTGCCGGCCTGGGAACGTTTCGAGGCGCGGTTTGGGCGTTCTACGGTTGGGCTGTCGGGGCAATCCTTGCAGGATTGGCCGGAATTCGCGACGGCGTTCCTGCGCGGCGAACTGCCGACCGTGGCGATGCACGACACCCCCGCGTTGGCGTTGCGCTTCCTGTGCGACGACATCAAGGCCATGTACGGGGAGGCCGCGCAGGCCGACGGTCCCGCGCCATCGGCTGGGCAAATCGACCGGTGGTTCTGGCGGGAAACGGTCGCCGGGCAACTACTGATCGCGTTGCGGTCGAAGGCGATGGACAGTCCGAACAACGCGCTGAAGACGGTGGGCGGACGGTTCTTCGTGCCGGTGCCGTATTTGCCGGTTTGAAGCAACGGGGGGACGGCCGAACCGTCCCCCCGTTGCTAGAGCGTGATCGCCTGAGGTTGACTTCAACCTCGGGCGTGAATCACCCTCTCAAACAAAGGCTTAGAGCGTGATCGCCTGAGGTTGACTTCAACCTCGGGCGATCATGGTCTAGACCATCCCCCGGATGCGCCCGCCATCGACCCGGATCATGCTGCCGGTGATATAGCCGGCCTTTTCGCTGGCCAAAAATGCGCCCATCGGGCCGTACTCGTCGGGCATGCCGACGCGGCCGGCGGGGATTTGTTTCGCCGCCTCGGCGACGCGTTCGGCCAGAGCGTCCTCGAAACTAATATTCTTCCGCAGGGCCAGCGCCCCCGCTGACTCCTTGGTCCGGCCGGTCAGAATCGTCCCCGGTGCCAGCACGTTCATCGTCACGCCGTCCGGCGCGACCTCCCCCGACAGGGTCTTGAGCCAGGCCCAGATTGAGGCGCGCAGCGTATTGCTCAGCGCCAGGTTGGGGATCGGTTGTTGCATGCCGGTGCTGCCGACCACGATGATGCGGCCCCAGCCGCGCTCGCGCATCGCGGGCAGCAGCCGGTTGGCGATGCGGATCGGCGAGACCACGATGTGCTGGAACCATTTTATCAGGTCGGCTTCTTTCATCTCCGAGGCGGTACATTGCGGCGGGCCGCCATGGTTCAGCACCAGGATATCCACGCCCCCCATCGCTTTTGTTGCGGTCTCAGCGAGGTGGTCCATGGCCTCGCCCGAGGCGACGTCGGCGACGATGCCGGTGGCGCTGGCGGCGCCTTTTTGCTTGAGGGCGGCGGTGGCTTCGTCGAGGCGGGACTGGTCTCGGCCGCTGATGGCGATTGTGGCGCCTTCCTCGGCCAGGGCGTCGGCGATGGAGCGGCCGAGGCCTTTGGTGCCGCCCATCACGAGGGCGCGGCGGTTTTTTAGTCCGAGGTTCATGTTGGGGTCCTGGGGTTGGTGTCGGGTTGGCGCGTGCCTAGCAACTGCTTGGAGGAAAGCAAGGTAGCGGCACAAACGGCGCTTGACGCACGCGTCTTCTTTATGATACCATTTACACCAGTCGAATCAACCAATCGAAATGGAGCCTGCGATGCGCGACATCCAAGCCTCCGAAGCCAAGACCCATCTGCCCCAGTTGCTCGACGCGGTGGAGCGCGGCGAAACCCTCCGCATTACGCGTCACGGCCGCCCGATCGCGCGTATCGTGCCTGAAGCGAATCGTCGCCAGGAGGAAGTCGATCGGGCGATCGACAGCATCAAGGCGCTGCGCAAACACACCGGAAAGATCACCCTCGATGAGCTGCTGTCGGCCCGGCACGAGGGGCATAAATACTGATGCCCTTCGTACTCGACGCATCGGTTGCCGCCTGCTGGGTCTTCGAGGACGAAGACCACCCCATTGCGACCCAGGCACTAGAGCGTGATCGCCTGAGGTTGACTTCAACCTCGGGCGTGAATCACCCTCTCAAACAAAAGCTTAGACCATGATCCAACGCCGAGATCGCGTGCAACCTCAAACGATCATGGTCTAGGATGCGCAGGCTGCATCGGCTGTGGAGACGGCGCGTTGATCCAAATCAATGCGGCCTGCAGCGAACCGACATACCGAAGTGTCACGCCAGCGGCTCGGTTTGAAAAAGCCCTGGAGGGGTCTGGATAAGAAAAAAGGGGAT
>JANXTL010000052.1 GCA_025352375.1 Acetobacteraceae bacterium | reverse complement strand
CATCGCCCCCGGTCTCTGCGACGGCGACTTCTGGAACCAGGTGGAAAATACCCTGCGGCGCTACGGCGGCAGCCTCGGCCGCCTGTTCCAAGTGCGCGCGCAACGGGAGGATATTTTCCAGCGCGAACGCGACAGGCGCCCAGACACCTGGCACATCGACTGGCGGGACCTCCGCCCATCCACCGTGCGCCGGGCGCTCGGCTGCCTGATCGGCGAACCGCCGCCCGCCATCGTCCCCAGCTGATGCCCCAACTCCGTCATCGCCGCCACACCGGCCGTGGGCACCTGGCTCACGGGCGGGCGCACGCATGGGAAATTCCGGCCGCCCGGTCCAGGGCAATCGCATTTGCGGCTTTTTGCGTTCAATTTTTACAGTCGCCCGCACCGGAGTCGGGTGTTGAGGCCAAATGCGATCACCCTGGCCCCTCACCCCCGCCGCACCCCCCAAAAAATCGCAAATCCCGGCACCCGGTCGGTCAAATCCCGGCGCAGCGCGGTGAAATTCTTGAACCAGCCCAACGGGATCATCGTGACTTCCTCCAGCGCGACCTTTTGGATTTCGGCCGCAAGAGCCTTCCGCCCCGCCACATCGGGCGCGTCAAACCAAGTGTCGTTCAACTGCTCCAGCTTCGGGCTCGTCGGCCAGCCCGGAAACGCAGCCAAGCCGTTGCCGCGCACCATCCCATTCACGGCGGGATCGAGAAGATCGAACGATGTCGGGGCCAGGCACATCGCCGACCAGCCGCCTTTCTCCAACGGCTCCCGGCTGGTGCGGCGTTGCACCACGGTGCCCCAATCCGATATCGCAGCGTCCTGGTTAAACCCGAGGCGTTTGAACAGGTCGACAGTAACCAGCGTCTCGGCCGTCTGAGCCAGGTAATCGGTCGGACCGATCGTTCGCATCAACTGTCCGTTATAGCCGGCTTCCCGCATCAGCTTCTTCGCCAGATCGACGTCGCGCGGGCCGGTGAACGCCGCCATCCCCGCGTTGTTGGCCATCGGCGTGTCGCGGGAGAAGACGCCGATGCCGTCGTGCCAGTCGTCCGGATTGGTGCCGACGACCGCCTGCATGAAATCGGCCTGATTGACCGCCGGCAGGATCGCCCGCCGCAGATCGCGGTTGTCGAACGGCGGCTGCAGATGGTTCAGCCGCAAAATGCCCTGGGATCCGCCGCGGTCGATCGCCTCCACCGACAGTTTCTTGTCGGCCCGCAACAGCGGTCGCAGGTCCGGGGTGGGCTGTTCCCACCAATCGACCTCACCCTTTTGCAGGGCAGCGCCCGCCGTCGCGGCATCCGGCACGATATGCCATTCGACCCGGTCGAAAAACACGCGCTTCGGGCCGGAGGTCAGGCTGGTTTCGCCCTGCGGGCGAGGCAAATAGGTAGGATTCCGCTCATAGACCGCGAGGTTGCCGGAATTGAATTCGTCGCGCTTGAAGCGGAACGGCCCGGATCCGATTGTCTCGGTAATCTGCTTATACGGGTCCGTCGCCGCCACCCGCTCGGGCATCACGAAACTGGAGTTCGGCACCGAAGCCAAAGCATCGAACAACGTCGGGAAGCGCTTCTTCAGCCGAAACCGGAACCGTTTGTCGTCCAGCGCCGTGACCTCATGCGTCGCGGCGTCGAGCTTCTGGCCGAAGGGGCTGCGCTTCATCCATCGGCGCAGGCTGGCGACGGCGTCGGTCGCCCGCACCTTCTCGCCGTCGTGAAACGTCAGGCCGTCCCGCAGCGCGATCGTCACCGTCAGACCATCGTCGTCGATCGTGTGCCCCGCGGCCATTTGCGGCTGCGGCTCCAGAGCGGCGTTCAGCCCATACAGCGTGTCGTAGATCATGAACGCGTGGTTGCGCGTGATGTACGCCGTCGTGAAGATCGGATCGACCGAGGTCAAATTGGCGCTGGGGATCATTTTCAGCACCGACGGGCCGGACGCGGCGGCAATGTTCGGGGCCGCCAGGCGGCCAAAAACGGGCGCGGCCAGGGCGGCGGCCAGGATCGAGCGACGTTTCATAGCGATTCCTCCGGTTCAAGATGTGTAAGCGCTGCGGGGTTGCGCGCGATAACATTGACGTTGCGTGACACCCGGCGGAAAAGCCCCGCCATGTCGCGCGTAACGTGGATTCTGAGCGAGGGATACGCCGGGCTGCAAGCCCAGGCGCTAGGGCTGGCGGAGGCCGCCGGTCTGACCCCGGTCGTCCGCGTTCTGAAACCGGCCGGGCTTTGGCAAAGAATCCCGGCTCGGCTGTGGCCCCGCCCGATGAGTGTCGTCGCGGATGCGTTGCTGGCGCCGATGCCGGATTTGGCGATCGGCTGCGGCGGAATGGCGGGGGCGGTGCTGGCAGCGCTGCGGAAAACGGGCCGCCGCGTGGTTCAGGTGCAGAACCCGCGCATGAATGTCGAAAAGTTCGATCTGGTTGTCGCCAATACGCATGACGAGCTGACCGGCCCCAACGTGATTGTCGCGCGCACCGCGCTGCACCGCGTGACCCAGGCCCGTTTGACCGCCGAAGCCGAGATTTGGCGCGAACGCCTCGCCGGTTTGAAGCGGCCTTTGGTCGCTGTGCTGCTTGGCGGCAATAATGGCCGGTACACCCTGAACCCCGAAGTGGGTAGCCGCTTGGCGGCAGGCCTCGCGGCGATGGCGAGGCGGGACGGGGTAGGCATCGCCGTCACCCCGTCTCGCCGCACCGATCCGGCCGTGACCGCGCTGATGCGGGACGCCTTGGCGCCCGTCGGAGGATGGGTCTGGGATTTCACCGGCGACAACCCATATTTCGGCATGCTGGCGCTGGCGGACATGATCGTGGTCACACAGGACAGCGTGTCGATGATCTCCGAGGCGTCCGCCACCGCCGTGCCCGTGATGTTTGCGCCGCTTCCTGGCAAATCCCGCCGGCAAGGCATCTTCATCGACACCATGATAAAGGCAGGCCGTGTCCGCCCGTTCGAGGGAAAATTTGCCCTCTGGCCGGTTAAGCCACTCAACGATACACCGGCCGTGGCAGCCGAGATGTGCCGCCGCCTCGGACTTCGGGACCCCACATAGATGCTGAAAATCCAGACCTTCGACGCGCGCGCGGGGGGCAATGTCATCTACAAGGCGCTGGCGCATCCGCTGGCGGCGGAGGGTATTTCGCGACTCTACGCCGGGCTGACCGGGCCGGTCGCCCTATACGATCCAGATCGTATTGCCGAGGCGCTGCTGGCGATGTACCCGACCGCGGTCGACGCGTTATTTGTCCATGATGTGGCGGAGGTCGGGCAACCGCGCGCTGGTTTGACCACCCGGGCGCTGACCGAACTGCCCGCCAGCGGTGCGAAGACGGTGCTGATCGCCGCGTTCGACGCCGCCCGCATCGCCGATCGGATCGCGCATTTGCTGCCGCCGGGGGCCACGGTGGCGACGCTGGACGCAATCCGGCTTCCGGCCGAGATGATCTCGGTGCGCGGCCGGTACCTGGACAAGCTCAATTTCGCCACCAATTTCGCCTTCTTCCGCGACGCCGGCGGGCTCTCCACGCGGCTGGTGTCGGCCAATTACTGGGCGAATTACGGCGCCGGGGCGATGCGGCTGTGGTTGCGGTTGTTCGGTGAAGATGGCTCCATCCTGGCGACATGGGAGCAGGCATTGCCCTCCGGCGCCGGCGGATTCTCGATCGATAGCCGCGATATTCGCCGGCGCTTTGGACTGGGCGTTTTCACCGGCCAGCTGTTTGTCCACGCGATCGGCGCGGCGGGCCATGACGTCGTTAAATACGCGCTGGATACCTATGCCTCGGATAATGGGGCGTCGTTGTCGTGCACGCACGATGCGAATGCGTGGCCGTCGGATCGTTTCGCCGGCCTTCCCGCGCCGGACGGCGATGAGCGGGTGGTGCTTTGGCTGCAAAACAGCCACGCGGTGCCCATTCCCGCCGGTACCGTGGCGATGGACCGCATGGGCGCGGAACAACCGGTGACGCTGGACGCGGACGTGGGGCCGTTTGCCACCGTTGCGCTGGAAGTCGCCGCGATGCTGCCGGGGCTGAAATGGCCGGCACAGATAGAAATTCGCACCGGCCGGCATGTGGTGCGGCCCCGATACGAGATCACGCGCGGGGAACGCACCCGCATCGCGCATGTGAACGTCGAACGCGATAATCTCAAGGCCGACACAGGCATCCCCGGCATGCCGAAGGTCCTGGGCCGGGGGTATCTGCTGCCGTTCCCCATCCTGCCGCGCGACAAATTCCGCAGCCTGTTCCAGCCGACGCCGATGGCGACCACACAAGGCACTTTGCCCATCCGCCTGGACGTGTTCGATCGTGGCGGGCGCAAGGTGGCGGAGCGGTTTCTCGGCTGCCTGCCGCGCGATCACAATCTCGCGCAGGATTTCGACGATATCGATGTCGATGCCGGGCACGGCGAGCTGGTCTACGATTTTCGCGATGGCGGGGAGGCGGACGGCTGGCTGCATGCGCTGTTCCGTTACGAAGACCGCGTTTCCGGCCACGTCGCCGAATCCAGTTTCGGTGCACATATTTTCAACACCGTCATGACCTACCGGGATGAGCCCCAGTCCTACGCCGGCCCCCCGCCCGGCCTGTCCACACGGCTTTTTCTCAAGCTCGGCGACGACCGCCGCAAAAGTTTCGCGGTGCTGATCTATCCCGCCTCCGCCGCCTGGCATCCGGTTTCCTCGACGT
Organism: Acetobacteraceae bacterium; assembly: GCA_025352375.1. GTDB lineage: Bacteria > Pseudomonadota > Alphaproteobacteria > Acetobacterales > Acetobacteraceae > Rhodopila. Next base: position 2,894 of record JANXTL010000052.1, on the reverse strand, counting down.
CGCTACAGTTGTTCGATGGGGAAGGCCGGCTGGTCGCGGAATCGCCGGTTCCGATCGCTTGTTCCGGTTCGGCGATGGTATGGCCGCACGAGGCCTTTGGCGCCGGTGCTTTGGCGACGGCGGGGCCGGGAGGCTACGTGCTGGTGCGGGATCCCGCCGTCCGGTTGTTCGGGTATCATGGGTTGATGGATTCAGCGGGGAGCTTTTCGCTTGATCACATGTTCGGGTTCTGATCTGTGTCGGCAAAGAAGTTTAAAAAATAATGCATCTTCGGCGTTTAGCATGGGTAGCAACGCCCGACGGCAGAACGTTACTCCGTCGCCAGCCGGTAACTCTGATGACAGGCAACGCAGTTGCGCATTGTTTCGCCCAGCATCCCGATCAACTCGGATGGAGGCGCGCCCTCATGCGCCACCCTGGCGATGTCGTCGAAGCCCGCGCGCGCCCCGCCCATCATCGCGGTCCACGCCGGCGTCTCCTTCGCCTTCATGCTGGGCGGGATCGCCGAGACCGGCGTGCCCTTACGGCCTCGGGCCGCGGCTTCGTCCTCGACGGTTTTGAGATCGTTCTTGCCCAGCGCAACCGTGATCGCCTGTATCGATTGCAGAAAGAGGCGCATCTGGCCGAGGATGAAGGCTCGCTGCGCCTCGGTCCGCACCGCAGGCTCGCGCGCGTCCTGCGCCACGCAGGGCGACACGAACAAAACTCCTGCCACGATCCATCCCGCTACGCGCTTCATGCTCCACTCCTCCATTGACCTGCCAAGGATGGACGCCAGCGGGCCAACCTGGAATGAACGATCTACTTATAGGGAGATAAGCGACTTCATGGGTGAGTTTGATCGTAGCTGGGATAAACGGATCGGCGAGCGCGTGCGTCTGCGCGAATTGCGGATCCTGCATGTCGTGGTGCAGTCGGGCAGCATGGCACGGGCGGCTCAGGCGCTCTCGATGACCCAGCCGGCGGTGTCGCAGGCGATCAGCCATCTAGAAGCGGCATTGAACACGCCCGTGCTTAGCCGCAGCCCGGCCGGGGTGATGCCGACAGCAATCGGGTCCATGCTGCTCCGACGCGCGCTGGAAGCCGTGGATTCGCTAACCGAGGGCCTGCATGAGATCGAGGCCTTGGTCGATCCCGGCGGCGGGGAAATCGTGGTCGGCGCCAGCGATTCCTACATCGCCGGCGGCGCGCTTGCGGCCACGATCAACGTGCTGCGACGAAGCTTTCCGCGATTCCGGGTGGCTGTCGTCGAATCCAACACCGCCGCCACGAGCTTCGCCGATCTGCGCGAACGGCGCGTCGATGTGATGTTCGGCCGCAGCACCCGCACCGATCCGCCGGAGGACCTGGAGCAAAATCTCCTGCTCGACGAGGCGCTTCTGCTCGTGGCCGGCGGCCACAATGCCTGGGCGCACGTGGCATCGATGCGATTCGCCGACCTCGCGAACAAGCCTTGGGTGCTCGCCCCGGCAGGGACCGCGGTGTACGACCTGGTGGCGGACGGCCATCGCTCAGAAGGCGTCCGCATGGCGGTGCCAGCGGTTAGCACCTACTCGATGATGCTGCGCCTGCAACTCTTAACGAGCGGAGAATTCGTCACTGCGTTTCCCGAGAGCTTGGTGTGGAACTGCGCGAAGGCGTGGAATTTGGTCGCGCTGCCCTTGACGCTGGGAACGACGCTTCCAGTCTCCGCCTTCACGCTGCGCAGCCGGGCTGGGAGCCGCGCGATCACGGCGTTCATCGACGCCGCTCGTGCAGTGAACCGCGGCGCCGGCTGAACCCATTTTGGCCGTGGCGAGGGCATTCCAGAGGAGGAACTGGCAGCGGCGCGCGATGGCCGCTCGGCTTATCCCGCTAATGAGGCAGCGCTGCGCTTCGCGCGGGTTGCGCTGCGCGGCATCGGCCATGTGTTGAAGGCGGAGCAGACGGCCATCCGAGCCGACGACTTTGGCGACGCAGCCATGATGGAGATCAACGCCGTCGTATTCGTCAACGTTTTTACCAACGCTGTGAACCACCTGGCGAGCACCGAGCCAGATGCCTGGCACCAACGGATTGATGAAAATGTCTTAAAATCCTGGTTAGCACGCCGGTCAGAATAAAGCGCTGTCGCTCGGGCCGGGCCACAGGCGGGGGGTGCGGGACTGCGCGGGCCTACGACCTGCCGCAGTTTGCCTTCAGGTGCGCCGGGCCACGTCGTAGCCCTGAAGAATGCCGCTTCGTGGCGTCGTGAGATTGGCGCTGTAGGCGGTCGGAAGTGCTACGGACCCGAGCGGCACGTAGGGCACGTCGATCCAGAACTGCCGCTCGATCTCGGCGCAGATGGCCTTCTGCGCCCCCGTGTCCGAGGTCTCGAACCACTGCGCCCGAAGCGCCTCCATTCGCGGCATCGTGGGCCAGCCGAACCAGGCCGCGCTCCCGCCGCGCAAACCCAGGTGGCTGGCGGGATCGAAGTTGTTGGTCCACGTCAGGTTGGTGAAGAACGCGCTCCACCCGCCCGCGCCCGTTGGCTGCTTGCTCGCTCGGCGTTGTACCGTCGTGCCCCAATCAACGGACAGCAGGTCCACGTTCATGCCGAGCTGCCTCAGCACATCGGCTGCAAGGGTCGCGTAGGCGTTCTCCAGCGGCAGGTCCACGGCACCGAGCAGAACAACGCGTTCGCCCTTGTAGCCTGCGGCCTGAATCTCACGCTGGGCTCGGGCCAGGTCTCGCGATCCGGTCATGATCTCGATACCGGAGCGGTTGTCCATCGGTGTGCCGGGATTGAACACGGCGACCTCGTCGGACCACAGGCTGCGATCGTCGCCGACGGCTGCGCGCATGAAATCTGTCTGGCTGAAGGCGCCCAGCAGGGCACGGCGGATCGCGGGGTTATCGAAGGGCGGCTGCAGGTG
>JANXTL010000337.1 GCA_025352375.1 Acetobacteraceae bacterium | reverse complement strand
GTCCGCAGATGACGCCGATGGTCGCAGATGGAATCCTACCGGCATGACGGTTGCGAAACGGCAATTTGTCGTCTTTATTACCGACTCCGGGCACGGATCTCTGCCTAGACCATGATCGTTTGAGGTTGCATGCGATCTCGGCGTTGGATCATGGTCTAAGCCTTTGTTTGAGAGGGTGATTCACGCCCGAGGTTGAAGTCAACCTCAGGCGATCACGCTCTAGGACACCAGCAAGCCTGAAACCTCGTCCAAGGATGCCGCTTTCTCGCCCAAAACCCAAGTCGCGGCTGGCGCCTCCCAATCCGCTATTTCGGGCGCGAGCGGGTCCTGCGGCGACAATTTATGCGCCAGCACACATCGCGCGATTAGGGCGCGCCTTGCGTCGGCCCCGGGCCGGGTTGCCTCCCAGCCCATCAGCACCGCACTGGATGCGTCGTACAGCGCCGTCGCTGCCTGCCGAGCCAGCGGCTCCTGGTCCACCACCCGTTCCGCTAAGGCCATGGCGCGATCGAGCGCGGAACCGAGCGCGTTGCGGAATGGCGACGGCAGCGCGTGCGCTTCGGCCAGCCGCGCGTGCAACATCCGCTGCAACGCCAAATGCGCCTGGGATTTCCCCACCGCTCGGCCGATCACGTCGAGCGCATTGATGTTACTCGTACCCTCCCACAACAACCCGATCGGGGCATCGCGGACCAACCGCGGATTGACCCAATCCTCGATCGCACCGTTGCCGCCGCGGGCCTCCATCGCTCCGATCGCAACGGGAACGTTGTCGCGGCACGCTCGCAACTTCAACAGACCGGTGAGGATGCGCAGTTCCTCCCGCGCATTCCGGCCCAGCGCGTCGGCGGTGCACATCGACATCGACAGTGCCTGTTCGGTTGGCACGATCATTTTCATGAGCTGCCGCCGCATCAGCGGGAATTCGATGACATTACGTCCGAAGGCGGAACGGCCGCGCGCCACGGCCAGGGATTCGTTGACGCAGCGGCGCATCATCGAGGCCGCGCGCACCCCGTGCGAAAGTCGGGAAAGATTCACCTGCTCCATCATCTGTTTCAGGCCTTTATCGACCTGCCCGACGAGGTACGCCTCCGCTCCCTCCAGGTTTATTTCGCCGGACGCCATGGATTTCGTGCCCATTTTGTCCTTTAACCGAACAATCCGGTAACTGTTGCGTTTGCCATCCTTCGTGCGGCGCGGCAGCGCGAACAACGCCAAACCTTTCGTGCCGCTGGGCGCACCCTCCGGCCGGGCCAGCATCAAAGCCACATCCGCATCGGCATGGGAGCAGAACCATTTATCCCCGTAAAGCCGCCAGACACCATCGGTTTCACGCGCAACCGTCTCGATCGCACCGACGTCGGAGCCGCCGGCCTTCTCCGTCATGAACTGCGTCCCCTTCCAGAAATTGCCCATATCGGCGGACAGCATCTTGGGCAGTAGATAATTCTGCAGCGCGTTGCTACCGAATTTTCGTACCAGATGGATGGAGGTATCGGTGACGCTGATCGGGCACATCAGGCCGAACTCACCCTGCACGAACAGATACTGGAAGGCGTATTTGGCGACCGGCGGCAGCGGCTTGTTATAGCCGAGGACGCCGGCGCGGTGGCTCATGGCATGGAACTGGAATTTTCCGAAGGCGATCTGCTCCATCTCGCGATAGGCGGGGTGATACTCGATCCAGTCTTCGTCGCGGCCATACCTGTCGCGGGCGTGCAGCACCGGGCCGTGGCGGTCGGCGATGCGCGCGAGTTCGTCCAGCCGTCCGCCGGCCAGTTGCCCGATATCGCTGAAATGCGGCTCGAAGTACGCTCGCTCGTCATCGGATAAATAAATGCGCAACAGATCCTGAAGGCTGCGGTCGATAGCATAGAAGTCCATTCCGGCGCAGTCGGGGGCGATCCAGTCGGAACCTTTGCGGGTCATGGGCGTGCGTCCTTGGGCGGTGTGTTCGGCGTGCGTATATCAGGGCCATCGGGCCATGCGATACGATCGAACAGCACTCGCAGTTTCAACCCGCGCGTGGAAACACGTGCTTA
>JANXTL010000308.1 GCA_025352375.1 Acetobacteraceae bacterium | reverse complement strand
TCATGGTCTAAGCCTTTGTTTGAGAGGGTGATTCACGCCCGAGGTTGAAGTCAACCTCAGGCGATCACGCTCTAGCGTGGCGATTTCCGCAATAATAACCGGTTAGAAATCGCGTTCGATCCAAGCGAGCTGTCCTCCCGGATTTCCAGCACTTCGCAGCCGGCGCGGCGAATAATCTCAAAGAGCACGGCCTGCGGTATGCAGTGGACTTCGGCGTTTCCCACCATCGGCGGGCTTTCGACGTAATCGGCAGCGCGAAAACTATAATTGGTGAGATGCGTCGGGATCTGGAAATACGCGGCTCCACCCGGGGACAGCTTGGTCAGGATCGCTTCCAGGATGAATGCCATCAGCGGGGGTGGATTGTGCTGCAACACGATCAGCGACAGAAACACGTCGAACGGCGGGAGGGTTTCGTACTGTTCGATTTTATTGATATTAAGAAATGAGATGTTCGTCGTCCCTGCCCGTTCTGCCGCCGCACGCGCCAAATCGATGTGGTTGACCGAGATATCGGCGCCAGTCACCGCGGGGAAAAGCCGTGCGAGCCAAAGCGTGATTCGCCCGACCCCGCAACCAAGTTCGAAACACGACTTGTAGGATGAAAGATCCAGGCCGCAGCGGGCGGCCGCGACTTGGAACTGACTGATCGCCTCGCCACCGGAGGCATAAAATTCCGTTTCGTTATCGCGGATGTTTTTCGCGCGATACCGTTCGCTTGTCAGCACCGACCAATGCGGCTCGGTCGCGCCGAGATCGAGGAACTCCCCTTCGATCCGAAGCACCATCCGGCGCAGAATTTCTGGCGATACCGAGACTTCTACGTCGGCAGGCGGCCACGATAAGGGTTTAACGCCAGGATCGCCCGGCCGCATCGTCGGGACCTGGAGCATTTGTCGGAATTCAGCCGACTCTATGAAATCGGAGCGCAGGTGTTCGAGGCTGTCGAAATGCGCGGCCTTGCCGGTCACCACATCGTCGTTCTCTGGTTCGCGGCCCAGGAGGAGCCGGTAGGCCATGATTACGTCCGTTTTACTTACCATTGGTCACCTACCTTTTATGTCGTCCCAACTAACGGGATTGCGTCCCAAGCCAAAATAACGTCGCTAAATATGCATTGCTAGGTAGGCCGGCCATCTGATGCCCTGGCAGGGCAGAGGGCCGCCGGGGGCGGGACATCCCCAGCAGCGGGCGCGGCTGCGCCCGGGGCGCGCCCGGCTTGTGCCTATGGGGTGGATACCAACGGCGTGTGGGCGCTGTCCGATGACGGCTGGTGGCTGCTGCGTTCGTCCAACACCCAGGCGGTGCTGGTGGCGCAGTTGGAGGCTTCGGGGCTGACGGCGCCGGACTTTTCGGGCGGGAATGCGGGGCATTAGGGGGAGGCGCGGGTTGCGGGTTGCCCGGACAACAGGGGCGCCTTAGGCTCGTTGGCAGCGATATCGGAGCGTGATCATGGCTGACAATGACGTCCGGAAGCCCCGTGCCAGTTGGCCATACGGTGTTGCCCTGCCGCACCGCTACAGCACCCATTATGAGCAGTACCAGGTACTGGGTGGCTTGGTCGATGTCGCCGACGACGCGCGCGCTTATGCTGGACCGGAACCATTGCAGGATGTCGAGCGTTTCCTGGCCCTCAGCCTGGCTTTCGATCAAATCCGCAAAGAGGGGGTGGCCGGGGATTTTGCGGAATTCGGCGTTTACAAGGGCGCGACAGCCGCGGTGTTGGCGCGTCATGCGCGGCGCCTGGGGCGGACGCTGTGGCTGCTCGATACGTTTGAGGGCTTCGACGAGCGCGACTTCGTCGGTATGGATGCGGGCCGTGCCACGGCCTTTGGCGATACCTCGCTGGATGCCGTCCGGCAACGCGTCGGAGAGGAAAGCACGGTCTATATCCAGGGCTACTTTCCCGAAACCGCCACCAAGCTTCCCACCGACCGAACCTATTGCCTTGTCAACATCGATACCGATTTGTATGCGCCGATCAAGGCCGCGTTGGAGTATTTTTATCCGCGCATGGAACCAGGCGGCTTCATCGTTGTCCACGATTACGGGAGTCTGGCCTGGCCGGGCGCCGAGAAGGCGGTGGACGAATTTTTTTCCGACAAGCCGGAGTGCGTCATCCAACTCCCGGACAGTGCCGGGTCGGCGGTTGTCAGGCGCCATCGGCCGGACGACGGTCGGGCCAATTGGTTGGGCGCCCGACAGGTTGTCCGGGCCGGCGAGTGGCACCCCGTCGGAAAGGGGGGGGCGACGGAGGTTTTGACCGAAGGTTGGTCGACACCGGAGGATTGGGGCGTCTGGGGCGTGGGGTCATCGCACCGGATGAATATCGCCACCCTTGGTTCCGGCACCGCGGTTCTCGATTGCGAGGTCTGGGCTTATGTGCCCGAAGATTGGCCGGAGCGGGCGATC
>JANXTL010000302.1 GCA_025352375.1 Acetobacteraceae bacterium | reverse complement strand
GTTACCATGGCGATCCCATCCACCATCGATACGATGGAATCCTGTGGGGCGACATCGTCCGCGGCCATGCCAGCGAAGTCGCCCTCGATAAGTGCACCCTGTCCGCAGACGATTGGGCGCCGTATCAATGCCCCGGCGATGGTGGGATGAGCGGTAACATAGGCCTCGTTGGTGGTCACGAACCGTAAGCCCAGAAACTCGTTCGTCATCCCGCGCTTGAACACGAGGTTCGCGGAGGTGGCGCCCTGATACAGCTGCTTGAAGTCTGCGTCCATAAAGAGTTGACGGGCGGACATCGGGTCCAGGTAGCAATTGTAAGCACCGTCGATGTCCGGTACCGCGTTCAGGCGCAGTTTCGCAACGGAGTCCAGCAACGCACCCATGGTCAACGTGTCGGTCGTTTGAATCAGGGAGGTATTAACCCGCTGATTGGGTCGCGAAATCGAACATGCCGTGGCGGCCTGAACCGTATTACCGGTGGTCCCGTCGCTTACGCTGACATTGCCGGACAAAGTCAGCACGCCCGAAACGCCATTGGGTGCGGTCGATACGCTAGGCGAGTCGGCTACCGCGGCCACAACACTGTAGCTGTTTGCGCCAATGGTCACGGTGAGCATATTCGAGCCGCTGACCGGTTGCTGGACACCGTTGACGAAGACAATCTGGAACCCTCGGATGTCATCCACTGCCACCGCCGGTCCGGCCGAGGTCAGGGTTGTCCGAACACGGGTATTACCGCCGAAATACGCGTTGTAGAGGGCGTTGCGTGCCAACTCATCAAGGCTGCGCGCAGCCTGTTCACCGTTTACATAGGCATTTTGCAGGAATTGCGATGCGATTCCTACGCGATTAGTGACCATGTTCAGGTCAGTCGTGGCGGCGTAGTGATTGATGCTCAGAGTATATTGTTCCACACCCCAGCCGGTCGGGGTCAGCCCATTGTCCAGGTTGGTATTCGTAGACGGAACCAATGGGGTGGTAACGGTCGGCTTCAGGCCAGCACGCGTTTTGGTAAGGGTTTCGCCGATCCCGACGGAGATCGCCTCACGATCGGCGCACAGCCGATACCCAAGCCGGGAGCGCAGCGCTTGCCGGAATTCCCGTTCCAGAAAGCCCTGCTGGATAATTGGTTGCAGGGCGGTAGGAAAATTTTGAATACCCATGTCTAATCCTTAAACGCTAATCGTGATCTATGGACGAAAGCGAAGAATGGCTTCGCGTGCGCTCTGATATTCCGCGTCGGTCATTTCGGTCGCCATCTTTTGGCGCGGCGGCCGCGACGGCGGCGCACCACCAGGGGCGGATGTCGATGGTTTGCCAAACAGCCATGGCTTTTCTTTGCGGACCTTTTCCATCAACGCATTTGCCCCCAGTACCTCGCCGCCGTCGGATACGGTTATGTGCGAAATGTCGAGCATCTTGAGCCCATCCAGATCGATCATGCCGGCCCGGGAGGCTTCAGCTTGCAGATGGGCTTTGACAATGCCGCTTTCAGCCTGCTGCTTTACCAGCACAATCTCCCGTTCGAGCTGCTCGCATCGTGCCCTGAGCTCGGCCACGGGGTTCGTGGCATCGTCGGTGTCCTGCGTGTTGTCGGACATCGTTATTCCTTTCGACTCAGGTCAGTTTCGATACGGGCCAACTCACCCGGTATATCCTCGATATCGTAGGTAGGAGCGAGTGTCTTAAGCGCTGTCTCTCGGCTGAGATGGCCAGCGGCCGCCAGAGTCGACAGGGTCTGAGCATCACGCTGCCGGTCCTCGGACGACGGCGGATACCAGTCCGGCCAGCGCAACGAAAGTGGGGCGCCGGCGTCGAGCGGCCCCACACGTCTGCCTCCGATGATAAGCGGGTATTTTTGGGATGCCCGGGTCACCATTCGTAGCAGCGCTAAAAGTGCGCCCTCGCCATAAGTCACGCGCAAATTATCCGCCAACCAGAGCAGCCCCTGATTCAGCATCTCCAGTGCTCGTCCCGATTGCGCTGCGGTCAGTCGATCGGGATTCGCTCGGTTGCCATGCACGCTTTCCAGCGCTAGCTCTCGCAGCAAACCAACATATTCGATTACCGCTGCCGATGCCGTTCCGCCAATCTCCAGCAGTCGCGCGTCGCCTTTCTCGCTGACAATGAGGGCGTTGCCGGCGCCTTTGACGATTTCAGCGTCGACGCCGGCCGGCTCCTTGATAAGCAGCGTTGGGTCACTACTGTATTTCAGCCCCCGGCCAGCCTGGCTGAGCTGGTAGTCTATTTCGATTTGTGTTTCGATCGCGGCTCTGAACGTGCAAGCACCGTCGCTTGGGTCGCCTGTGACCGAGAAGCCCGGTAAATTGCGGATCCAGACCATCGGTACGAAACCCAACCCGTGCATCACCGTTCGGTCGGTATCGATGCTGGGCGGCTGGCTCGACGTCGTGGGTGTGGGCAGGAACCAGGTCTCCGCATGGGCATCCCAATTGCGGCCGAACCAGTACTCTTGGTCTGGATCGGCGATATCGTACCCGCTCGCGGCCAGCACTCTGCCCGACACTTTATAACGTTCGGTAACCGAGAGCAGGTCGTCGGGCGCTTCGGGATCCCAAATCGGCGTCAGATAGAGCGTGTCCATATAGGTAAAGAACACCCGGCCGCGTAACACCCGCATCAGGATCGCAGCAGACCCGATAGAACCCCGAATGGCGGTCTCGGTCATCACAAGGTTGAGTCGGGTTTCCTTGACCAAATCAGCGACTACTTGACGAACCTGCGCATCCGGGCAGTCGATCGTAGGAAAATGCCCTTCGCTGAACAACAGGGCAACACTGTCTTCTACCACCAATCGGCACAGCGGATACCGAACACTCGGCCGCCTGCTTCTGAGTGGGATATACTCGCCACCCGCACCGCGCTCCTCATTGAATGAGTAGGGCAAGACATTGTAGAACGTTCCGGTGAGAACTCTGTTCAAAATGTCTAGTGTACGAGTTCGCTCGGCATAGGCCGCGTCCCGAGGGACGAGGGCGCTGATCGTATCGAACATTTGATCCTCGCAGTCGTATTATCGGGAGAGAAAAGGAATGGCGATTTTGCGAGTCGGGCCTGAAAGGCTATTGAGCGTCGTAAACGCCCGAACCAGCGCATCGACCTGATCGTCCTTGCGGCCGAACGGGAAGTCCCGCAACTCGTCCAGAAAAGATCGGTTCCAATCGGCTCGCACGACGGAAAGATTGCCGTTTTCGATCTGGGATGAAAGCGGCTGTGCCCGAAGAACCTTCGAACCGCTTTCTCGCGTGGCGACTACGTGATATCCTGCGAGCAATCCGACGTAGTGTGAGACCTGACTCTTGCCTGCCTGACCAGGATCTTCAGGAAAGCCAATATGCACGGAGGTACCATCCATTTGCGCCGCACCGACAATCGTTTGCTCAATCTGGCGAGCAGATCCGCGCATTCGAATCACGTCCAAGACTAGGAATTGCCCCGTTCGCTCCACACGAAGTTTAACGCCTACCGTCCAATCCGGATCGTTGGCACCGGTGGCGATTGTCGCCGCGAGATCCCAGGCCCGCACTGTTAGACCATCGGCTCGCTCCGACCGGTCGACTGGCATTATGGACCCGATTTTGAACAAGCCGCCGTCCAGTGGACGTGGTGATTGCTGGTAAGCCGTGAGCCACGTCCGTTCTCCAACGGAAGCACGCTTTCGATTTAAGGACGCAAGGTCCTCCCATTCAGGCCAAAGCGGCTCGCCGACTGCGCGGCCGAGCTGGTCGTTGTCTTCCGCTAATGCCGGCAGATTTACGACGCGCCAATTATCGTTCGCGTGATCGGTCAGGCGTCCGGCCAGGTCGTCCTCATGCCAGCGTGTCATCACGATTAAAATCCGTCCATTGGGTTTCAGTCGGGTTGTCAAATCGGATCGGAACCAATCCCAAACCCGATCGCGGTCGGTTGCCCGATCTGCCTGCGCCAGGCTGCCGATGGGATCGTCGACAATAATCAGATCGGCTCTTCTGCCGATCACGGACCCACGTGTGCCGGTGGCGAAGTACTCACCGCCGTTCGATAGGCGCCATTGCACTGCCGATTTTGCACTCTTGTGAAGTTCGTAACCGAGTCGGGACTGCTCGGTTGCAATTAAGGCGCGCACGCGGCGTCCAAAATGTGCGGCCAGTGATTCGGTATGGGACGCAGCGATCACGGAGCTGCCGGGATGTTGCGCGAACCACCACGCCGGGAAAAATGTCGAAGCGTAAGTCGATTTTGCCGACCCGGGAGGCATGTGTACCAAAAGGCGGTCGATGCTTCCCTGGGATAGCGCTTGTAGCTCCCGCAGTAACAGGCGATGGTGGGAGGCTGGGGTTTGGGCGGAATCTTTAAGGACGTGAACAGCCCAGTCAAGCAGGTCGGTGCGAACTGAAGTATGAAGCTTCGATTCGTGCCCGAGCTGCTGCCATTCGGGTAGCGATCTCTGCATCGCTTAAATGGCCGATGTCCATATCGATATCTGCTGCATTTCTATCCTTGCCAGATTGCGATTGGACGGGAGGCGCCAGTATGCGCGCCGGTGTGTTTGCTTTAGTAGACATAGCGATGCATCCAGTTTGTCTGAATGACCCAAAAAAAAATGAGGAATGAACTGACCGTTACTGCCGACACGTCACCGTGCTGCGAATTCGTCATCATGACAAAAGATATACCGGATTTTGGGGTCCTTGGGCAAGCACTATTTTCCTATCGAGTAAAATTTCTTGCGGCGGCCATTCGCGGCCCCGCATGTAACAGTGGCGCCTCGGTTCGCGAATCTGTAAAGGTCGCGTGTGAACCGATCCATCCCCCTGCCGCCCGGGCCATCTATCGCCGTTGGGCATGGCAGTGCCGCCATTCTCACCCCCGATGGCGAATTGCTGCGTCTTCCAGCGACGGAGGTTGGCGCCCTTCTCAGGACGATGTCGCCGCCGCTGCTCGTGCACGCGCCAGCGACATTCCGGCGTCTGAGCCTTCGGCCCGCGCCCGCGTTCGATCTTCTCGAGTTGTTTGCCTTCGTCCATCCCGCCCGCGCCGCCGCACCGACGGCCCGCGGGCTCGCGATGGCGCTCGATCATCCATATGGCGCGTCCGGCCTGGACGCAGAGGCCGTTCTTCTGGCCGACCTCGCGGCGTCGATGCTCAACCATCTGCGCCAGGCACGCGACACCCTGCTGAACCGCGATGCCGCCGGATTGGCTGCGTACATGGGCAAGGCAGGCTGGGGGTGGGCGCCGTATGTCAACGCCGCACTCGGCCGCGACGCCGCGACGGCGTCCACCGAACCTCTGAAGGTGTGGAAGCGCTTACCCGAATGGGAAGATGCCGCGCCACTTCCTCCGCCGTCATCCTACCCCGTCACTGAATCGGAGGCCCGCACCCGGCTTGCTGCCTTACTTGGTGCGAATGCCGAACAGCGACCTGGGCAGGGAGACTACGCTGGCGCGGTCACCGCCGCCTTCGCACCACGCGAAGTCCGTGGCGATCCGCACGTGGTCCTCGCCGAGGCTGGCACCGGCACGGGCAAGACCCTTGGGTATTTGGCTCCGGCCAGCGTGTGGGCCGAGAAGAACCATGGACCCGTCTGGATCAGCACCTTCACCCGGCACCTGCAACGGCAGATCGATGGGGAGGTCAATCGCCTCATCCCCGACATCGCCGAGCGACGCAGACGGATCGTGATACGAAAGGGCCGGGAAAACTACCTCTGCCTATTGAACCTGGAAGACGCTGTCATGGGCGCCACCGGGGGAATGGCATTCTCTCAGGCAGTGCTGCTCGGCTTGATTGCACGCTGGGCAGTCACCACGGCCGACGGAGACATCCAAGGCGGCGATCTCCCCGGCTGGATCGGAGAACTACACGGGCAGGTCGCTATTGCCGCTCTCGCCGACCGCCGGGGCGAATGCATCCACTCAGCCTGCCCGCATTGGCGGCGGTGTTTCGTCGAACACACTATCCGGCGCGCCAAGACCGCCGATTTGGTCGTCGCGAACCATGCTTTGGTGATGACGCAGGCGGCCTGGGGAGGGCTGGACGATAACGCAGTGCCCTCCCGGTACGTGTTCGATGAGGGGCATCATCTGTTCGACGCAGCGGACTCGGCCTTCTCCGCGACCCTTTCTGGCATGGAAACCGCCGAACTACGCCGTTGGTTGCTCGGCGCCGAGGGCGGTCGCTCGCGCGCCCGCGGATTGCGACGCCGTATTGAGGAACTGGTTGCCGGCCGACCCAACCTCCAGGCGCCGCTGGATGCATTATTACAGGCCGCACGGGCATTGCCGGCGGGCGGTTGGGCCCAGCGTCTGACCGAGGAGGGCCCCGAGCTAACGGGGATCGAAGCGTCACGGGCGAATCCGACCGAGGTGTTTCTGAAATTGGCGCATCGTCAGGTCCTGGCCAGGGTCGGCAATGCCGATGAAGCGCCCGGTCGCCCGGCTGCCTGGGGCGCGCTGGAGTGTGACGTCTTCCCGATCGCAACCGATGTCCCCTCGGCGGCGGACACGCTGGTGCGTGCGCTTGGCCGAATCGCGGAACCGGCCACGACGCTGTGCGCCCGTCTCACCGCCCGCCTGGAAGACGACGCGGAGGATCTGGAGCCGTCGACGCGCATCCGGATAGAAGCGGTGTGCCGGTCCTTGACCAGGCGGGCGATCAATCCTCTGTCGGCCTGGCAAGGCATGTTGCGAGCCTTGACGCAGCCCCAGACCGAACCAGGGCAACGCCCGGAGCACATCCTGTTCCTGCGCATCGACCGCCGCGACGGACATCGCGATGTCGATGTCGGCTTGCACCGCCACTGGCTGGACCCCACGGTCCCCTTCGCCGTCACCCTCGCGGCACCCGCCCAAGGTCTGGTCGTGACCTCGGCGACGCTGCGTGATTCTGGAGATACCGACCCAGAGACCGCGTGGCTCGCGGCCGAGGCGCGCGTCGGGGCGCAGCATTTGCCGTCGCCCGCCATTCGAACCACCGTGTCCTCGCCGTTCGACTACGCCGCCCAGACCCGCGCTTTTGTCGTCACCGACGTCTCCGGCGGCAACATAGATCAACTTGCGGCGGCATACCGGGCGCTATTTATGGCCGCGGGCGGTGGTGGGCTGGGCCTCTTTACCGCGATCCGGCGGTTGCGCGCTGTGCACGATCGAATCGCGCCGGCGCTTGAAACCGCTGGCATCCCGCTCTTTGCCCAGCATGTCGACGCGATGGGCAACGCGACGCTGGTCGATATTTTCCGAACGGAAGAGGAAAGCTGTCTTCTGGGTACCGATGCCATGCGCGACGGGGTCGACGTCCCCGGGCGCGCCCTCCGTTTGGTGGTGTTTGAGAAAGTCCCTTGGCCGCGTCCGGATATTTTGCATCGTGAGCGCCGCATTCATTTGTCCGACGGGGACCCAAAGGGATATGATGATCGCATCGCGCGGTTGCGGCTCCGTCAGGCATTCGGGCGGCTGATTAGGCGCGCAACGGATCGTGGTGTGTTCGTGTTGCTCGATCGTCAGACTCCCAGCCGCATCCTGTCGGCTTTTCCGTCCGGTGTCACCGTGCAACGTCTTGGTTTGGCGGCGGCGGTGTCTCAGACACGGGCGTTTTTGACCGAAGCCGGCCCGCCTGTCGAGGAGATCTGAGAAGACACATGTTGTCGCTGGTTGCCAGTATCGCCGGGCTCCCGACGATCGTTCTCATCGGTGCCGCCATTATGGGATGGGTGCGGATTTGGGCCGCGGTCGGTATTGCGGCGGCCGTCGTGGGGGTTGCTTTGACCCTCGCGTGCATCATTCGGCGGGACCAGCGGATACTGTCCGAAATCGTTCGCCGCCTGGCGGCCGACGAACCCGAACCTGGCGTTTCGATGCGTGCCGGACCGATCCTCATGGAAAACCTGGGGCGGGAGATCGATCATCTGGCCCGCAGGGTTGCGCCCCGCGCGGCGCTGGTCGAACAATTGCGGCGTACTGACACGCTCATTTTAGACAGATTGCCCGATCCGTTGATCGTTCTGGCTGGAGACCGATCTGTGCGGCGCGCGAACAAGGCGGCTCATGCGGCCTACGGGGACGACATGGCCGCGGTGTTGCGCCACCCGGAATTGCGAAGCGCGATCGACCGCACCTTTGTGTCGGGAACGGTGCAGACGGCGGAATTGACTTTGCCGGTTCCGGTGGAGCGCGATGTTCACGCGTCCGTCGTGCCGATGGACCCGCGGTTGGTGGATGGAGGCCGCGCGATTGTTGTTTTATCAGACCGGACACGCGAGCGAATGGTGGAGCGAATGCGCGCCGATTTTGTTGCAAATGTAAGTCATGAACTCCGTACGCCCCTTACATCGTTGATTGGTTTCGTCGAGACTCTGCAGGGGCCAGCGTCCGATGATCCGATTTCGCAAAAAAAATTCCTTGGGATCATGGCTGAGCAAGGTGCAGGTATGAACCGGCTGATCGACGATTTGCTCAGCTTGTCACGGATTGAATTGACTGAGCACCAGTCTCCGTCGGATGCAGTCGATTTGAAGGATCTGATCGTCGGTATCGTGGCGGGATTTGAACCGCGGCTGATGCAACGAAAGACGAAAGTCGACTCGAAATTTGAGGAGGCGTTGCCGTTTATTATTGGTGATACGGATCAGATTGCGCAGGTCATGCAGAACCTGTTAGACAACGCGCTGAAATACGGCCGCGATGGGGGCGTCATCGAATTGGTTGTGGATCGGGCGCAGCCCGGCGGGCGTTGGCCCGCGCGCGCCGGCGTTGTGATCGCAGTGGCGGATCAGGGCGCGGGGATACCGCGCGATCACATTCCCCGGCTCACCGAACGTTTTTACCGTGTGGATAAGGGACGTTCCCGCGCGGTGGGGGGGACCGGCCTGGGGCTGGCGATCGTGAAGCACATCGTCAATCGCCATCGCGGGCAGATGTCGATCGAGAGCGAGGTCGGCGTTGGGACAAAGGTAAGCGTATGGCTGCCGCTGAGCCAGCCGGGGGCAGTGAGCCGGGTGTTGCAGTAGCAGATTTTGCTGGTGAAAATGGAAGCTTGGTATTACTTTATCGACGTTAAAGGAATACCAAGCTTCCAAAATGCCAACCCCACACCAACCGCCGCTTGCCATTCGCCGGACCCTGCGGAAGCTAGAGCGTAATCGCCCGAGGTTGAATTCAACCTCAGGCGATCACGCTCTAGCGCCCGACATCTGGGGCCGGCGGTTAATGCAGCGTGCCGAACGCCGGGCGGCGGACCGGGAAGGTCGCACTGTGAGGACACTGATGGAGGCCGATTACCTCCTGGGTGTCTCGGATGTCTCGCGGCTGGGAGCACTGCGGTTTCGGCAGGTTGGGGAGTCCGCGTTCCAATCGCCGATCGCGGCTGGGGTCCCGGGTCAGATCGAGCTTGGCCGGCTGCTACAGATCACCCAACGAATCGCTCGGGACGAGGAAACCGAGGGAAGACCTGCGGACGAACTTCGCCCCCGGGTCTTCCCTCGGCGGTGCGCGCCCCAAGGTCTCGGTGACGGACCGGTTCGGCCGGTTGTCCATCGCGAAATTTCCTCGGGAAACCGACGACTACAGCATCGAAATTTGGGAAACGGTGGCGCTGCGGCTGGCGGCCGACGCTGGCATTCGTACGTCCGAACACGAACTGGTGCGGGTAGCCGGCAAGGGCGTGCTGCTGTCGCGGCGTTTCGACCGGGATGGGGACGCGCGGGTACCCTTTCTGCCGGCACTGGCGATGATGGGACTGAAGGACGGCGACCGCGGTAGCTACCCGGAGTTGGTCGATGTGCTGACCGAGCACGGTGCATTCGCGAAAGCGGATGCTGTGGAACTCTACCGGCGGATGATCTTCAACATTCTGATCTCGAATGTGGACGATCATCTTCGGAACCATGGATTTTTGTGGGTTAATCGTAATGGGTGGACGCTGTCCCCGGCTTACGATCTCAACCCAACCCCGACCGATGTGCGGCAGCGTATCCTGACCACTTCAATCAGTCTCGATGACGCGACCTGCGATCTCGATCTTGCCCGTTCGGTGGCCGGGTTCTTTGGCCTCTCGTCGGCGAAGGCCAAGGACGTCATCCGGCAAGTCGCCGCCGCGACGGTCCGCTGGCGGAATGTCGGCGCGACCTGCGAGGCGAGGCCCGCCGAAATCCGCCGGATGGAGAGTGCCTTTGAACACACCGATTTGAGGAAGGCTCTTGCGCTGTGACCGTGGTCACGGCTGAAGCCGATAGAGGACGACATTTCGCTCGGGGCGGTCTTCCAACTCCCGCGAGGTCGGCACGGTGAACCGCGCGAACGGGATGAGGCCCTCTGCCGGGAGGTAATTGCGGCCGGGGTCGGCGATCCAGACCTCGGCAGTCGCCGCCATCTGTGTCAGCCAGGGCATGATGTGGCCGGTCATCGGTGCCTCGTAGCAGACGTCGCCGCACAGGATCAGGTCCCAGCGGCAGGCGGAACCGACCACGTCGCCGAACGGGGCATGGATGGTCACGCCGTTCGCGGTGGCGTTCAGGCCGGTCGCCGAGATGGCGAGCGGGTCGATCTCGGCGGCGTCAACGGCCAGAGCCCCGGCCTTCGCGCATGCGATAGCGGCAAGGCCGCAACCAGCGGCAAAATCCAGCACACGGCGGCCCGCCGCCAGGTTCGGGTTATCCAGAATATGGCGGGCCATCGCCACGCTGCCCGGCCAGGCGAAGGCCCAGAACGGCGGCGCGGTGTTGTTCTTGGTCAGCCAGTCTTCGGTGGCCTGCCAGATCGGGGTGATCTCGGTCGCCAGCCAGAGCTGAATCTCAGGCACCATCGGGTTGCTGGTCAGGACGGTGTTGGCCTGGATGAAGGCCTTCGCATCGGCCGTCATAGCCTGCCTACGAGGAGCGCCAGCGCGACGGCCAGCCCGACCTCCCGGTTGGCGCGGAACAGTTGCAGGCATCCGGCGGGGTCGTGGATATCGAGCTGGATAACTTGCCGTGTCAGCAGAGCCGCCGGAAGCAGCAGGGCCGGGAAAAACCACGCATTCACGCCGGCGGTCCATCCGGCGGCGGCCAGCACGACGATTGTTCCGGCATAGCAGGCCGCCAGGAAGGGCCGAGTCTGCTCCCCGAACAGCCGCGCGGTGGATTTGACACCGATCAGGGCGTCGTCCTCGCGGTCCTGATGGGCATAGACGGTGTCGAAGCCGAGGTCCCACAAGATCGCCGCCGTGTAGATCAGTGCCCAGGCCAGACCCAGGTGGTTGGCGCCGGCGGCGTATCCCAACGGGGCACCGAAGCCGAAGGTGAAGCCCATCATCAACTGTGGCCACCAGGTGATCCGCTTAGCCAAGGGATACAGGGCCACCAGGAGCAGCGAGGCCACGCCCAACGCCTGCGACAGCCGGTTGAGTTGCAGCAGAATGCCCAGCCCGATCAGCAGCAGAACCGCCAGAAATACCAGCGCGTATCGCGGCCGCAGTGCTCCCGAGGCCAAGGGCCGCCCAGCGGTACGCGCCACCAGCCGGTCGATGTCGCGATCCCACAGATCGTTCACCACGCACCCGGCCGAGCGCATGACCAGGCTGCCGACGCCGAAGAGCACGATCAGTCTGACTGCCTCGGTCCAGGCGGGCGTCGCCAGCAGGATGCCCCAGGTGCCAGGCAGGAACAGCAGCCAGGTGCCGATCGGGCGGTCCAACCGCGCGAGCAGCAAATAGGGTCGCCAGCCGCTCGGCATGCGGGCCACCCAGCCGGTTGCGACGATATCGGTATGTGCGGTCATCCCTGCTACTGTGCGTGACGCCCTGCCTCGGTCAACCGGAAACCAGCCGCCACGATGCCGACTATCCCCCGCCTGTTCGTCGATCGGCCCCTGCAGTCCGGCGCGGACATCGCGGGAAGCGCGGGGCAGGCGCATTATCTGGGTTCGGTTATGCGCCGGGCGGTGGGCGATGAGGTGTGTGTCTTTAATGGCCGCGATGGGGAGTGGCGCGCCCACATTTCGGCGCTGCGGCGCGACCGGATCGCGTTCCGGTTGGAAGCGCAGCTCCGCCCGCAGGCCCCGGAAGACGACCTTTGGTTGGTGTTTGCCCTCCTGAAGCGCGATACGACCGACCTCGTGGTCGAGAAGGCAACCGAACTGGGCGCTTCGCTCATTCAGCCGGTCATCACCGACCGCACCAACGCCGCTCGGGTCAACGAAGCACGACTGCTCGCGATCGCGACCGAGGCGGCGGAGCAATGCGAGCGGCTGACCATCCCCGAAGTGCGCTCGCCGCGCCCGCTGCCCGATATGCTGGCGACATGGCCGGCGAACCGTCCGCTATTCGCGGCCATCGAACGGTCGGATGCAGCGCCAATCAAGCCCTTCTCCGGTCCCTGTGCCCTGTTGGTCGGACCGGAGGGGGGCTTCAGCCCGGCGGAGCTTGACGCGCTCCAGCGATATCAGTTTGTAGCGCCGGTAACCCTGGGTCCGCGTGTGCTGCGGGCCGAGACAGCCTGCCTGGCCGGCCTGACCCTGTTGCGGTCGGGCGGATGCCGCTAAGAAGCCGATCTTTGAACCAAGACGTTTGGGAACAATATGTCCAACCCTGGCGATAGCGACGCGACCCCCCTCACGTCGATCCAACAGATGGCCGACTACCTCGCCGTCGGCTGCAAGCCGGCGGCCGAATTCCGTATAGGCACCGAGCACGAGAAATTTGGCTTTCGCCTGGACGACCTGAAGTCCCCGCCCTATGTGCCCGCCGACAACCAGCCCGGTGCCATCCGCGACGTGCTCGCTGGCTTGGGCCGCTATGACGCCGAACCGATCATGGACGGCGAGAACGTCATCGGCCTGAAGCAAGGCGATGCCTCGGTGTCGCTGGAACCCGCTGGACAGCTGGAGCTGTCGGGTGCGCCGCTGGCAACGCTGCACGAGGCCAAGGCCGAATTCGACTGGCATTTGGAACAGGTGCGCGCGGTGTCCGAACCGCTGCGGGTCGGTTTCGCGCCGCTGGGCTTCCATCCGGTTGCCACGCGGGAGGCCATGCCGTGGATGCCCAAGGGCCGCTACGCCATCATGCGCCGCTATATGCCATTGGTCGGGTCGCTCGGTTTGGACATGATGACCCGCACCTGCACGGTGCAGGTCAACCTGGACTACGCCTCGGAACAGGACATGGTCCGCAAGCTGCGGGTGTCGCTGCTGTTGCAGCCGCTGGCCACCGCCCTGTTCGCCAACTCCCCGTTCAAGGAGGGCAAGCCGAACGGGCTGCTGTCCAACCGGGCGCAGGTATGGACCGACACCGATAACCAGCGGTCCGGCATTCCCCCGGTGATGTTCGAGGATGGGTTCGGCTTCGAGCGCTATGCTCGATGGCTGGTCGATGAAGTGCCCATGTACTTCGTCTACCGCTCCGGCCGGTACATCGACGTGGCTGGCCGGTCGTTTAGGGATTTCTGGAACGGCAAGCTGCACAACGAGACGGGAACCGAACCGACAATCGGGGACTTTGCCGACCACGTCACCACTGTGTTCACCGACGTCCGGATCAAGCGCTTCGTGGAGATGCGCGGCGCCGACGCCGGCCGGCCGGACATGATGCTGGCGCAATCGGCGCTCTGGGTCGGGCTGCTGTACGACGATGCTGCCCTGACCGCAGCTGAGGGTCTGTTGCGCGGCGCTGGCTGGGAAGACGCGAACGCCATGCGCGCCGCGATTCCCGTCCAAGGGATCGACGCGTCCTGGAAAGGCCGGACGATGCGGGAACTCGCGAAAGATGTGGTGGCGATCGCTCAGGACGGGCTGAAGGCCCGGCAGCGGCTGAACGCGGCTGGGCAGACCGAGGCAATCTACCTCGATCCGCTGGCCGCTATCGCGGACGGTGCACCTACCCAGGCCGAATATTGGCTGGGCCGGTACCACGGCGCCTGGGGTGGCGACATCGGCCGGATCTTCGCCGAAGCCGCCATCTGACCCCGGTTAGTAACGATACAGATCGTGCTTGAACGGCCCGTTGGTGCCGACGCCGATGTATTCCGCCTGAGCCGGGGACAGCTTGGTCAGCTTGGCGCCGACTTTGTCCAGATGCAGGGCGGCGACCTTCTCGTCCAGCGCTTTGGGCAGGGTGTAGACGTCCAGCTGGTACTTGCCGGCCGGGGCGTGGAACAACTCAATCTGCGCCAGGACCTGATTGCAGAAGCTGGTGCTCATGACGAAGCTGGGGTGGCCGGTGGCGTTGCCCAGGTTCACCAGGCGGCCCTCGGACAGCACGATCAGGCGCTTGCCGTCGGGGAACACGACCTCATCCACCTGCGGCTTGACGTTGTCCCAGGTGTAGTTGCGCAGGGCATCGATCTCGATCTCCGAGTCGAAATGGCCGATGTTGCAGATAATGGCGCGGTGCTTCATCGCCCGCATGTGGTCGATGGTGATCACGCCCACGTTGCCGGTGGCGGTGACGAAGATGTCGCCCTGAGAAGCCATGTCGTCCATCGTCACGACCTGATAGCCTTCCATCGCCGCCTGCAACGCACAGATCGGATCGACCTCGGTCACCATAACGCGGCAGCCGGCATTGCGCAGCGACGCGGCGGAGCCTTTGCCCACGTCCCCAAAACCGTTCACCACGGCGACCTTGCCGGCCATCATCACGTCGGTGCCGCGGCGGATGCCGTCCACCAGCGACTCGCGGCAGCCATACAGGTTGTCGAATTTGGATTTGGTGACGCTGTCGTTGACGTTGATGGCCGGGCTGAGCAGCGTGCCGTCGCGCACCATGTCGCGCAGGCGGTGGACACCCGTGGTGGTCTCCTCGGAGATACCTTTCACGTCCTTCATCATCTCGGGGTATTTGGTGTGCATCAGCAGCGTCAGATCGCCGCCGTCATCCAGAATCATGTTCGGCGTCCAGCCTTTATCGGTCCCCTGGGCCGGCCCACGAACGGTCTGCTCGATGCACCAGTTGAACTCGTCCTCATCCATGCCTTTCCAGGCGAAAACCGGGATGCCGGCGGCCGCGACGGCGGAAGCGGCATGGTCCTGGGTCGAGAAGATGTTGCACGACGACCAGCGCACCGTCGCGCCGAGGTGCGTTAGCGTCTCGATCAGCACGGCCGTCTGGATGGTCATATGCAGGCAGCCGGCGATGCGGGCGCCTTTCAGGGGCTTGGACGGCCCGTATTCGCGGCGAATCGCCATCAAGCCGGGCATCTCGTCCTCGGCCATGGAGATTTCCTTGCGGCCCCATTCGGCCAGAGAGATGTCTTTGACCTTGTAATCGGGGTCGGTGGTCATCGTGTGCGCTCCTGAAATCGTTGATTTTGGCTCGGGCGGTCGTATATAAAGATATCTGCATGTCTGCAAGGGCCATATTGGTTATGCCGATGTGAAACCGAGCGTTGCACTAATTGCTCTAGCCACCCATGTAGAACGCTGGCAGAACCATCTGGGATTCACCTCAATGCGGGTCACGAACATGAAGCATTGGCGGATGGAAGACGTTGCCTGGGATTGCTTCGATGCCGCGAAAGCGGCGCCGGAAGTCGTGCCGCTTATCAAAGCCGCGTCCCTCGTGGAGCGAAACGGTCGGGAATACGCGGGCTATCTGTGCCGCGTGTTCGCCTCGGATGCTGAATTGTGCGACGCCATCGGGCAATGGGCCGAGGAAGAGGTCCAGCACGGCGATGCGCTGGGCAAATGGGCGCAGCTCGCCGACCCCGCATGGGATTTCCATGCGGCGCGCGACCGGTTTAACGCCGGCTACCAGCCGCCCCTCAACACGGAGGTCTCCATTCGTGGGTCCCGCACGGGCGAGTTGATCGCCCGCTGCATGGTGGAAACCGGCACGTCCAGCTACTATACCGCGCTGGGGGATGCCTGTTGGGAGCCCGTGCTGAAGCAGCTCTGCCGGCACATCGCCGCCGACGAATTCCGCCATTACAAGCTGTTCTACGACCATATGCGCCGCTACCAGGCACAGGAACAGATCGGTTCGACCCGTCGTGTGCTGATCGCCATGGGTCGCGCGGGGGAAAGCGAGGACGACGAACTCGCCTATGCCTACCACTGCGCGAACGAAACCGCCGATACGCCATACGACCGAGCCCGGTGCTCGGCGGCGTACTTCGCGGGCGCAATGCTGTACTACCGCTTCGGGCATGTGCAGCGCGGCATGGGTATGACGTTGAAAGCCGTCGGATTGCCCGCCCAGGGTCGGTTGTCCAACGTCGCTGCGAAGGCCGCCTGGTGGTGGCTCGACTGGCGTCGGGGGCGTGTCAAATCTCCCTCCACAGCTTCCGCGTAAGTGCCATCGCCAGCAGTCCGACAGCGCCGTTCAGCGCGGTGGCCCAGTGCGCGCCGATTGCGTCCGCCAGCAGCCCCAGCCAGACAAAGCCGATGGGGCCGGTGCCGATGCAGACCGATAACACCCCCAGAATGCGGGATCGCATCTCTGGCGGCGCGGCCAGATACACCAGCGTCGCCTGCATCGTGGAAAACCCGGCGCCGCCCAATCCCGTTAACACCAACGCAAGCCCGGCGACCGCACTGTTAGGCACCAGAGCGAAGACGATCAGCATCGCCATGTAACTAATGACGCCCCACAGATACGCTCGGGCATACCATGACGGCTTGAGCAGCATGGCGAGCAGCACCGCCCCCGCGAAGGCGCCGATCCCGTCGAGGCTGGCGAGGACGCCCACGCCCTCCGGTCCTAGCCCCAGCCGGTCGCGAGCGATGACGGGGATCATGGCGGTGAACGGCCAGGCAAACACGTTGTAAATGACGGTCACCGCCAGGGTACCGATCAGGCGGCGGTCGCCGCGGACCATCCGCAGGCCCTCGGCGATGCGGGCCAGCACAGCGCCTGGATGCGCGGTTCGGGAGTCTCGATAGCGGATGCGCAGCGCCGCGATTATTGCAATGACATAAAGCAAGACGCTAACAGCGAAGGCGCCCTCGATCCCCACATTCGCCAATACCAATCCGCCGATGGTGGGGCCGACCATGCGGCTGGCGTTATTGGCACCGGCGTCAAGGGACATGGCGGTGCCCATGGCCTCGGCCCCCACAACCTCCCCGATCATCACGCGGCGCACCGGGTTGTCGGTGGCCCAACCGAGGCCGTTGATGAGGCTCGATAACGCGAGGTGCCAGATTTCCAGCTGTCCGGTATAGGCGAGCACGCCCAGCACGGCGGAGTTCCCGCCCATCAGCAGCACAACGGCGATCAGGGTGGAACGCCGCTCGATGCGCTCTGCCCAGGCGCCGAGGAAGGCGCCAAGCAGGCCCATCGGCAGCAGGCGCAGCATGGTCATCATGGAGACAAGGAAGGCAGAGTTCGTGCGTTGGTAGACCACCACGCCAACCGCGACGGTTTCCAGCCAGCGGACGACGAAAACCACCAGCCCCACCGACCAAAGCCGCCAAAAATCGGCGAACTCCGGGCGCAGCAGGCGGCGCACCGGCGATGCGTTGGGGTTTGTAGCAGCGGCCAAGTACGGTCTTCCTCCCGATCCCGGCCAATCCACCACGATCCGCCGCGCCGACACCAGGGCCGCTGGCGTATTGCAGCATGGCGCCAACCGGGGGACGATGCGGCAATCTGAAGATGGGAGTGCGACGATGACCGGACGGGTAGCGATGGTACCGTTGGAACGAGCCAAGGAGTTGGGCGCGGAAATCGGACTTCCCGCCCCGATGACGACGCGATCGGCGTTTCGGACCCTGGCTAACAACCCGCCATTATTGAAGGCGGTGTTCGGGCAGCTCAGCACCCTGCTGCTGCACAACACCTTCGACACCCGCCTGCGCGAGCTCATGATTATGCGCATCGGCTGGGTCACCGGGTCGGTGTACGAGTGGACGCAGCACTGGCGCGTGGCCACGACCGCTGGCATCCCGCCGGAGGACGTTTTGGCGGTGCGGGACTGGCAGAACTCCGACCTTCTGTCCGCCGCCGACAAAGCCATCCTCCAGGCGACCGACGAGTCCCTGGCGGGCAAAACCATCTCCGACGCCACCTGGGCCGAGTGCGTGAAACACATTCCCGACCCCGCCCAGCAAGTGGAGTTCATCGTGGCCATGGGCAATTGGACCATGTTCTCTATCCTGCTGCGGAACCTGAAAATCCCGGTCGAGGACGGCGTTGCCAGCTGGCCGCCCGACGGCCTGATCCCACCCGGCGCGGAGGGCTGACCCATGGCACGCGCGATCGCCGCCGGCATCGGCATCATGGAGTTCCCGTTCGATACGACGGACGGGTTCTGGAAATGGGTTGACCTGTGCGAGGCTGGCGGGATCGACTCGATCTGGCAGACCGACCGCCTGATCAGCAAACAGCCGATCCTGGAGTGCATGACCGCCCTCGCCGCCATCGCCGGGCGCACCAAGC
The DNA here is from genome assembly GCA_025352375.1 of Acetobacteraceae bacterium. Lineage (GTDB taxonomy): Bacteria > Pseudomonadota > Alphaproteobacteria > Acetobacterales > Acetobacteraceae > Rhodopila. Next base: position 4,125 of record JANXTL010000302.1, on the reverse strand, counting down.
GGATCAAGTTCGGGGTCAATGTCGTCTCCGTCGCCATGCGCGACCCCGTGCTGCTGGCCAAGCAGTGCGCCACGCTGGATTTCCTGTCCGGCGGAAGGCTGCTGCCGGGCTTCGGCATCGGCAGTCCGCGCGGACCGGAGTGGACCGCGATGCACCTCGATCCCAAGACGCGAGGCCGCAAGACCGACGAAGCACTTGAAATCATTACCCGACTTTGGAACGGGGAGAAATTGGACTTTCCCGGCAAGCACTTCCAATTGACCGGTGCCTCCATCGCGCCGTTGCCGGTGCAGCCGGACCTGCCGATGTGGATCGGCGGGTCGTCCGACGCGGCTGTCCGGCGCACGGCGCAGTACGGCAGCGGATGGCAATCCGGCGCCGAAACGCCGGAAACCGTCGGCAAGGTGATCGCGGCCATCAAGGAAGCCGTGGTCGCGGCCGGCCGCACCATCGATGAAGACCATTACGGCGCGGCCCTCGCCTATCGGTTCGGCTCATGGGACGATCCCGGTATGACCCGCCTCGCCGAGGCCTACGAAACCCGCACCGGCCGCGATGCTCGGGAAGCCTTCGCCATCGGCGATGCCGACCTGATCATGGCGCGCCTGACGGAATACGTGGACGCCGGCGCCTCCAAATTCATTCTGCGGCCAGTGGCGCAGGGGGATGAGCAGATGCTGGCTCAAACCCGGCGGCTGGTGGAGGAAATCCTGCCCCGTATGGCGGCGCGGTGGCCGAAGCCGGCGAAGCGGGCGGCATAGACTCGGCTTCGGTTCGGAGTCTGCGGTTTTCGGCGCGGATTTTGGACAGCACCCGATCCTCCATCACGGTTCGAAATTTTTCATGGGCGTTCCGGTCCCGCTCGGCTTTGTGGTCGTTGCGCCAGACGCTAAAACTGTCGTCGGGAGCGTCGTCCGGCGGCACCGGCTCAGGGTGCATAGGGTCTTCCGCCATTTTCTCCGGCTCACGGTGCAGGGGTTCATTGCTCGGGAGCAGCTCCGAGCGTTGGTTATCCGCCAGCGTGGATGGCGCCGCGGGCCAATTGGCGTTCGGCACTTTTTCACGTTGTAAGGGGTTCTTCGTGCCCAAACGTCTCCGAACCGCCACGCCTCCCTCGGCTTGGCGCGCCGCACGGGATAACCCGGTTGCCAGCCGGTGCAAAAGGATCGCGTCCGGGAGTGGCAGAGTCGGATCCAATCCCAAATCGCAGGCGCGATCGCACACCGAGGCCAGCAGCGCGGGGAGGGGCGGATCGCCGATTTGCGGTGCTTGGCCACCGAACATCAGCCGAACCTCGCGCGCGAGTGCGATGATGGAGCGGTAGAGGCGGAGCTGGTCGGGGAAAGACAATCCGAAGCGAAGAGCGCGGCGGCAGGCGTCGCGGAGTAGAGGTTCCAGCTTGGCGGGAGAGCAGGGGTGCGACGTCATGGCGGGGAAGGCTCCGGTTTTAAAAGAACAAACCGGGAAAATGAGGCGTGATAGGGGCGTGTTCAAGGGTGGGCGCGAAAATCGACGATCCGATGAATTGTAATGCCACTGGCATTACGACCTGCCACGGTATCCATGAATGGAGGGAATCGTGCCTGCTTCACTGCAAGCGGCTGTCGTGCGCCGCGACACGCTCAACCTGCGGATCGAACCCGGCGATCGCGGGTTGATAGACCGCGCCGCGTTGGCCACGGGCAAGACGCGGACCGACTTTGTGCTGGAAGCGGCGAGGCGCGCGGCCGAGGACGCCCTCGCGAAACCGAACGAGCGGATGAGGCGCAGTCTGTAGACGCCGGCACCCTGGGATTGAGCGTGCCGCTCTACGCGCCCGAACCGCTGGGCGACGCGCATGATCTGACGCTGTTTTCCTCGGGCGTTGCATCGCTGGATGCGTGGCTGAAGCGCCGAGCCAGATCGAATCAGTTATCCGGCGCGTCCCGTACCTACGTTGCTACGGAGGGGCTTCACGTCGTCGGATATGATTCGCTGGCTTCCGGTGGACTGGCGATCGGGCATCGCGCCGGTGACTTTCCGCCTCAACGTCCTGCACGGCGCGTGGCGTTTCGCCCGATGTCATGACGCCAGTTCGTGCATTTCCTTAAACAGATCGGCCTTACCCTCGAACCCGATGCCCGGCAAATCCGGCAGCCGCACGATGCTGTTTTCCACCCGCGTGCCGTCCGGGAAACCGCCATAGGGCTGGAACACGTCGGGGTAGCTTTCGTTCCCACCGAGCCCCAGGCCCGCCGCGATGTTCAGCGACATCTGGTGCCCGCCATGCGGGATACAGCGCTTCCAGGACCAACCCGCGTCCTTCAGCATCTGGAGCGTGCGTTGGTATTCGCAGAGTCCATAGGACAGGGCGCAATCGAATTGCAGCCAGTCCCGATCCGGCCGCATGCCGCCGTGGCGGATCAGATTACGGGCGTCCTGGTGGCTGAACAGGTTCTCGCCGGTGGCCATCGGGGCGGGATAGAATTCCGCCAGCGCGGCCTGGAGCTGGTAGTCGAGGGGATCGCCCGCTTCCTCGTACCAGAACAGCGGGTACTGCCGCAGCATTTTGGCGTAGGCGATGGCGGTTTCCAGGTCGAAGCGGCCGTTGGCGTCCACCGCGAGTTGGGCCTTGCCGTCGAGTTCGGCCAGCACGGCCTCGATCCGGCGGGCGTCTTCGGCGATGCTTTCGCCGCCGATTTTCATTTTGACCACCGTGTAGCCGCGGTCGAGGTAGCTGCGCATTTCGCTGCGCAGCGCGGAATCATCCTTGCCGGGGTAGTAGTAGCCACCTGCCGCATACACGAAGATGTTGGGATCGGCCGTCACCCCGTGCCGTGCGGCCAGCAGCCGGAACAGGGGCTTGCCGGCGATTTTCGCCACCGCGTCCCACACCGCCATGTCGATTGTGCCGACGGCGACCGACCGGTCGCCGTGGCCGCCCGGCTTTTCGTTGGTCATCATGGTTTTCCAGACTTTGTCTGGGTCCAGGTTCTCCCCGGTGGCGTCCAGCAGCGCCTTCGGGTCGGCTTCCATGATGCGCGGTGCGAATCGCTCCCGGATCAGGCCGCCCTGGCCGTAGCGGCCGTTGGAGTTGAAGCCGTAGCCGACAACGCGTTTTCCATCGCGCTCCACATTCGTGACCACGGCGACAAGGCTGGTGGTCATTTTGCTGAAGTCGATGTAGGCGTTGCGGATCGGGGAGCTGATCGGCTTGGTGACCTCGCGCACGTCGAGGATGCGAATGGGCATGGCTGGCGTCCTGAAAGGGGTGACGCCGACCCCTAGCCCCGGCGCGGCGGCCCCCGCAAGTGCCGCCGCTCCGGGCAGAGAAGAAGCGCTTAGAGCTTCTTCGCGCGGACCATCAGGTCGTCAAGCTTTGTGCAGGTCGCTTCGGTCACGGTGCCGTTGCCGGTGATCGTGCCCATTTCCGTCATCAGCATGGACGCGGCGTCCATGTTGCTGCTGAGCTTGTTGGACAGCACTTCGGCGACGTCAGCGGATTTCTTCATCGCATCGTCGGACGAGCAGGCGGCATTGGCGGCACCGGCCACGGCAAACAGAAGGCCAACAGCAAGGCAGATTTTCAGCATCGTATATTCCGATTCATGGTTGGGCGACGGAATGCCGCCCGGGCTTGTCTTAAAGCAAATCGCGGTGCTGACTAGAGCGTGATCGCCTGAGGTTGACTTCAACCTCGGGCGTGAATCACCCTCTCAAACAAAGGCTTAGACCATGATCCAACGCCGAGACCGCGTGCGACCTCAAACGATCATGGTCTAGACTGTCCGATCCCCCGAAAACACCGGACTATTCCAGCTCGCCGCCGCCGAAGGGTCAGAAACCCAACCGCCCGGAGAAAGCCAAACGCACCGGCCCGCGCCGGGGCAGCCTGGGACGCAAAGGCGGTGGCCGGCCGCTGGCGTGCGTGCCGGATGAGACAGTCACCGCGAAATCCGCCTGTTGCGCGTTCTGCCAGGTCGCACTCTCGGATGCGGACCATGTGCTACACGGCCGGCCCGACAAGATCGATCTGCCGGCCATCCGGTTGGACCGGGAAATGACCGCCATCATGGGGCTCACGCCTACCAACAATCAAACATGGCAGGCGGCTGCGAAAACGATACGGAAAGGTGCGAAATAGTT
>JANXTL010000294.1 GCA_025352375.1 Acetobacteraceae bacterium | reverse complement strand
GCGCCGGCGCAAGGCCTTGTCGTACCGGCCGGGCGGGGCGTAGCCTGCTGCTTGTCAAATGACCTGCCACCACGAAACTGGCGGCTGGCAACGCCGGCCCAGTGGCAATGGCAGGCAACAAGGGGAAACGGAAATGGAACCGATAGAACAAAACACGATGCAAAAGGTTGGGCGCCGCCTGATTCCCTTCCTGATGCTCTGCTATTTTTTCAATTTTCTCGACCGTGTGAACGTCAGCTTCGCGGCCCTCCAGATGAACAAGGACCTCGGTTTTTCAGCGTCCGTGTTCGGTCTCGGCGCGGGAATCCTGTTCTTCACCTATATGCTGTGCGAGACGCCTTCGAACGCCATCCTTGTCAAGGTCGGCGCGCGGCGCTGGCTGGCGCGCATCATGTTCACCTGGGGCATCATCGCCGCCGGCATGGCCTTCATCGCTGGCGAAACGAGCTTCCTGACCATGCGCGTCCTGCTCGGCGTGGCGGAGGCCGGATTCTTTCCCGGAATCATCTTCTATCTGACCCTTTGGTTTCCCGGAACGTATCGTGCACGGGTGACCGGCATGTTCATGGCCTGCATTCCGCTGTCCGCGGCAATCGGTGCGCCGTTTTCCACGTCACTGCTGTACCTCGATGGCATGCTCGGCTATCGTGGCTGGCAGTGGATGTTCCTGCTGGAAGGGCTGCCGTCGATCGTGCTGGGTGTCGTGACGTTCTTTTACCTGACCGGCACGCCGGCCGAGGCGAACTGGCTGCAGCCGGCGGAGCGAATCTGGCTCGCCACCAGGCTGCGGGCGGAGAGTGAGCGTAAATCGGGTATTCTTTCACTTGGCATGCTGGAAACACTGTGGAACGGCCGCGTGATCGTGCTCAGTATCGTGGCATTTTTCATCGCTTCGCAGCTGCTGGGTGTCGGATTCTTCCTGCCCACGATCGTCAAGGGTTTCGGCCTGACCAACATGCAGACCGGGCTTGTATCGATCATCCCGCCGGCGTGCGGCGCCGTCGCCATGATCTGGTGGGGCCGCCATTCGGACCGTACGATGGAGCGGCGTTATCATCTGGCTGGCGCAATGACGCTCGGCGCGCTGGGCATCATCGCGGCCGGCTTCATCGATGATCCGGTACTGAAGATGGCGGCGTTTACCATCTCGGCGATCGGATTGAACGCGTCGCTGCCGGTGTTCTGGACCCTGGCGCCGGCGTTTCTGACCGGACCGTCGGCCGCCATCGGAATCGCGTTCATCAACTCGGTCGCGGCGCTCGGCGCATTCCTCGCGCCCTACATGCTGGGCCTGGTCAAGGACGCGACTGGAAGCTTTACCGCGGGGCTCTACATACTGGGCGGCGGCGTGATCGTCGGCGCGCTGTTCGTTCTGTCGTTCACGCATGATCATGCATTGGAGCACCCACCGGAGGGACACCTGGCGGATTAGGCGGCGCCGGCAAACAAGTGCGTCAGCACGCCGGCAAACAAGTGCGTCAGCACGCCAGCAAAGTTGCCGCTCAAACAATAATTTAGGACCTGTTCGATCCATGAAAACGATTCGTTTATTCTCGAGCAGGTTCTAACCCATCTTATTCACCGCATATCTGCGATTCAAAAACGTGCATGGTATAACCATCTGGAATCGCTCAAAGGTTGGGTGTTTACGCCACCCTCGAGCGCCGGACAGAATCTGCCATGCCCGCCACCGACGACGATACGCTTTTGCCATTCTCGTTGCCACCCCTGTGCCACAAGAAGGTGTCCGCCGCCTTCGACGGCGGCACGATCAGCTCCGACGGCGGCGTGTTCCTGCTGGCTGGCGCGGACAAGCGGCTCGGCCTGATCGATCGGCTGGCGTCCCATATCCCGGACAGCCGCGATCCCAACCTGATCAGCCATTCCATCGCCGATATCCTGCGCGAGCGTGTGTTCGCCATCGCATGCGGATACCCCGACGGCAACGATCTGGACGTCCTGCGCAAAGACCCCGCATTCAAAATGGCCTGCGGCCGGCTGCCGGAAACCGGCCTGGACATGGCCTCGCAACCAACCCTCTCGCGGCTGGAAAACACCCCCGACCTGCGCGACCTGATCCGACTGTCGTGGGGCATGGTCGATTTGTGGTGCCAGGGCTTCGAAAAGCCACCGCAATCCATCACCCTCGACATCGACGATACCGCCGACACGGTGCACGGCCATCAACAGTTGTCGTTCTTCAACGCCCACCACGATGAGCGGGTGTTCATGCCAATCCATATCTACGAGGCCGCGACCGGGCATTGCGTGCAGACGATCTTGCGGACGGGCAAAACCCCTGGCGGCAAGGAAGTACGCGCGCATCTGCGCCGGCTGTTGCGGCGGCTCCGGATGCATTGGCCGAAGACCGCGATCCTCATTCGTGGGGATAGCCATTACGGGCGAAAAGAGGCCATGGATTGGTGCGAGCAGAACGGCGTCGCCTACATCTTCGGCTTCGGTCCGAACGCGGTGCTGGCCGAGAAAGTCTTCCCGAAACTGGACGAGGTCTGCGTCCGGCGCGCGATCGCCCAAGCGAACAAAGTGCGCGGCTTCGCCACGACACGCTACGCCGCGAAATCCTGGTCCCGTATCCGGCGGGTGATCGCGCGGATCGAAGCGACGCCGAAGGGCGCCGATGTTCGGTATGTCGTGACCAATATCCGCTACCGTTCGGCGAAACATTTGTATGAGAAGGTCTACTGCGCTCGAGGACAGGCGGAAAACCTGATCAAGCGTCACAAAAGCCAGTTGGCATCGGACAGGACCAGCTGCCGGTCCCCGCTCGCCAACCAGATGCGCC
>JANXTL010000185.1 GCA_025352375.1 Acetobacteraceae bacterium | reverse complement strand
ATTACACCTGCGCCCATGATCAAACGTTGAACCGGAACAGCAGCACGTCGCCGTCCTTGACCGGGTAGGTCTTGCCTTCGATCCGCATCTTGCCGGTTTCCTTGGCCTTCGCCTCGCCCCGACAGGTCACGTAGTCATCGTAAGCAATGGTCTCGCAGGCGATGAAGCCGCGTTCGAAGTCCTTGTGGATGACGGCGGCGGCCTGGGGGGCCAGGGTGCCGCGGGTAATGGTCCAGGCGCGCGTTTCTTTCGGGCCGCAGGTGAAATACGTCAGCAAGCCCAGCAGCGCATATCCCGCTCGGATCACCCGATCCAAGCCACTATCGGACAGGCCGAGGCCTTCAAGGAATTCGCCGCGGTCTGCTTCCGGCAGCAGCGACACCTCGGCCTCGATCGCGGCGGACACGACGACCGCGCGCGCGCCCTCGGCTTTGGCCTTTTCCATCACGGCGCTGGAAAAATGATTGCCGGTGGCGGCGGAGGCTTCTTCCACGTTGCAAACATACAGCACCGGTTTGGAGGTCAGCAGGTTGAGCTGGCGCACCGCGTCTTCCTTGCCGTATGGGATGGCGGTGCGGGCCGGCCTGCCTTCGGACAGCGCCGCGACCAGCGGCTCCATCAGTTCGGCCAGCGCGATCGATTCCTTGTCGCCGCCGCGCGCGCGCTTCTGCGCCTGCACCAGCCGCTTCTCCAGGCTTTCGAGATCCGACAGCATGAGTTCGGTTTCCACCACGTCGGCATCGCGGCAGGGGTCGATATTGCCCTCGACATGCGTAATGTCGGTGTCTTCGAAACAGCGGAGGACGTGGATGATGGCGTCCACCTCCCGGATATTCGCCAGGAACTGGTTTCCCAGGCCCTCGCCTTTGGACGCGCCGCGCACCAGCCCGGCGATATCGACGAATTCCAGAGTTGTCGGAACAATCTTGATGGATTTGCCGATCTCCCCCAGCACGGCCAAACGCGGATCGGGCACGCCGACGCGGCCGACATTCGGCTCGATGGTACAAAAGGGATAGTTGGCGGCCTGCGCGGCGGCGGTCGCGGTCAGCGCGTTGAACAGGGTCGATTTGCCGACGTTCGGCAGCCCGACGATGCCGCAATTGAAACCCATTTTACGGTGTATCCTGCGTGAGGAGAGCAACCTTGCTCATGAAATCCGGTATTTTGTCCGTGGCCAGCAGTGCGGCGGAGTCCGCCACCGCGTCCAGGAGCGCGATCACCCAGTCCCGGTCGTCCTTGCCGAAGTCGCCGAGCACATAGCTGAGCACGCGGGCTTTGTCGCCGGGGTGTCCAATGCCGAGGCGAACCCGCCAGTATTCCGGGGAGCCGAGCATGCGGTCCATGCTGCGCAGCCCGTTATGCCCCGCTGCCCCGCCGCCCTTTTTGACCCGCATTTTGCCAGGGGCGAGGTCGAGTTCGTCGTGGAAGGCCGTGATGGCTTCCGGGGGCAGTTTGAAGAACGCCGCGGCGACCTGCACCGACTCGCCTGAGGCGTTCATGTAGGTCAACGGTTTCAACGCCAGGACCTTCTGGCCACCGACATTGCCCTCGGCCACCAGCCCCTTGAAGCGCTGCCGCCACGGGGAGAACCCGTGGCGGATCGCGATGACGTCCAGCGCCATGAAGCCGATGTTATGGCGATTGCGCGCCATGCCCGATTCGGGATTGCCGAGGCCGACCCAGAGCAGCATGTGGGCTCCCTTTGGAAGGCAGGAACCTCCCTTTCCCCTGGGCCCTCTCCCGCGAGGGGCGAGGGGAAAGAGTAGCGGTTTACTTCTTCGCCGCAGCCTTCCCAGGTGCTCGGGTCCCGCCCTTGGCCGGGGCAACACCGGTCGCCGCGGCCTCAGCCGCAGCCGCTTCCTGCTTGGTCGGCGGGGCGACAGTGGCGACGACGAAATCGCGGTCGATCACCGGGGTGGAGGATTCCGTGCCTTGCAGGTCGTGCCAGCGGACGTTGTCGTTGAAGTCCTTGGTCGAAAGGTCGACGACGAACTGGTCGGGGATGTTATCGGGATCGCACATCACCTCGACCGCATGCCGCACGACGTTCAGGTTGCCACCGCGCTTTAGGCCGGGGCTGACGGCCTCGCCCTCGAAATGCACGGGCACCGTGACGCGGATGCGCTCACCAGAAATTAAGCGCTGGAAGTCCACGTGTTCCGGCGCATCGGTTACCGGGTGGAACTGCACGCCGCGGATCAGAGCGCGGATGTTTTGGCCGCCCAGGCCGATCTCGTATTGGCGGGACTGCCAGCCGCCGCGATGCAGTTCGCGGATGACGACCCGGGGGTCGAGCGCGATCAGGTTGGGTTCCTGGTGACCGCCATAAATAACCGCTGGCACCTTGCCAGCCCTCCGAGTAGCCCGCACCGCCCCCTTACCGGCTCGCAGACGTGCCTCGGCCTCGATTGCAACAACGTTGGCCATGATTTTCTCCATATGACAAAACGCCGGCCTCCAGGGGTGCCAGCGCGGCGGGCGATTTAGCGCGGTTGGCGGCGCGGAGCAAGGGCACTTCGTCGGTTGGCGGTGGCTTTCGGGCGAATTCGGGCCAGTCGCTGGGCATTTTCCGCGTCCTCGGCGCCGACGCCTTCGCGGATGACTTTGGCGAGGAGGGTGGGAAGCATTTTGGTGAAATGTGTCACCGGGCGATCTTTGGATGCAGGATCACAGGGGGATTACGCGGTGCGAGAGGAAATTAGACCATGATCGTTTGAGGTCGCACGCGATCTCGGCGTTGGATCATGGTTTAAGCCTTTGTTTGAGAGGGTGATTCACGCCCGAGGTTGAAGTCAACCTCAGGCGATCACGCTCTAGTCAAGGAAAATGGGCTTTTTGCCGTTATTTCACAGCCCTCCCTTTTGTTGGGGGTAGCGGCGTACCGGTTCGCGATACCGCAAGTTTCCTCGCGAAGGGCACGAAGAATCAAAGCCGCGAAGGGCCGCGAAGCGGGGTTGGCGTCGCTCATGCATTTGGTTCACGCGGGCGTGGGTGGGAACGGCCGGATGAGTGCCTTCGCGGTTCTTCGCAGCTTTGATTCTTCGTGTTCTTCGCGAGGAAACTTGCCGATGGACGGTCCACGCGGACCGATCGAACGACGTTACGGCCCCATCTTCGCCAGCGCCGGCCCGACGGGGCTGGCGGCGTGCTGGTTCGCGAGACCGCTCGTTTGAGGGTTCAGCGGGGAAGCAGCGGTCCTGCTGTCTGGTGCGCGTGTCGTTGCCCTTGGTCGGTCGGGTGAATAGTCAAACGAGTATCTGCGACCATCTGCGTCACCTCAGGACAAAATCTGCTGAAAGAAGGTTTGTCCGCAGATGACGCAGATGTTCGCAGATGGAATCATACCGGCATGACGGTTGCCAAACGACAATCTGTAGTCTTTATTACCGACAGGTGAGTAACATACAGCCGGTCCTCGTGCACGTACCGCGGCTTGTGCATGTGGATGCCGGGCGGGGCTTTGCATTCCCAGACCTTACGGGGTTTCCCGGGGGTCCGTGACGGCATGAACTGTAAAACCTCCATACCCGTCGTAGGACGACCCGCCGACGGCACCGACATAGGCGTGACCGTTTCGGATTTACATCAAACTGCCGCCGCCCCAGCCGGCGGTGGCGTCATGTCCCAGCCGGCGGAAATTATTGGATTGCTCGGCGATCGTCGCGACGTCTCTCTACTCTATCACGACGGATACCTTCGGCGGGTTTTTCAGCGTCTGCAACACCACGCAGTAACGCTCGGTCGTCTGGATCATGCGTTCCAGCTTGGCGGGGTCGGCGTCGCAATCGACGTCGAAGCGCAGCGTGATCTCGGTCAGGCCCACGGGGGCGGCGCGGTCGATGGCCAAAGTGCCTCGGGCGTCCCAGATGCCCTCGGCGATCACCTTGCCGCCGCGGATGGTCACGCCCATCGCGGTCGCGACGGCGCGCAGGGTGACACCGGCGCAGCCAACGACGGCCTCCAGCAGCATGTCGGCGGAGCATGCTTCCTTGCCGCTGCCGCCGCCCGCTTTGTGCAGGCCGGCCACGACCTTGCCGGCCCAGCCGTCGACCGCGATCGTGATGTCGTTCGGGTCCAGGCTGCCCTCGGCGCGGGCGGCGATCAACGCGGCTTCCGGGTGCTCCCGATAAAGCTGCTTCAGCGGCGCCTGAATGGCGCGGAGCTCGTCGGCTTGCATTTTCTTCCCCTCGGTTAGCGGCGGACGCGGGCCGCTGGGTGGCTGGCGGGCAGTCGGTCCCGGCCGGTCAGTTTCGCGCGCAGTGTACCGGGGGCGTACTCGGTTTTATAGACCCCCCGTTTCTGTAGCTCGGGGATCACCCCGTCGACGATGTCCTCGAACGTTTCCGGGGTGACGGCGTAGGCGAGGTTGAAGCCGTCCACGTCGGCGTTATCCATCCATTCCTGGAATCTGTCCGCGACCTGCTGGTACGATCCGACGGTGACTGGCCCGCGTCCGCCGATCGCGGCGTGGCGCGCGATCTGGCGTGGGGTCCAGGATCGGCCGGGGTCGGCGGTCGTAAAACTTTCCAAGGCTGAGACCATGGCATTGCGTTCGGAGAATTTCAGCGGCTCGTCCGGGGGCAGCTGGGAGAAATCGACGCCGGTCCAGCCGGACATTAGGGCCAGGGCGCCGTCCTCCGACACGTGGTCCAGGTATTCGTTGTATTTGGCTTGGGCGGCCTCGTGCGTGGGGCCGGTAATGACCGTCATCAGGGTGAATATCTTCGTGTCGTTGGCATCGCGGCCCGATTTGACAGCTCGAGCGCGGATATCGGTTGCAATGTCACGCACCACCTTTTGCGAGGGGCCGTTGATGAACACGCACTCCGCGTGGTCGGCGGCGAATTGCCGGCCTCTTGTGGAGGCACCGGCCTGATACAGCACCGGGGTTCGTTGCGGGGATGGCTCGCACAGGTGGATGGCGTCGACCTGGAAGTGCGGGCCTTGGTGGTTGACGCGGTGGATTTTGGAGGCATCGGCGAAGCGGTGGCCCGCTTTGTCGCGCAGGACGGCGCCGTCTTCCCAACTGGCTTCCCATAATTTGTAGACCGCCTGCATGTAGTCCTCGGCGACGGCGTAACGGTCGTCGTGGCCTTTTTGCGCGGACTGGCCGAAGCCTCGGGCGGCGGATTCCAGGTAGCCGGTGACGATGTTCCAGCCGATGCGGCCCTTGGTGAGGTGGTCCAGCGTGCTCATGCGGCGGGCGAAGGGGTAGGGGTGCTCGTAGGACAGGGCGCAGGTGACGCCGAAGCCGAGGTTTTGGGTCACATATGCCATGGCCGGGATGACCATCAGCGGGTCGTTGACCGGGACCTGCACGGCTTGCTCCAGCGCGGTTTCGGGGCCGCCTTTGTAGACGTCGTAGATGCCGAGCACGTCAGCGAGAAAAATGGCGTCGAAGAGGCCTCGTTCCAGAGTTTTCGCGAGGTCGGTCCAGTATTCGAGGGTGTTGTAGGTGTCGGCCCGGTCGCGCGGGTGGGTCCACAGCCCGGGGGACTGATGGCCGATGCAGTTCATGTCGAAGGCGTTGAGGCGGATTTGTTTGGGCATGGGGGAGGGATACGGGAGCGGGGGCTGAGGGGCAAGATAGTCCGTCCGTTGGTTTACGAACTTGGCATACCTTACGGCGTGCTCCATTTTCGCGGCCAGCAGGTAGCTCGCTATGCCAGGAACCAGACAGGCCGCAGCGAAACGATGGTTCCGCTTTCCGGCTTGGCAAGTGGGCGGCGAGAGGAAACCGTTCGCGTCGCTGCCTGCGTTGTTCGGCTGGCTAGAGCGTGATCGCCTGAGGTTGACTTCAACCTCGGGCGTGAATCACCCTTTCAAACAAAGGCTTAGACCATGATCCAACGCCGAGATCGCGTGCAACCTCAAACGATCATGGTCTAGGCGGCGATGCCTGGTCCGTCTAAGCCTCATGCTTCAGCCGCAAACCCGCTTCCGGCCAATCCATCGCCACCAGCTTTCCGGTTCCCGACAGCGTCATATACGCCGTCTTCATGTCCGGCCCGCCGAAGCAGATGTTGGTGCAGAACATGTCGGGCATGGGGACCTGCCGGATCAGCCCGCTCCCGGTCGGAGAAATAACGCTGACCGACCCGTTCACCAGGGTGGCGACGCAGATGTTGCCCTCGGCATCCACTTTCAAACTGTCGAAGCGCTGGAACCCGCCGAGGCCCGCCATGATCCGCCCGCCATGCGGGGATGGGAAGGGTGCCTTGCCCAGCACGCCCGGTGCCAGCACGTCCCAGGCCCAGAGCCGCGCGGTCTCGGTTTCCGCGACGTACAGCGTCTTGCCGTCCGGCGACAGACCGATGCCGTTCGGGGTCAGGATAGGGTGCGCGACTTCGACGATCTTCGAGCCGTTGGCGAGCGCGTAATATACCCCGCCCCAGTCGCGATCCCTCGCCCGCGCCTTGCCGAGGTCGGTGAAGTAGAACCCGCCCAGCCCGTCGAACACGATGTCGTTCGGACCGAGCAGCTTGTGCGGGCCGCAATGGTCGTAAAGCACCGAAACCTTGCCGGTCGCGGGGTCCACCCGTTGGATGCAGCCGCCAGTGTAGTCGCTGGCAGGGCCGGCGGGGCGCATCAGATTCATCTCCAGTCGCCAGGAGAAACCGCCGTTGTTGCAGACGTAGATGGCACCGTCCGGGCCGATGCCAAGGCCGTTCGGACCGCCACCGGTATAGGCGATGACCTCGGTGCTGCCGTCCATGCGCACTCGGGTGACGGTTTGGCGCTCGATCTCGCCCAGAATGATCGAGCCGTCTTTCATGACGACTGGCCCCTCGGGGAAGCGCAGGCCGGTGGCGATGGTGCGGAGGTTGCTCATGGGTTCGGTTCCTCGGTTGTCTGATTGGGGATCAGCGTAACCGATCCGAGAAAAGAGGAAAGCCGTTAACGGTTTATTCATCTTTCCCTGTCATGCTCTGGCCATGCGCAGCTTCCCGATCGTTGCCACCGGCATCGCCTTGGCCTGGGTCTCACCGGGCCTGTTCTGGCAAATGTTGGCCGGGTTTTGTGCCCTGGGGGTGCTGTTCCTGGCAGTGCGGCACACTACGGCGTTCTGCTTGGGATGGCTGCTGATCGCGGGCTGCTCGCTCGAGATGACCATGAACGATCTGGTCGGGCCGGAGTCTTTTCAGTCCACCATTGCCCTCGTCAAGGCAGCCGAAATTGGCTTGGCGTTGGTATGCGCGGCGCGCTGGGGCGGGCGCGGCGATCCGTGGAATCCGGCATGGGCTTTTCTCATCATGGCCGGGGCTGGCTTGTCGCATGGGCTGTATCCGGGGTTGACGCGCGCCGACAGTCTGCGGTCGTTGATCGGTTCCGTCGCACCTTTCGCGTTCTGCTTCGTCCGGGCACCATGGTCGTGGGCCGACGCGGTCGCGCGGACAGTGCGGTGGGGTCCCGTTGTGGCGGTGGCCGGCGGGCTGGTGCTGGCGGCGGCCGGGGTGCACCCGTTGTTCACCGACGGGGGGGGCATGCGCCTGACAGGGCTTGGGCATCCCGCGTTTCTCGCCACGGTGTGCATGGCGGGGATGTATGCTGGGTTGATCCAATTCTACCGCACGGGCCGCCCCTCCGAACTGTTGCTGCTTGGCGTCAATCTGCTGCTGCTTGTGCTGACCGGTGCCCGAGCGCCGCTGTTTTTTGCGGCCATGGTCACGGGGCTGACGCTGGCCTTTGTTCCCTCGCCCCTGGTCCCGCCCCGCTGGCGTTTGCTGATGCTGCTCGGGGCGGGGGCGACGGTGCCGGTATTGGCCGGGCTGATGTTGGCGGGGGGCCTGGGAGACTTCCGTCTGTTCGCCTTGCTGGACTCCGGCGCGACCAACCTGAGTGGCCGGGATACGCTTTGGGCGGCGTTTGACTCCGTCACCGCCGGGTCGCCCTGGGTCGGCTGGGGCATCGGCGCCGGCAATGTCATCATTCCCCCCGACAGCCGCATCGCGCAGTTGCTGCACACCTGGGCAGCGCACAATGAATATCTTCGGATTGAGGTCGAAGGCGGGCAACTTGGGCGCGCCTTGCTGATCGCGATGTTCGCGATCTGGGTGTGGCAGCGCAGCCGCTTGTTGCCGGCGGCGGAGCGGCAAATCATGCGATTGGTGTTCCTGGCGTTCGCCGGGCATGCGTTCACCGACAATCTGCTGATCTCCACCCCTGCCTGTGTGCTGCTGACCTTCGCGGCCGCGGTGTTCGCCCGAGGGGAAGCGCCCGGGGAATCGCCCTTGCCCGATGCCGGCTGGCGGGCGTAGGAAGCGGCACGATCCGCGGAGAGACGACGATGCGACGGGCGCTTTTCTTGTTGCCGATGTTACTATTGGCGCTGCTGGCCGGCGTCGTGGCAGCCCCCGTGGCAGCCCCCGTGGCAGCCCCAGTGGCAGCCCCAGTGGCAGCCAACGCGTCGGGTGTGGCGTTCATCGTTGACTCAGGTGCGGCCGCGATCAGCGTGGTGGATATGGCGACCTTGCAGGAGGTGCGGCGCATCCCTGCCTTGCGGGAACCGCACCATCTGGTCCTCAGTCCCGACGGTAAAAGCTTGTTGGTCGGGGATACCGCGGCGAACGAGATGCTGTTTCTGGATCCGACCACCGGCGCCATTCAGAAACGCATGACAGTGGCGGACCCGTACCACCTGGCATTCAGCCCGGACGCGAAGCTTCTGACCGTAGCGGGCTTGGCCCGAAATCAGATCGACGTCTACGACGCCGCGACGATGAAGCTTCTGAAGCGCTTCCCGGCCAAATCCACCCCGAGCCACATCGCCTACGCGCCGGACTCCGCCACGGTGTTTGTGTCGCTGCAGGACAGCGACCGGCTGGTGGCGATCGACCTGCGTAAGATGGAGGTCCAGTGGAACGAGCCGGTGGGCAAGACCCCGGCCGGCGTGTTGTGGCTGAACGGCAGGGTGTTGGTCGCGGACATGGGCACCGACTACGTCGCGCAGGTGGACCCGGCGAATGGGCATGTGGTTGCCCGCATCACGACCGGGAAGGGGGCACACAACCTGTTCCTGTCCCCCGATCGCAAGATTCTCTGGGTGAACAACCGCGCCGGCGGGACGACGGCGGCGCTGGATTCGACGACGCTGAAGATTATCCGGACCTACACTATTCCCGGTGGGCCCGATGACATCGAATTCGCCCCCGACGGCAAGCTGTGGATCACGCGCCGCTGGGCGGAGAAAGTGGCGGTGCTCGATCCGGCCACCGGGGATTATCGGACCGTGTCGGTTGGGCGCTCCCCGCACGGGCTGTGGCTGAACCCCATGGCGCCGTCTCCGGTGCGGTGATGGAAGATCCCTTCGGCCTCGCTGCTGGCTGGGTGCAGGAGAGTCTGCTGATACCCCTGCTGTACCAATTGGGGTTGATGCGGTGGGAGGACATCGCGTTCGGCTGGGCGTTGTTCGCGGTCTACGGCGCCTGCCAGGTTATTCTCACATTTGCCGTCTGCCTACCGCTGGAGCGCTGGCGCCCGGTGGAGCGCTGGCCGTCGAACCAGGCCGTCTGGGTGGACGCACTTTATACGGTGATTTCGCGGGTTGGCGTGCTGCCGCTGGTGACGTTCGTGCTGTTCTACCGTGCCCAGGTGGCGGTGAACGGATACCTGACCGACGAAGGATGGGTGCCGCCCACGCTGGAGCGGCTGTTTCCATTTCTGCTTGGGCAGCAGGTTACGACGTTCGTGCTGTACGCCGTCATTCTGGACTTCGCCGACTATTGGCGGCACTGGTTGGCGCATAAATTTCGTTGGTGGTGGGCGTTGCATTCTTTGCACCACGCGCAGCGGCAGATGACCTTCTGGTCGGACGACCGCAACCATATACTGGACGATACGATCGCGTTCATCTGGTTCGGGGTCATCGCGCTGCTGATCGGGGTGCCGCCGCTGCAATTCCCGCTGTTGATTCTGGTGCTGCGCTTTATCGAGAGCCTGTCGCACGCCAATGTCCGCCTGTCGTTCGGCTGGCTGGGGGAGCGGTTGCTGGTCTCCCCCCGGTTCCACCGCGCGCATCACGGCATCAAGGCGGCGGGGAAGCGGAGTTGCAATTACGGCGCGGTGTTGCCGTGGTGGGATATGCTGTTGGGGACGGCCGATTTCACGCGGGACTACGCTCCAACCGGGGATACGAGCGGGGAGGAGGCTCTGGCGACGGGGTCGTACTGGGCGCAGCAGTGGGCGGGGTTGCGACGGTTTGGGCGGGCGCTGTTTCCGCTGCGTCGCACGGTGCGATAGGGCAGGGTCTTCATATGGCCCACGCTTCGGTACCGCCCGGGTTGCTCGCTCCCGTCGTGGCATTCTTTCAGCCTCGGCGGGTTGACGCCTTCTTCGGATAAGCTGGCGATCCCGAAGTGTTCGAACAGCGGTTCCGCGAGGGCGCTAACCCATCTTATTCATCGCATATCTGCGATTCAAAAACGTGCATGGTATAACCGCCTGAAATCGCTCAAAGGTTGGGTGCTTACGCCACCCTCGAGCGCCGGACAGAATCTGCCATGCCCGCCACCGACGACGATACGCTTTTGCCATTCTCCGATCAGTGTCGCTCAGCAGCTATCCCACGATCAGAAGGCCAGCACGGACGGAAAACACCATCTTTGGGGTGGGTCAATTTTCAACGCCCATTGACAGGTCAAGAGCCAACTGTCAAAATCATCAAGAATGAAGACCAGGGTGATTGATCTCAGATCGGAGGGTAGACAATGCTTCAATTTCTTGCTGGTGTGATATTG
>JANXTL010000175.1 GCA_025352375.1 Acetobacteraceae bacterium | reverse complement strand
GGCAGCGCCAACCTCGGGCGCGACGATTGCGTTTAGCGCCCTGGTTTTTCAGCACGCCGCCGTCGGCGGGCCGTCCGTCACGCATGTGTCGGGATTCGCGAACGAAGCCTATCCGGCATTCAGCAAGTCTGCGAAACAACTGAATCGTTTCATCGGGCGGACAAAGTTCGTCCTGGTCGGCGTCCTCCTTCTCGCGCTGGCGATATCGGGATACACTGCCTGGGGTAAGTTCATGCTCGACTCGATGGATACCCTGGCGACCGATTTGAAAACCGCTGCTTCGCCCAAAGTAGGGGAGGACGGGAAAGCCTCGGTCGACGTAGAACAAACTCCAATCGGCATACGGCATACCGCGATTTCCGGCCTTCTGACGGGCTGGGCACGTCCAATGTCCTGGGCTTGCAGTGGCGGTCCAACGGCCGATCCGAAAGCAGTCGATACAACGGCCGATCCGAAAGCAGCCGATACAACGGCCGTTTCGAAAGCAAGTGACACCACCGATCTTTGCGCCCACGCAGGCATGGCGGTTTTGGGCAATTATGTCATGCCGATCCTCTATGCCCTGCTCGGCTCGATGGCCTTCGTATTGCGCCGGCATGGCGATCGCCTGAGCGCCCAATTGCTCACGCCGCGGGACCGGCCCGCGAACCACATACGCCTGCTTCTTGGCCTCGTGATCGGCGGCTGCATCGGATTGTTCTATTCCGGATCGCCCGTGTCGCAAACCACGGGGTTACTGGGTGTTGCAACCACGCTGTCCGCCGCCGCGCTGGCGTTCCTGGCAGGCTACGGGGTAGAAGCCACGTTCAAAACGCTGGATGCCCTGATCGCGCATATCTTCCGGATCAACAGCACCGACAAACCGGCCACATTGGTCTAAGCCAGACGAGCCGGAACCAGAAAGGTGCCCAGAGTTAGACGGTAACGGACTAACGCAGGCACAACACCCGGACGATCGCCTTGTCCGTCTCCCCCGGCGGGGGACTTCGGCCAGCATCCGGCAACAACAACGGCACCGCCTGACTGAGGAAATCGTTGATCGTACGGGTGCTGGAACCGTAAACGAACTTCGTATCGCGCACGACCACGTTGCCCCTGAGTGTTTGGCGCATGACGTGACCGTTGACCAATCCGATCGCATCGCCATTAGGGTCCACGATCGGGCCGCCGCTGAACCCTGGCCGAACAGTATTCGCGTCCATCCAAAGGACATCGGGCCGGTCCAACCGATCCAGCCCATTGAACGTCGGACGGTCGGCGCGGAGCAGGCCGTGCGTTTCGGTCGGTATGAGTTTATCGCCATCGGCGGGATAGCCGAAAATCTCCAGGCTTTCGCTCCCATAGGACCGGTTCGCGAGGGCCAAAACGGCGGGCGGGCGGGTATTGTTGGCCAACAGCACCGCGACATCGTTTCTGACATCCATCGCCAGGAGCCTCGCGGTCGTTTCCTTCACATGCCGGGAAGCAACGACGATCCGTTTACAGGACTGCACCACATGGGCGACCGTCATAACGCTTCCATCATGGGCGATAAAGAACCCGGTCCCGGCCGTGCCAGTCGGCTGCGATTGATCGGACGGACGAATGACGACCGGAAGCTGCGATACGGTCACCGCCGCCTGTGAGGTACCCTCGAGCGAGGCACCGCCGCTGGGGCGAATGACTTCCGGCATCGGCGGTTTGGCGGGCGGCGACGGCGCTGGAGGTGGCGCAGCGGCAACAACGATCGGCTCGGTGCGCGGGGCGGCGGGCGCTGGCACTGGCACTGGCACTGGCGCGGCTACGACGGGGTGGCCGATCGGCGGTGGCACTGTTGGCGCTGGCGGCAGTACCGGTGCGACAGCCATGATCGCGACCGGCGCGAGCCTTTGCCACAGCAAAGGATTGTACTGGTCCGGTAGCCCCGGCAGACCCGCGGCCACCCAAAGCGCGCCCGCGCACAAGGTAGCCATCAGTGCGATCCAGTCTCCCCATCGCGGCTTCATGACATGCTTTCAGGCCGTGGTTTCGGTCACGGCTATGAACCACGCTACCGCGCTGCGGCGATAGATCGGGCGGCCAGCAGCCCAAAAATCATGCCTGACGCCAGGGATAATCCGACCGAAGCCGATCGCTACGAAATCGAAAGCAGGTTCCATGGCTACGGCCTATATTGCACAACCAAACGGTCGGCAAAGGGGCCGCGTTTGGCCAAATGACCATCCGGTCCCGGTTTGCGCCGCAGCCCTTCCCGGCGCAGCAGCGGTTTCAGCATCAGCGGAACAAGCGCCATGTTGATGTGAATGCCGAAGCACTGGTGCAGCCCCATGCCAAAATGGATGTAGTCGGACGACGGCCGCTTTGGATTGAACGTGTCGGGATCGGCCACCCGCCGCGGGTCGCGCATCGCCGACATGAACGACAAATACACCGTCGCCCCCTTGGGGATCGTCACCGCGCGCGATGTCCCCTGGGCGACCGTGACATCCTCGACCAACACGCGCGGCATCGCGGGACCGAGCGGATCGAACCGCAACGCCTCGAACACATAACCAGCCAGGGCGACGTCATCGTCCCGGCGCGCGGCGTCCTGCGCCCCCGCAAGAGCGTCGGGCCGACGGAGCAATTGTTCCATCGCCTGCGGCGCGATCATCGGAGGCTGCGGCAACCCGCCCGCCACAAAACCGATCAGCGCGCTGCGTATCTGCTTGTCGGAGTAACCCGCGGCCTCGGGGTCGGGGCTCGCCGCCTGCGCCTTCAGCGCGCGTCCCAGCACGTCGTCGATATCGGCGCCGGATTGCCGCCGTTCGGCGATCAAGTTGTCGATCAGGGTCAGGAGCCCAGGCGCGTATTGGTCCACTTCTTTGCGCAAGGATGGATCGTTGCTTTGATCGGCGAACTGGAATTCGAACAGCCGGGTTGCCCACACCCGCAAATCGACGCCCGGCGGCGCGAAAACGCCGAAATATTCGTTCAATACATCGAAGGTCAGTTGCCGAACGAGCGTGTCGACGACCTCGATCTCGCCATTCGCGCCGGCAACGACAGCCTCGGCTCGCTTATTCATCTCGGGGATCAGGCGGTCCTTTATGTCGGCGGGACGGACGATCGCCCGCATGGCGCCGACGTCGCGGCGGTATTCCGGCGTGTCCGCCATGCCCAGAAAAAACGGCACGCCACCCATGATCACATCGAGTTTTCCCTTGTACGGCACCATGAAGGCGGGGTCGTTCAAAAACCCCTCCCGCACGTCATCGTAACGGGTCAGCATCCAGGTGGCGCCGAAATGCGGGACCGGCCAGATCCAGCGCAACAATCCGAACACCGGCGGCAAATGGGCAAACAGGAAGCTGCCGACCTTCGCACCAAACCCGGTCGCGGCCGGGCGGAGCGGATCCGCGCCGGTCACAGTGTTGCCAGATAGTCGATCGCGGACAGGCTGGGCAGAAAGAAATACTCGCCGCCGGCGAACTTCACGAAGGTCTCGATTTTTGGCCTATGCCGGAACGGACAAGCCGGGATGGACATCCGCCCTTTCGGGCCCATGAGGGGATCGACCTCATCCGCCTGGGTGGCGAAGCCGGGGTTCAGCAGCCAGGTTTCCTGCACGAATTCGAACTGCCGAGCGATGTCGGTGTTCAGACACATGAACAGAAGGCCACGGGCGACGCCGTCCTGCTGGCGCGGATCCGCTGGCGGCGGGCCGAATTTGCGACCGCACCGAAGGATTCGGTGGCTGTTGACCGAATGAACCAGCGCGTGGGCCTCATCCTGGGTGCGGGCCAGCCCATCGCGCGGGTTGGAACGCCGGACATGCGAACCCAGCGGGCAGCTCAAACCGTCCTTGTCCTCATTGAAATACCCGAATTCATTGACCGTTCGGGCGACCGAGGAATCGGGATGCAGCACGGTTTCCGGTAGCAACCCGGTGCCGTCAATCTTGCGTCCGACCACACGTTCCGCCAGCCATTCGCCGGTCAATCCCCCGCCCAGGGCGGCGGCCTCCGTATCCATGTGATTCCAGAACCCGGCGACATCCTGCTGCAATTCTCGGATGACCAGATACGAGCCGTTGCGTCCGAGGTCGCGATATCCGGGCGGTGCGTTACCCACGCCCAGCATTGTCGGTTTTTCAGGGACTTCCGCCACGATCGGGCCGGCTGCGAGATCGCCGTGCGCGTTGGTTTGCCCGATGATGACCTCACCGGCGGGTATTCTATGCCATTTCGATTCAGTGCCAGGGCCGGACACGATCGCCGGTCCATACAAAATCGGCTGCGACACACCGTCTGCGAAACCGAAATGCTCGCGTTCCGTGACCTGAATATCGACGCGGTGGGAGACGATAACGCCGGCCTCGCTCAACGCGTGTTCCGCCTTCGCGATCAAGCCGTTCAGCGAGCTTATGTCCTTCGCGTACAGCAGCAACACGGCGTGGACTGTCACCGGGGTCTTCGTCGCCTGTTTGCCATAGGGATCGAAGGTGTTTCCGCCCCACACCGGGCCACCAGGGATCGACGTTGTCTTGTCGTCGTCACCCAACCGGCGGCTGCGATCGATCTGGTGCATGCCCTCCCGAAATTCGCGGGAGAAACTGCCCAATGCCGCCTCGTCCATGCCCATTTGTCGGAGGCCCGAACAGGTGAAAGCCAGCGCGATCGACGGATCTGTCAGACCTAGGGCGGGGGTGACCGCGATGACCTGGCGCAACGCGTGCAGCCAGCTTCCACCCGCATTCTCGGGTAACGACAGGAACAGGGACGCCGCCTCGGGCAGATCGGCGAACGGGCTGGCGATCAGGCCTTGGACATCGGCGGCGTACTCTTTCGCGACCTTCCAGCGATCGGAAACCCGCGGGACTTCGGTCTCGGACATGCTCAAAGTCTCCTCGCCCAATCGGCGGCTTTAACCTCGGGGAGCGTCGGCGTGCGAAGGCCGTCGGCGACCAGCACCTGCCGCTCGATTTGATTGACCGTTAGGTCGCGGTACGCACTGAACCAGAACTGGCTGGCGGTCATTGAGTGCCGCGCCCAATTCTTGAACGCCAGGCCATGCGTCGCGCCTTCGAACGCGAGGAAACGCGCCGGCGGGAAACCGACGCCGCTGCTCCAGGCCAACGTCAGGCCGGCATGCGCTTTTTCGATGAAATCGTCGAGGTAGCTTTCCCACGTCCCGTCGAAATTGCTGTGGAACATTAGCCGGCTGCCATTGCTGACGAACGCCCAGTGCGCGAAATGGATGGTGCGCATGCTCGCAAGGTAGCCGTCGCGGGCTTGCAATCGCAGGAAATAGCCCAGGCCCCACAGCCCGGCGCGGATCAGGATCGCCCGCAGCACGCCCGGTTTCAGGTGGACGATGCTGATCATGTGGTTTTGCGTGATCCGGTCTTCCGACGCGATCTGGTCGCGGATCTTTTGCTCATTAAGCGGGGGGGCGGTTTGCGACGGATCGGCGGTTTCCAGCACGTCGATCCACGCCAGGATCACCGCGAGTAAGGCGCCGGCCGAGCAAATCATGGCGCCAACGGTGCTGACGCAGGACCAATGCAGGAACCGGTCCGCACCGACCGACACCACGGCACCGAACAGTGCAACCCCCCCGATCCCGAAGATAATAACCGGCGGGTTCGGCAACCCCATCAAACCCGGCAATGCCGGGTCCTTCATCCAATTCAGGTGGAACCCAGCCCAAACCGTGCCGAGAATGCCGAGCAACGCCGGCAACCAACTGGGAAAAGTCGACCGCAGCAGCAGACCGGGTACCGTCAGAACCGCGACCGCGAGCACCAGGAACCCGATCAGGTTCGCCCAGTCGGCGATATTCTCGGCGGTCGAGACCTGGGGTTGTTCGGGCTTGTTTAGCCAGGGAAACTGGGCAAGCGCGCCCGTCCGTAACGCGGCGTGTACCTCGGTTGCCGTCCTGGACCGCAATGCCGGCTCATCGTCCAGTCGTTTCTGACAATAATCGAACAGCGCGGTTTCACGCTCCGACCGCTCGCGCGGCAGGCCGCGATTGCCGATATGGAACACCGCCGGCCAGATCGTCGCTGCCTCCAGAAACGGTGCGATCGCCGCTCGGGATTCCGGCGCCGTCACATGGTCGAATAATGCTTGCAACTTTCCCCTGGGGCGCTGGCAGCAGCGCAGCATGTCGCGCAATTCTTTGCTGTACAGATTTTCAAGCTGCGCCCAAAACGGGCCCGGGGCGCCATCGAAATTGCATTCGATGACAAGCACGGGATCGAACTGAGCGTCCTCGCACACCGTCATCGACATGAATTGCAGCAGCGGCACGCCGTGCCGAAGCCGATCGTAATACCAATCGGCGTCGGTCTTGACGGTTTCTTCGGCTTTGCGGATTCCCCGAATGATCTCGCGCAAGCGGCTGGCGCTCGCGGGTTGAACCTCCAGCACGACACTGAGCACCGTTTGACGCATCGGTTTCTGGCCCCCACCGCCCGATAACCCGGAATCCGAACGGTTCCGGTATAGCCGCATGATTAGATCGAACCGCGCATCGCCGCAAGCCGTAAGCTTGGCAGACCTGAATCCGTCTGTTAAGCGATTTGCTGGTCTGTGTCCAAGCGAGGAGCAAAGGTCCATGCCGTTCGACTCCCACCGCATTCACGACGTGCCGGACGATCTGCTGGCCGCGATCGATTACTGCTACGAGCAAGGCTGGACCGACGGCTTGCCTGTCATCCCGCCCGTCGTGGATCGGGTGCAAGCCATGCTGGCCTATGAAGGCCGCCCGCCCGAGGCCGTGATTGCCACCCACCCGGCCACGACGCTGCAATTGACGGTGCATGCCGCCGCGGTCAACGCGGTCATGGCGGGCTGCCTGCCAGAGTATTTCCCCGTGCTGGTCGCGGCGTTCGAGGCGATGGACAAGCCGGCATTCAACTTCCACGGTTCGACCGCCAGCACCGGCGGTTCGGCGCCGCTGCTGATCGTCAGCGGGCCCTGTGCCGACGATATCGGCATGAATGCCGATGTGAATCTGTTCGGTCCGGGCAACCGGGCCAACGCAACGATCGGGCGCGCCACACGGCTAATTTTGCGCAATGTCTTCCAGATGATCCCGGGGATTTCCGACAAATCCACCCAGGGCAACCCCGGGAAATACAGCCTGTGTATCGCCGAACGCGCCCGCGGCAACCCGTGGCCGCTGCTGTGCGAGACGCAGGAGTACCCGGAAGGCGTTTCCAGCGTGACCGTTTTCGCCAGCGGAGGGTTTTTCAACGTTGAAAACCATGGCGGCAACACGCCGGAACAAATCCTCGGCGGCGTCGCCGACTCCATGGCCAATTACGGCGTCATCACGCTGGGGCAAAGCGCGGTCATTCTGGCCCCCGAGCATATGCACATCGTCGCGGGGGCGGGATGGACCCGTCAGGACGCACAGGAATTTCTCTTTACCCATGCCAAGCGCTCGGTCGAGGGGATGAAAAGCGTCGGGAAACACCGCGACCGGGACTACAACCGGCAGCACGGCGAGGGTGCCCATCGCCTGGTCGAGGCGGGTCAGATGCACCGGGGCATGACCCCCGACGATATCCTGATTACGATGGGCGGCGGTGACGCCGGCGGGCATTCCTGTTTCATCCCGTCCTGGAGCCGCGACCGCGCATCCATCTTGCAACACAAGCCCATCGGGGTTTGCATCGACTGCAATTAAGGAAAGGAAAGACAATGCAACTCTACGATCCATCATCGTCGGGCGCCGAAAAGAACCTGTCCCGCGCCATGGCTTTCGCCACGCTGGACGGGAAAAAAATCGGCATCCTGGAAAACGGCAAGCTGAACGCCAGCGAAATGCTGCGGGAGGTCGCGGACCTGTTCGTCGCCCGCAACGGCTGCACGATCCAGGCTATCTATTCCAAGTCCAACGCCAGCGCCCCTGCCCCGGCCGAGACCTTGGCCAAGGCCGTCGCGGAAGTGGACTTCCTGATCACCGGCCTGGGCGATTGAGGCTCCTGCTCGACGTGCAGTTTGCATGACGGCATTAGCTTCGAACAACTGGGTAAGCGGGCGGTGGTGCTGTGCACCGAACCGTTCGAGGTGACGGCGAAGAACATCGCCAAGATCATGGGTTTGCCGACGTACCCGTTCATGAAGGTCCAGCACCCGATCGGGAGTTGCACCACGGCGGAGCTCAAGGCGAGGGCCGAGGTTGGGTATCGGCAGGCGCTGGCGATCTTGCTTGAGGGGTGACGGGGCATCACGGGCGAACGAAAAATAGGGAACAGGGGAAACAGCCATGGCAGCGAAACTCAACCGTCGGCTCATGCTGGCCGGATCGGCCGGCGGTCTTCTCACGCTTCCGGGTAAAGCCCCGGCACAAGGTGGCCGCAAGCGGCTGGACGGGGTGACGTTGAACGTCAGTTGCTGGAATTACACCTATCCCAAGCTGCTGACCGAATACATTCCGGAATTCGAGGCCGCGACCGGCGCCAAGGTCAATTACGAAACACCGTCGTTCCCGATTTATAACCAGCGCATGGACGTCGAGCTGTCGACCGGCAGCTCGGCCTACGATGTCGTCAACGTCACCTTCATCTACTCCGGCCGCTGGGTCGGTTCGGGCTGGGTGACGCCGCTCGAGGATTTCATCAATGACCCCACCAAGACCCCGGCCGGCTGGGACGCGAGCGACTTCCTGTCCGGCGCCACGGCGGCGTTCAAGAACAAGAAAGGCCAACTCTGCGCCATCCCCTGGATCGCCGACGTGTTCATGGCCGGCGCCTCGCGTTACGACCTGATTCAGAAGGAAGGCCTGACAATGCCGAACACCTTCGCCGAAGTGGAGACGATGGCGAAGGCGATCCACAAGAAGGGCGGCATCCCCGCCATGGTCAGCGAGAACCATTACGGCTGGACCTATATCCCCTGGCTGCAAGGCATGGGCGGCAACGTGTTCAAGGCGCCGCCGGACGACCTGACGCCGACGCTGGACTCGCCCGAGGCCATCGCCGCCGCCGATTTGTTCGGCAAACTGATCCGCGAATACGGGCCGGACGGTGCGGTTTCGATGACCTACGAGCAGGTGCTGGCCATGCTCAAACAGGCGCGCGTCAATTACTCGCCGAACAACCAGACCTTCCTTGCGCAAATGGCGCAGAAGGAAGCGAAATCGGCGGCGACCTGCGGCTTCTCGATGTGCCCCGCCGGCCCCGCCGGACGCTTCCCCGGCGTCGCCGCGCATGGCTGGGGCATTCCGACGGGCTCGAAGCAGAAAGACGCCGCGTGGGAGTTCATCACCTGGGCGATGTCCAAAGAACTCAGTATGCGCATGTTCACCGAGAAAAAATACACCGCCGTCACCCGCCGCTCGATTATCGAATCCCCGTCGTTCAAAGACAGTCAGAACCTGAACGGTTTCGACGTGGCGAAGATCTATCTGGATTCGATCGAGCAAGCCGGACGCGGCTACATGGCCTACCGCACCGTACCGGTGTTCCCGCAGATCGACCGCGAGATCGACACCGCGATACAAAGTATAATCACGCAACAAAAAACCGCCGCGGAGGCGATGAAGACCGCACAACAAAACGCGCTGACTGAGATCAAGCGCGCGGGCGTAAAGCTGTAGGACATGGCCTCCGCGCGCAGCTGGCAGGCGGAACAGCGTCGATCTTTCCTGCTGGGCCTGGTGCCGGCCTTGGCGGTACTGACATTGGTGACGATCGGACCAGTGCTGTACCTCACGATCAGCAGCCTGACGCCGTTGAACCCGACGGTGCCCGGCAGCGGGTGGGATTTTTCGGCGCCCTGGCGTAACTACGCGACAGCCCTTGGGGAGGAGCGGTTCCTGCTGTCGCTTTGGGTGCAGGTGAAACTGTCGGCGGTCACGGTCGTTGGGCAGATCGCCATCGGCCTCGGGCTGGCGCTGCTGCTGGACACCAATTCTCGGTTCATGGAGGCCATCCGCACCGGCTTCCTGCTGCCCATGGTGCTGCCGCCCATCGTCGTGGCCGTGGTGTGGAAAATTATCTTCACCCCCGACATCAGCCCGATGCACCGGCTGCTGGAATGGGCGGGGATGCCGATCCACTCGTTGCTGTCCAACGGCGACACGGCGTTATGGGCGGTCGTGGTGGCGGATACCTGGGAGTGGTTTCCGTTCACCATGCTGATGATGCTCGCGGCGTTGCAGATGGTGCCGAAAGAACCGCTGGAGGCCGCTGCCATCGATGGCGCCAACCGGAGACAAACCTTCTGGTACGTCCGCTTGCCCTATATCCAGCAGACGCTGGCGGTCACCGCCCTGTTCCGCCTGATCGACAGCATCAAAGCCTTTCCGCTGATCTACGTGCTGACCGACGGCGGGCCGGGACGCGCGACGGAGGTTACCAACTATTACGCCTTCGTGCAGACGTTCAATTTCTCCTACTGGGGGTACGGCAGCGCGGTGGCGACGCTGCTGATCGCGGGCGTCTTGCTGCTCAGCTGGATCATCCTTCGGTTCGGCGGGCGCGGCATGGCGGGCGCGGACCATGCGTAGGAAACGCCATACCTGGACCAGCAACATCGTCGCGGCGGTACTGCTGCTTCTGCTGCTCTCGCCGCTGCTGTGGATGCTGCAACTGTCGTTCCGCCCGGCCGACGATGTGATCGCCGAGCAATTGTTGTTCCGCCCGACGCTGGAGAATTACACCGCGTTATGGACCGGCACTTTCCCGCAATCCTTCATCAACAGCGTCATCACCAGCGGCGTGTCCACTGTCTTGTCCCTGCTGCTCGGTGTCCCCGCCGCCTACACGCTGGCCCGCTTCCGGTTCCGCGGCGACCGGCATGTCGCGCTGTGGATCCTCGCGACACGCATGGCCCCGCCGATCGCGTTTACCATCCCGTTCTTTCTGGCGTTCAAATTCGCCGGTTTGTCCGACACGCTGACGGGGTTGATCCTGATCTACTTGACCTTCAACCTCGCACTGGTGATCTGGACCATGCGCAGTTTCTTCGCTGGCGTGCCGCGTTCGCTGGAGGAAGCCGCCTGGATCGACGGATGCGGCATCTGGGGCACGTTCCTGCGGGTGGTCATTCCGCTATCGACGCCCGGCCTCGCGGCGACGGGGATTCTGTGTTTCATCCTGTCGTGGAACGACTTTTTTTTCGCGCTGATCCTGACCCGTACCAAGGCCATGACCTCGCCGGTGGCAATCGTGAATTTCATGCAGTACGAGGGGTGGGAGTGGGGAAAAATCGCCGCTGGCGGCACGTTGGTGATGCTGCCGGTCGTGATTTTCACCCTGCTGGTGCGGACGTGGCTCGTGCGCGGACTGATGGCTGGCGCGGTGAAGGAATAGGCAAATGGCGTTCGACCACATCGTGATCGGCGCCGGATCGGCGGGATGCGCTGTCGCAGCGCGCCTGGCGGATGCGGGAAGGCGCGTGCTCGTGCTGGAGGCCGGTGGCCAGGACCGCGACAAATGGCTGCGCATCCCGCTGGGCGTCGGGAAAATCCTGAACAACCCGGCCTATGCGTGGCAATTCAAAACCGAACCGGAAGCGAACGCCGGCAACCGCTCGCTGTTCTGGCCGCGCGGCAAGACATTGGGCGGTTCGAGCTCCATCAACGGCATGCTGTGGGTGCGTGGCGACCCCACGCGATACGACGAGTGGGCCGCGGCCGGCTGTCCGGGCTGGGACTGGCGGACGATCGGTCCGACCATGCGGGCGATGGAGGATTACGCCGGCGGCGATGGGTCCATCCGCGGGCGTGGCGGTCCCATATCCGTCGAGGAAATCGGTCGTGGCGATAAAGTGACCGAGGCCTTTATTCATGCCTGCGCCAGCGCCGGCATCCCCGCCAACGCCGACTACAATGGTTCGCCACATGGCGGTGTCGGGTTCCTGCAAAGCTCCACCAAGCGGGGCGTGCGGTGCAGCGCGTCCGTCGCATACCTGCGGCCGGCGCAGGCACGCGGGAACCTGTCGGTCGAAACCGATGCGCTGGTTACGCGCATCGTGTTCGAGGGCAAGCGCGCCGTGGGGGTCGAATATCGCCAGAACGGCGCGTTGCGGACAGCGCATGCCCAGAACGATATCGTGCTGTCGGCCGGCGCGATCCAGTCACCGCAGATACTGGAGCTATCCGGGGTTGGAGATCCGGCCGTGCTAAACGGTCTCGGTGTCCCGGCGGTGGCCGATCTGCCCGGCGTAGGTGAAAATTTGTCAGATCATTTTCATATTCGTACGACCTATCGCGCCGCAAAATTTGTGTCGATTAACGACCTCGTCAGGCGTCCATGGCTGCATGGACCGAAGGCCTGGCTGGAATACCAGATGTTCGGCACCGGCCTGTTCGGCTCCATGTCCGCCACGGCGCACGCGCTGGCCAAGGTGGGGCCGGATGCCACCCGCCCCGACATGAAGCTGCAACTGCACAAAATCAGCGCCGGCGACCGCACCCGAGAAATGGGCGTCGATCCCTGGTCTGGCGTGTCCATCGGCTTCTTCCAGCTTTATCCGGAATCCCGGGGGTCGGTGCATGCCGTGTCGCCCAATCCGGAACAACCACCGCGTATCGTGGCCAACTACCTCGCCACGGCGGAGGATCGGGCAGCGGCGGTCCGAGGCATCCGCATGGCGCGCAAGATCGCCGCCCAGCCCGCGCTGCGCCCCTATTTTACCGAGGAAACCCGCCCCGGCCCCGCGATGGACGCCGACGAGGATCTGCTGGAATACGCCCGCCAGACCGGCCAGACATCCTACCATCCCGTCGGCACATGCCGCATGGGCACCGATGCGTTCGCCGTTGTCGATCCGGAATGCCGGGTGCGTGGCGTGGATGGGCTGCGGGTCGCCGATGCCTCGGTCATGCCGTTCATCGTATCGTCGAATACCAACGCCCCTTCGATCGCCATCGGCGAGCGTGCCGCGCAGATCATGCTTGGCCGCTCCAACACTCTGAGAGATGTTCCGTGAACGCGCCGAAATTGCCGATCTACCAAGATCGCTGGTGGCGCATCCTGCGCGTGTCATTCGTCATGTATGTGCTGTCGTATATCGATCGCACCAACATCGCGATGACGATCCCGGCCAAGCGCGTGGTGTTCATGCGGGCCAGCCTCCTGGCACTCGCGATACGAACACCGGAACGCCGATGAACCCGCTTGCCCCTATCGCCAGCATCACCCCCCATTTTCTGCGGGTGACCTCCGCGACGGTGTGGAGCTTCGTACGCGTCGTGCTGACCGACGGGACGACCGGATGGGGGGAGGCTACGATCAACGGCAAGGCCGGTGAAATCGCCGAGGAAACTAAGCGCCAGGCGGCCGCCTTGCGGGGCCATGTCTGCGATCCCCGTGTCGGTTTGGCGCCCATCGCATCCGGTAAGCTGGGCTTCGCCGTTGTATCGGCGATCGATCAGGCGCTGTGGGACATCGAGGCACGGTTGGCCGGCGTGTCCTTGGCGCGGCATCTGACGGCATCGCCCAAGGCAAGTGTGCCGCTTTACGCGAACATCAACCGAGGCACGACCGACCGCTCCCCCGCCGGGTTCGCCGCGACCGCCGCCGCCGCCGTGGCCGCTGGGTTCAATTCTGTGAAGATGGCGCCGTTCGACGGGCTAACCCCCGCGATGGCTGCAACCGAGCAAGGTGGGCGCCTAACCCGAACCGGCCTCGACCGCATCGCCGCGGTCGGAGCCGCGATCCGCGGCCAGGCTCGGCTTCAGGTCGATTGCCATTGGCGCTTCACGCCGGATGCGGCGGCGGCGATTGTGCCGGAGCTTAAAAGCGCGGGGGTGGTGTGGTTCGAATGCCCGATCCCGGAAACGTTGGACGCCATCCCGGATGTGCGCCGGTTGCGCGTTCTGTCGAACGCCGCGGGAATGGAGCTCGCAGGGCTGGAAGAACTGTCGCTACTGAGCGGGTTTCTGCCTTGGGTCGGCGCCTACGACGTCATGATGCCCGACGTGAAATACACGGGCGGCCTCGCGGAGACGATGCGGATCGCCGAACAACTCACCGCCCGTGGCGTCGCTGTTTCGTTACACAACCCCTCCGGATCGGTCTGCCACGCCGTCAGCCTGCATGTCAGCGCGGCGGTGGCGAGC
This sequence comes from Acetobacteraceae bacterium, assembly GCA_025352375.1. Lineage (GTDB taxonomy): Bacteria > Pseudomonadota > Alphaproteobacteria > Acetobacterales > Acetobacteraceae > Rhodopila. The sequence continues at coordinate 3,396 of JANXTL010000175.1, read as the reverse complement.
GACCGCCCGCTGGAGATACAGTGGGGCGAGACGCCGTTGCTGTTCGATTTGCCGGAAACCCCGCTGCCCCGTCCGCGAAACGGTGCCAGTATCCTTCCCCCTGGGGCTGGCCATGGCGCGATTCTGCCGGTCCAGAAGCTGGACTGAAACTTATTCCAATAAGGTTAAACCGATGAAACGCATCATTTTTACTGGCGGCAGCGGCAAGGCAGGGCGCTTTGCCATTCAGCATTTCCTCGACCACGGCTACCAGGTGCTGAACCTGGACCGCGCCCCGCTGAACAATCCCGCGGTCGCGACACTGCTGACCGACGTCACCGACAGCGGCCAAGTGTTCAACGCGTTGTCGCACTTCACGACGGACAACCCATACGCGATGGCCGGCTGGTCGCCCGGCCCGATCGAGGGGTTGGTGCATTTCGCCGCGATCCCCCGCGTCGGGATCGTGCCGGACAATGAGACGTTCCACATCAACACCATGGGCACCTACAACGTGCTGGAGGCGGCGGTGAAATTCGGCATTCATAACATCGTCATCGCATCGAGCGAGACTGTCTACGGCGTCTGCTTCGCCGCGACCCATCGCGATCCGGAATATGTGCCGCTCGACGAGGCCTATAAGGTCGATCCCATGGACAGCTACGCGCTGTCCAAAATTGTGAACGAACGCACCGCCCAGGCCTTCGCCACCCGCACCGGCGCCGATATCACCGCTTTGCGAATCGGCAACGTCATCGCCCCCGAGCAATATCCCGATTTTCCCGGTTGGTTCACGACCCCCGAGCGGCGCAAGCGCAATATGTGGAGCTATATCGACGCGCGGGACCTCGGTCAGATTACGCGACTGTGTATCGAAAAACGGGGACGCGGCTTCCAGGCGATCAACGCGGTGGCGGGCGATACGTCGTCCGACCAGCCGTCCCGCGCATTGATGGCGCAGTACTATCCCGGTGTGCGCATTATTGGGGACCTGCCGGAATTCGGGACCCTTATGAGCAACCGGCTGGCGTGCGAGGTTCTGGGGTTTCAACAAGCCCATTTCTGGCGGAACGAGGTACCGAAGGGTTGACCGGGACCGGATTGCGCGACAGGTCGAAAAAAAGCCGATATACTGGCCAGTAGCAGAAGCGGCCGATGGGTCGATCCAACAGAATGGAACCGAAAGCATGAACGACTCAGTGATGGCCGCCGAGCACCAGCAAGCCGGCAGGACCGGGGATTTCGACGCGGTGATTATCGGGGCCGGCATCTCCGGCATGTTCATGCTTTATCGCCTCCGCGAGCTCGGCATGACCGCCAAGGTGTTCGAAGCCGGCACGGGTGTCGGCGGCACATGGTACTGGAATCGCTACCCCGGTGCGCGCTTCGATTCCGAAAGCTGGACATACGGCTATTCGTTTTCCAAGGAACTCATGCAGGAGTGGGACTGGAAGGAGCATTTCTCGCCCCAGCCCGATACGCTGGAATACCTGAACTACGTGGCGGACAAATTCGATCTCCGGCGAGACATTCAGTTCCGTAGCACGGTCAAATCGGCGGCCTGGGATGAAGCCGCCAACCAGTGGACGGTCACGCTGGAAAACGGGGAACAGACAAGGGCCCGCTTCCTGATGACCGCGATCGGCATTTTGTCAGCTTATACGCTACCCGCCATTCCCGGCCGCGAAAGCTTTAAGGGCCCCGCCTATCACCCGGCGCGCTGGCCGCACACGCCGGTCGATTTCACCGGCAAGCGCGTGGGCATCATCGGCACCGGAGCGACCGCGATCCAGGCCATTCCGGAAATCGCCAAGCAGGCCGCCCACCTCACCGTCTTCCAGCGCCGGCCGAACTGGGCCGCGCCGCTGCACAACGCCAAAATATCCAAGGAGGAGATGGAGGCGATCAAATCCCGCTACGATGAGATCTACGCCCATTGTGCCCAGACCCCCAGCTGGTTCATTCACGAAGCGGATCGGCGCAAGGCGGTGGATGTCTCGCCGGAGGAACGGGACGCCTTCTGGGAAAAGCTATACGCCGAACCCGGCTTCGGCATCTGGATGGGCAATTTCCGCGACATCCTGGTGGACGAGAAAGCCAACGCCCTGATCAGCGCATTCATCGCCAAGAAGATCCGCCAGCGGGTGAAAGACCCGTCGGTGGCGGACAAACTGATCCCCAAGGACCATGGCTTCGGCGCCCGCCGCGTGCCGCTCGAAAGCGGCTATTTCGAGGCCTACAACCGCGACAACGTGACCTTGATTGACGTCATTAACGACGAGCCGATTGCGTGCATCACCCCGAAGGGCGTGAAAACCAGCAAGCAAGAATATGAGTTCGACATCCTCATCTACGCCACCGGCTTCGACGGCGTGACCGGCGCGTTCGACCGCATGGACATTCGGGGCAAGGATGGCATCCGGCTGCGGGACGCCTGGGCGGACGGGCCGCGTACCTATCTCGGCATGCTTGCGGAGGGTTTTCCGAATATGCTGATGGTCCTCGGCCCGCACACCGCCCGCGGCAACATTCCGCAGGCCATCGAGCACAGCGTGCAGTTCCAGACCGGCATGTTGCGGCACATGCTGGAACACGGGCTGACGCGGGTGGAAACCAAAACCGAGCAGGTGGACGGGTGGACGGACACAGTGATCAAGGCGGCGGAACCGCTGTTGTCGTCGAAGGTCGATAGCTGGCAGACCGGCGTGAACCGAAATGTGGAAGGGCGTCAGGTGCGGCGGGTGCTGGGCTACAACGGCAATGGCGCACACTTCCGGCGCACGACAGACGATGTGGCAAAGGGTGGGTATAAGGAGTTCGCGTTCCGCTGATTGTGCGGTTGCCGATGCGGCCCAAGACGGGCGGGCCACAGCGATAGCATGAGGAAATGCTGGGTCGACCTGACCACCTCGCATCAGGATATCGGTCGCACCGCGCACGGCACGTTGCGGGTCGAGCGTGGTATCGTAGGCGCCCTCGCCGCGCTGGGCGATCCGCGGATTGGTTTTGTCGTGTTCGATCCGAAGATGCGCCGGTTCCAGGCCATCTCGGCCCAGGCGGCCTGGCGCATCGTCACCGCGCCGACCGTTCCCGATCGTGACCGCGAATTATACCAACGGCCTGAAATAATGACTCTTCCATTATTTCAGGCCGTTGGTATGCGCGCGGGGTTGGCGGGGCGGCCGCGCGCCAAATCAAGACTCATACCAACCGCCGTTGACCCATTCTTCATGAGTCAACGGCGGTTGATACTAGAGCGTGATCGCTTGAGGTTGACTTCAACCTCGGGCGATCACGCTCTCATACCAACCGCCGTTGACCCATGAAGTATGGGTCAACGGCGGTTGGTATGAGTCTTGATTTGGCGCGCGGCCGCCCCGCCAACCCCGCGCGCATACCAACGGCCTGAAATAATGG
>JANXTL010000159.1 GCA_025352375.1 Acetobacteraceae bacterium | reverse complement strand
TTCACCCATGAAATGGTCTTGCGCGGGCGCTGGGGCCCGAACGGCGGCGGATAGAGCCATGTGTGTGTTTGTTCCGTTACGGAGGTCCGGGTCTGGCCCCAGAGATGCCGTGGTATGCGCGTTTTCCGACTTGGAAACACGGCTTACCCGCGCCGAGGGCGCAGGCCGGTTGAGGATGCAGGGATACATACGCTTCGGTCGGGCGGAGTCAAGGGCGCCAACCGTTTAAACGGCGTCCCAGATCGTCGGGACCCGCGCGGGTAGGGGTTACGAGTTCTATTAGTTGGTAAGTCCTTCGACCATGAATGCACGCGACTTTGTTGTCTTCATACGGACCGCATTCAGTTCCTTGATGGCTGGGGACATGCTCCAGGCTTTAGCTTTTTCCTCGCTATCAAAAGCAATTACGGCAAACCGATTTGGAGGAGGAGCACCGTCCAGGGCAACGGGTTTCGCGCTACGAATGATAAGACGTCCGCCAGTGGATGTCGTTGCATTTGGTTCGGCGGCGGAGACAGCTTTCATATACGCGTCGGCATCTAACATTTCACCGATGTCAATGACGACATAAAAAGGTGCCTTTACCTGAGCCTTCAAACCCGTGATCCACCCCGCACCGAGTGTCGCGATTGCAACCAACGCCACAGCGAGTCGGTAGTTGACCTTCATGCTCACTTCCTTCCCAGAATGCATGATTATCTTTAGGTAGGCTTCAACTACTGATGGCATGAACGGCCATGAAAATAGATATACCAGCAGCCGGAACGCGCGGTCGAGCGTGTCTTGGCGTGCCGCGTGAACGGCGTCAGCTTGGCCGAAGTGCACCTGGTCGGGTGTCATCATACCAAATACCGCTGTGGTGAGGTCGACTGGGCCAGGGTGCTCTTTGACAAGCGACACCCCTTGCACCGTGAGGCTGTGGGTACGCTGCCGGATCCCCGGCCTCGTGATCCCCGAGTCCTGGTTCGAGGACGATCTTCCCATGACGCCGTGATACGGGGGGCCGGTCGCACCTCGACATGGCGAGGCGCTTTAAGTTCGGCCCGCGGATGACGCCAATGTCGCAGATTAGCCTGAACGCTCGACCTTTATTTGCATGCGATGCCAGCTAACCGCTGTCGAACCACCGCCAGCGCAGCCTGGAACGCTGCTTCCGCATTCATTTGCGACGTATCGATCGTCACCGCGTCTTCGGCCGGCCGCAATGGCGCCGCTGCCCGTGCGGAATCCCGCTCGTCGCGTTCCCGCATCTCCCGTTCGACGGTCGCCAGCTCGGCATCCGATCCTTGGTCGCGCAGTTCCAGCCAGCGGCGGCGGGCGCGTTCGGCGGCGCTGGCGGTGACGAACAATTTGGCGGGGGCGTCGGGGAAGATCACGGTGCCGATATCCCGACCATCCAGCACCGCGCCGCCTTTGGTCCCGAATCCGCGCTGGAATTCCAGCAGCGCCGCTCGGACGCCGGGAATAGCAGCGACAGCCGACGAAGCGGCGTCAGCCGCCGGCCCGCGCAGGTCGTCGCGCGCGAGATCGGCGGGATCGAGACGCCTTGCAGCGGCCTCGGCGGCGGCGGGGTCGCGGGGGTCGGCGCCGGCATCCAGCACCAATCGCCCGACCGCCCGATACAGCAGCCCAGTATCCAGGTACGGCAGGCCAAGCTCGGCGGCCAACCGGCGTGCCAGTGTGCCTTTACCTGCTGCCGCCGGCCCGTCGATGGCGACGATGTTCACGGCGCGCGCAGGTCCGCGCCGGCGCCGTTCATCAGGCCGACGAAGTCCGGGAAGCTGGTCTCGATGAAACCGGCATCGTCGGCCGTCACCGATTGTTCTGTCACCAGGCCAAGGACGAGCGCCGACATGGCGATGCGGTGATCCATATGAGTGGCCACAAGGCCGCCGCCGGCCGGGGCTTTGCCGGTGCCGTGGACGACCAGATCGTCGCCGTCGATTTCCACCTTCACCCCGTTGATCGACAGCAGCGCGGCGGTGGCGTCCAACCGGTCGCTTTCCTTGACACGCAGCTCCTTCAGGCCGCGCATGCGGGTGGTGCCGACGGCCATCGATGCGGCGACGGCGAGGACCGGGTACTCGTCGATCATGCTGGGCGCCCGATCCCACGGCACATCCACCGCGCGTAAGGCGCTGTGTGCGACAATCAGGTCGCCCACCGGCTCCCCGCCTTCCAGTCGGCGGTTTTCAACCACGATGTCCGCGCCCATTTCGAGCAGCGTCATGAGCAGCCCGTTGCGCAGCGGGTTCAAACCCACCGCGGGAATGGTCAGCCGGGACCCCGGTACCAGCAGCGCGGCGACCAGCGGGAACGCGGCCGAGGACGGATCGCCCGGCACAACCACGTCGGCGGCGCGCAGCTCCGGCTGGCCCACCAGGGTGATGATCCGGCCGTTGCCGGCGACCTCCACGGTCACGTCCGCGCCGAAGTGGCGCAGCATGTTTTCGCTGTGGTCGCGGGTGGCCTCGGGTTCCTCCACCCGGGTGATGCCGGGGGCGTTCAACCCGGCCAGGAGCACAGCGGATTTCACCTGGGCGGACGGCACGGGCACCCGGTATTCCAGCGGTAGCGCATCCACCGCGCCTTGGATCGCCATGGGCAGGCGGCCGCCTTCGCGGGTCATGAAGCGGGCGCCGGTTTTCGCCAGAGGGTCGGTCACCCGGCGCATCGGCCGACCGCGCAGGCTGCCGTCGCCCGTCATCACCGCGAACAGGGGATGGGTGGCCAGGATGCCGCAGAGCAGCCGCGCGGCGGTGCCGGAGTTGCCCATATCCAGCACATCCGCCGGTTCGGTCAGGCCACCGATTCCGCGCCCGGCGACGCGCCAGATACCGTCCGGGTCGCGGGTGACCTCG
>JANXTL010000156.1 GCA_025352375.1 Acetobacteraceae bacterium | reverse complement strand
AGGCGGGTTTCATAGCGATCCTCAAAATCGCCGGGGTCGAATTTGCCGGTTTGGCGGGCGATCAACTGCACCGCGAGGGCGAGCATTTCAGGATCCGGCTTGGTGTCGGGGACCGTGTCGAAGGCATCGGCGGCGGTGTTAAGGTCGCGCGTCTCGTGAAGCGTATGAACGACGAGCCCATTGTCCATTGTCCGTATCGCAACCACGCGCTCCCGCCGCGCGATGACGACGCTCGACAGCGCGACCTTGTCAGTTTTCCGAATGGCATCCCGCAGGATAAGGTAAATGTCCTCCGCACCTTTGCCATCGTTGGCCAAGTAGTAGGTCGAATCGAAATAAATAGGATCGATGGCACTGGCGTCCACGAATTTGTCGATCTTCATGGTGGAAGAGCTTTCGATCCGGGCGCTCTCGAAGTCGTCGTCTGTCAGGATCAGGTATTTTTCCTTCTCGTACTCATACCCCTTGACCAAGTCCTTGCGTGCCAGTTCGTCGCCGGTCTCCGCGTCTTGCGTTATCATGCGGATCCGGTTGCCAGTCGCGGGGTTGATCATATTGAAATGCAAGTCCCCGCGGTCATGGTTGGCGCTGAACAGCGCCACCGGGCAGGAAACAAGCGCGAGGCGCAATTGCCCCCGCCATATCGGACGCTGTTCCGGCATGTTAAACTCCTTTGCTGCCCAGCCGCACCACCGCTTGTTCCAGTGATCTTCCGCCCTTCGCGTAATCCGCCCAAGCCTTGGTTTTGGTGAGAAGCGCCGGGACCGAACGGATGGTAAATTGCTGGGGATCGAGGTCCGCCCGCACTTGGCTCCAGGTTAACGGCATCGAAACAGGCGCCCCAGGCCGTGCTCGGGGTGACAGCGGCGCAACCGCCGTCGCTAAGCTGTCGTTCCGGAGATAATCCAGGAATATGCGCCTGGCACGCATTTTTTTCGCCATGTTAACAACATACAACTGGGGCTTGTCGGCCGCGATGCGCCGGCACACTGCTTGGGCAAATGCCTTGGCGACCGGCCAGGTCAGCGTGCGGCCGGGCGTCGCGGCTAATGGCGTTACGACATGAAGCCCCTTACCCCCGGTTGTCTTGCAAAAGGAGACCAGCCCAAGTTCATCCAGACGATCGCGAATTTCCAGCGCACCCGCCACGACAGCGGAGAATGCGACGTCCGGCCCCGGATCGAGATCGAACACAAGGCGACCCGGAATTTCCGGCTTATTCGGAAGGCAATTCCAGGGATGCAGCTCGATCGCCGCGATCTGCGCGAGCGCCGCCAACCCTTCGATCCGGTCGACTTGCAAATAGGGCTTACGATCGCCGGACACGCTCACCAGTTTCAGCAAGTTCGAAGAGCCCGGCATCGCATGGCGTTGAAAGAACTGCTCGCCACCGATACCTTCCGGCGCACGAACGATGGAGCATGGGCGACCCTGAATGTGTTCGATCGCCCAAGGTCCAACAGCTTCGAAATACCGCGCCAGATCGAGCTTGGTGACCGGGATTCCATCGCCCGCATCCGGCCAAAGTGCTTTCGCCGGATGCGAGATGGTGACGCCCATGACCACGCACGCGGCTTTGGCTTTCAGGCCGGTTGCCGGCGTTTCCCTCCCCACATCTGTCGCGGGTTTGTCCTCACGCAGTCCCTTGAAAGCCCCTTGCCGGACCATGCCGGAGCGCGACCAACCCGCGAACTCAATTTCAGCGACAAGCACAGGGTGCGTCCAATGGGCGTCTTTCACCTTTTTTGGGGCACCGTCGCCCGTAAATGGTGAGATGTCGGACGCAACCGCCCGAAGTCGCGGAATCAACAATTTCAGCTTCTCCTGGCCATAGCCGGTCCCAACGCGACCGAGATAGACGAGACGATCGCCCCGAGTAGCGCCCACGAGCAGCGAGCGAAAACTGCCATTCGTCGTGGTCCAACCCCCGATCACCACCTCCTGTCCGCCGCGGCATTTGGTCTTGGTCCAGGTATTCGTGCGTCCCGAGCGATACATCGATTCAATCTTCTTCGAAACGATACCCTCCAGCGACAGGCGGCACGCCGATTGCAAAATGGCTTCGCCGCCGGTTTTAAAATGTTCGACGTACCGGATTCTGGCTGCAACGCTTTGCCGCGGCGTTGCCAGCAATGCCTGCAATCGTTCCTTACGGTAGCCGAGAGTCTCTGTTCGCAGATCCCGTTCCCCGTCGAAGAGAAGGTCGAACGCAAAATATATTAGGTCGTCGGTCTTCCCTTCTGAAAGTGCAGTCTGCAATGCAGCGAAATCGGGTGCCCCGTTTGCGTCCAAGGCGACAATTTCGCCGTCGGCGATCATGTCTGGCAGCGATACCGCGTCCGCCGCGATGGCGCCGAATTTTTCTGTCCAATCGAGGCCATTGCGGGTCTTGAGCGTCGCGTTCTTGTGCTGAACCCGCAACTGCATTCGGTAGCCATCGAATTTGATTTCATGCACCCACCCCGGTCCCGAAGGCGGGCGCTCCATGCTCTCGCAAAGCTGTGGGGGGATAAACGCGGGCAGTTCGATTTGCCCGGACGCGGGACCTTCGCCAGCGGTAATGGCCGCCATCGTACGGCCCGTCGCGACGGAGCGGTCCTCGCCAAGAACGGCGTACGCACTCTCCTCCCGGGCGTCCGCATCCCGATGCTTGATCAGCAGCCAATTGACCCGTTTCCCGCCGGCGCGATCGTGCTTCATTCTGACCAGAACCCAGCTGCCTTTTAACCGCTCTCCGAGCAACGTGAACTTGAGGTCGCCGTCGGCGAGCGCCGTTTCCGGGTCCGCATCGCCCTCCGGTTCCCAATAGCCGCGGTCCCACAGCTGAACCGTTCCGCCACCATATTGGCCCTTTGCGATAGTGCCTTCGAAATCCCCGTATTCGAGCGGATGATCTTCCACTTCCACCGCGAGCCTTTTTTCGTGCGGATCGAGCGAAGGCCCGCGTGTCACAGCCCAGGACTTGAAGACGCCACCCAGTTCCAACCGAAGATCGAAGTGCAGCCGGCGCGCAGCATGTTTTTGGATGACAAAACGGCGATGGATTTCGGGGCGCGGCTCGAGCGAACCGGCAGGTTCCCGGGTTTTGGTGAAATCGCGTTTAGCAAGGTACCGGGAAAGGTCGGCCTGTCCGGTCACGGTCGTGTGCGAGGCCGAACGAAACGATCGAGCGCGGCAGCCAGCAAAATCTCCAGGCCAGACACCAGCAAGGGCTTCAGTTCCTTGCCACCCGGCACAATTTCGGTCGCGTCGCCTATCGTCTGTTCGATCCGATCCGCGATGCTCGCGGCACCCGAGGCTAAGCTGGTATGCGCGAAGTCGATCAATATGCGCTTCTTTTCCTCAGCCCTCCGACGAAAGACGCCGGTTGCTGCGTCCATAAGGCTCGATGCCGTGCCGGCGACCGCCGTTTTAAGGCCCTCGCGCTGGTGCGGCCGATCCCGCCGCTGGACCACGGAGTAGGCCAAAAAGCCGACTGCGAGGCCGCCCAGAACGGTGGGTATGGGATGCCGCCGGGCCGCGGCATCGACCGCACCTGACATCGTCAGCTGGTCGATCCCCGCTCCGTCCAGCACTTCTTGGTAGATATGGCCGGGTTTAAGATTGTCCGCGATCTGTTCGGCACCCATGACGATCTGCCGGCGGAGCTGGTTAGCGCGCATTTCCAACTCGGTCGAGGTCAGTCTGGACGTCGCCATGTCAGCGGCCTCCAAAAAGCGCGGAGAGTTGAGCGAGGCTCTTTTTCGGCATCAATCGAGACGGACTGAGTGCTCTCCTGCCAGCCAACATAAACATGCCGCCGCTCGCCAGTGCGCAAGCCGCAACGATCAAAAACGCGTAATCGATCGCCACTCCAGTGCGAAGTAGCAAGTAAGCCACGCCGATCGACAAAACGATCGATGCGCAAAAAAGCAGCCCTGCGCCCGCCGCGATAAGCGCCAGCCCGGAACAAACCGCGCTGGCGCTTTCACGGAGTTCAGCCCGAGCAAGCGACGCTTCAACGGATACCAACTCCAGACTGTCGTCGAGAAGGCCGCGGATCAGTGGAATGGTCGGCGTGCTCATTGCGGCTCCCCCCTGGAATTGTTATCCGCTGACCGTTCGAAGTCAGGTTATTTTGACTATTTTGCCGATCAGCACGCCGACAACCACGGCGATGCCGACTGCCATCATCGGATTGCCTTTGATCCGCTCTTCGAGATCTGCTTCGACGGACACGAATTTTTCCTTGGCAACCGACGCGGCGTCGCTCAAGGTTTCGCTCACACTGCTAACAGCGTCCACGACCTGATCGCGTGTCGTCGCTGCCTGCTTTTGCAACATATCGGCCACCGATTTGGAGAGTTTGGCCACCTCATCGCGCAAACCGGTCAGATCGATATTGGCGACGGCGTCCACGCCACTCTGAAGCGCGTCCGCGGCTCCGCCGGCCGCGGACTGCACCTTACCCGCAATGTTGTCGTAGGCGCCTTGCCTCGATAGCGAGGGATTGTTGAACCCGTCACCAACAGCCTGTTTAGCCTGCCCAATCGCCGACCGCACATTGCCTTCAACCTGATCGCTGTTCATAGGTACCTCCTGAGTCCCTGTTGTCGGTCAACGCGCAACACCTTCTGGCAGTCCGCGCGTTGAAGCGGCAGTTTCACGAGGGGACAGCGACAGCGATAGACTCGGAAATTACCTAGACCATGATCGTTTGATATTGCACGCGATCTCGGCGTTGGATCATGGTCTAAGCCTTTGTTTGAGAGGGTGATTCACGCCCGAGGTTGAAGTCAACCTCAGGCGATCACGCTCTAAGCTATCGGCGGAATTCCAAAATGCGCGCTTCGGCTTCTTCGGC
>JANXTL010000128.1 GCA_025352375.1 Acetobacteraceae bacterium | reverse complement strand
ACACATCGGCCGGAGGCCGTGGCAAACACATCGGCCGGAGGCCGTGGCAAACACATCGGCCGGAGGCCGTGGCAAACACATCGGCCGGAGGCCGTGGCAAACACATCGGCCGGAGGCCCAAGCTGCCAGAAACCTGGACCTTCGACTGGCGGGACCGCCCGAAGGAAGCGATCCGCCAAATCCTCGGATACCGGCTCGGCGAGTCCCCGCCGCGCGGCCCTCCAACGCCAGAGCAGCTCACCGCCTCACCGTAGCGGCACGTTAGCGCGTGCCGCCGCCTATTGGCGCCCATTTTTTGGGCAAGCCGGGGGGAGTGTGCTTAGCGCATCAACGGCCGATACTTGATGCGGTGCGGTTCGGTCGCGTCGGCGCCCAGCCGCCGCCGCTTGTCTTCCTCGTACGCCTGGAAGTTGCCCTCGAACCATTCCACGTGCGAATCGCCCTCGAACGCCAGGATGTGCGTGGCCAAGCGATCCAGGAACCAGCGGTCATGGCTGATCACCACAACACAACCGGCGAATTCCGACAGCGCATCTTCAAGCGCGCGCAGCGTATCGACATCCAAATCGTTCGTCGGTTCGTCGAGCAGGATGACGTTGTGTTCGGTCTTCAGCATCTTCGCCAGATGCACCCGGTTGCGCTCACCGCCCGAGAGGATGCCAACCTTCTTCTGCTGGTCGGAGCCTTTGAAGTTGAAGGCACTGACGTAGGCGCGCGATTGGACCGCGCGCTTGCCCAGATAAATCACTTCCTCGCCGCCGCTGATTTCCTGCCAGACGTTCTTGTCGGCATCGAGGCTGTCGCGCGACTGGTCGACGTAGCCCATTTTCACCGTGTCGCCGATGCGCAGGGCGCCGGAGTCCGGCTGTTCCTGTCCCATGATCATCCGGAACAGGGTCGTCTTGCCGGCGCCGTTCGGTCCGATCACGCCAACGATGCCGCCCGGTGGCAGCTTGAAGTTCAGGTTCTCGATCAATTCGGTGTCGCCATAGCCTTTGCACAGGCCCTCGGCTTCAATCACGATGTTGCCCAAACGCGGGCCGGGCGGGATGACGATATCCGCCACGCCGGCCACCAGTTCCTGCGACTTTTGCAGCATCTCCTCATATTTCGCGATACGGGCGCGGCTTTTGGTCTGGCGCGCGCGGGGGGAGGCGGCGATCCATTCCGATTCCGCAGCCAATGCACGCTGGCGGGAGGATTCTTCCTTTTCCTCTTGCTGCAACCGCTTCCGCTTCTGTTGCAGCCACGAGGAATAATTGCCCTCGAACGGGTAGCCGCGGCCGCGCTCCAGTTCCAGGATCCAGGTGGTCACGTTGTCCAGGAAGTAGCGGTCATGGGTGACCACCATAACCGTGCCGGTGTACTCGCGCAGGGTCTTTTCCAGCCAGGCCACGCTCTCGGCGTCCAGATGGTTGGTCGGTTCGTCCAGCAGCAGCAGGTCGGGTTTTTCCAGCAGCAGTTTGCACAGCGCGACGCGCCGGCGCTCCCCGCCCGATAGCTTGTCGATCGCGGCATCGGCCGGCGGGCAACGCAACGCGTCAAGCGCGATATCGACGCGGCGATCAAGTTCCCACCCGTCCTCAGCGTCGATCTTCTCCTGCAAATCGCCCTGCTCGGCGAGCAGTGCGTTCATCTTGTCGTCGTCCATGGGTTCGGCGAACTCCATGGAAATCGCGTTGAACCGGTCCATCGCGGCCTTCAGGTCGGCAAACGCCAGTTCGACGTTCTGACCGACCGTCAGGTTGGGATCGAGCTCCGGTTCCTGCGACAAATAGCCGACGGTCGCACCCGGCGCAGCCCAGGCTTCGCCGCCGTATTCGGTCTCCATGCCCGCCATTATCTTCATCAGTGTGGATTTGCCGGCGCCATTTACCCCGAGCACGCCGATTTTAACGCCTGGCAGGAATGACAGCGTGATGCCCTTGAAGACCTCCCGCCCGCCTGGGAAGGCCTTGGTCAGGTCTTTCATCACATAGACGTACTGGTAGCTGGCCATGATATCTCGCCCTCGGCTGTGGCGCGTGTTCTAGGGGGGAGCCGGGTGCGGCTCAAGGGCCGCGATGGGCCAATCCGTGCTACGCCTCCCCCATGGAAACCAAACCCCCGATCCCGCTCGCCGTCCTCGTCGGCATCCAGACGCCGGACGTCACCGACGTCGCCCACGAAGCCAGCCTCGAGGAACTGGGCCGGCTGGTGAAAACCCTCGGCTACGAAGTCATCGCCACCGTGTCCCAAAAGCGCGACGGCACCGGCGCCGGCCTGCTGCTGGGCGCCGGCAAACTGGCGGAGCTAGCAGCGATAACCGGCGGCACCGGCGTCGTCGGCTCCATGGCGCAGGCCCCGAAATCCAAGGCCCGCCAACGCTTCGAAGGCCCGGCCGACACCCAAGACGCGCCCACGAACGCCACCCGCAAGCCGGAATTCGTCATCGTCGACCACGAACTCTCCCCCAGCCAGATCCGCAATCTGGAGCGCGCCACCGGCGCCGAGGTGCTGGACCGCACCGGCGTCATCGTCGAAATCTTCCACCGCCACGCCAACACCCGCGAGGCGAGGCTCCAGGTCGAGATGGCGCGCCTGAAATACGTGGCCCCCCGAATGCGGGAGTCCTCGGCCGGGGGCGGGCGCCAGCAAGGCCCAGGGGCCGGCGAAAGCGCCCTTGCCCTCGATCGCCGCAAGATCCGCGACCGGATTTCCGAGCTGAAGGACCAACTGGAGGCGGTGCAGCGCGACAGCGACCAACGCCGCGCCGCCCGCCGTGACCAGTTGCGGGTGGCCTTGGTCGGCTACACGAACGCCGGCAAGTCGTCGCTGATGCGCGCGCTGACGGGCAGCGAGGTCCTCGTTGAGGACAAGCTGTTCGCCACCCTCGACACCACCGTCCGCATCATGCAGCCGGAGACGAAGCCCCGCATCCTGGTGTCCGACACGGTGGGCTTCATCAAGCAACTGCCGCACGACCTCGTCGCGTCGTTCCGCTCCACCTTGGCGGAGGCGTTGGAGGCCTCGCTGCTGCTGTTCGTGGTCGACGCGTCCGACCCCACCCATGAAGCGCAACTGGAGGTCAGCCGAAGCGTGCTGCGGGAGATCGGGGCGGACGCCGTGCCGTCCCGCCTGATCCTTAACAAGATGGACCGGGTGGACGAAGCCGGCCGCGCCGCCCTGATGGACAAGCACCCAGACGCGATCCTGCTATCCGCCCACGCGCCCGAGGACGTCAGCGCCCTGCGCGAAATCATCGTTGCGTTCTTCGAGGCCATGATGACGGAGGACGAACTGATCCTGCCCTACGCGAAACAAGGCCTCATCGGCGAGGTCTACGAAAGCGCCCGCGTCCTGTCCGAGGAACACACCGAAACCGGCCGCGTCCTGAAAGTCCGCGCCCTACCCGCCGCCATAGCTCGGTTACAGCGGAGCCTTGCCGCGCGGTGATATCATGATGGATGAACGCGGTCGCAGGCGATCTGGATGCGCCGTACGATCCGGGGGAACGGGCCGGCGTCGTGCACCGCCAGGTGCCTGGTGCAGCAGTTGTCCCAAAACGCGATGGAGCGGTTGGCCCGGCGGAAGCGGCAGGTGAACGCCGCTCGGTGGCCGTGTTCCAGCAGGTAATGCCCAGGACAAGGTCTTCACCCGCCGCTTCGGTGCGGGGGACGGTGGCTGGGGGAGTTGGGTAAAGGGTGGCGGAGGCGACACAGTAAAGCTGCCGCCTGTGATTTATCGAAAACTGAATAAATTCTGCCGTGAATAAATCGGGGCCTGTCGATGCACAACCGCAGCCAGCCGGGGCATTTAATACAACCCACCAAGGATGCCCCGCCTGCCGCCAGGGCAATCCCACATAGCTTCCCTCTTGACACAACTAACAATAAACGTTAGTAACCCCACCATGCACCAAACGGCGCAAACCTCCGAACCAACCCCAAACCCCGCTCCCCCCAAGGAACGGGCCGCGACCCCCTGTATCGCCTTCCTCCTCAAAATCGTCCGAGTCTTCATCAGCTACGGCCGCCAACTCGAACACACAATTCCAGCAAAAGCCGACCACCCGCGCTTCCCTACGCTGGCCGCCGGCTTCGGCACCCACGACGTCCGCCGCATCCTGGCCCATGTCCATCGCGGCATCCTCCGCGCCATGATGCTGCAACGTTTTCTGCTGGCCCGCGCCGCCCAAGGCCGCGACATCGAACCCACGCAGCCGCCCGCCCCAGCCGAACCGGCGGACATTGAGGCGCTGGACCTAAAGCTCCCAGCCCCCGCCCAGCCGCGCCCCAAAGCGAAAAAAACCGACCCATACGATCCGCTGCATTTCGCCATCCCAACCTTGAAGGAACTCGAATCCCAGGTCCGCCGCCGCTCCGTCGGCCGCACCATCGCCGAGATCTGCCTCGACTTCGGCATCACCGTCTGCGATGGCGAAACCTGGGACGATATCCTCCAGGCACTAACGCATTTCGGCGCCAATCTCGCGCAGTTCTTCGGTGTCCGGAACCGCCGCCGAGAAACCTTCCAGGAAGAACGCGACAAACGCCCGGAAACCTGGACCATCGACTGGCGCGACCGCCCGAAGGAAGCAATCCGCGAACTCTTGGGCTCCCTGCTCGGCGAACCCAAGCTGGCACCCGCGTAGCACGCGCGGGCTAATTGTTACGATATAATAATTATAACTCTGCCGTATCGCCGTCATACCGCCATCCACAAACAACAAAGCCCCAAACAAAGCCTCAGTAACGTCCGACGCCAAGAATATAATCGCGACGGTAACCTCCGCGGCCCGACCCGGCCGCTTTAACATGGTGCCCCGCTCCGCCGTCTCCCCAGAAGCCGCGAGTCGCCGCGCAAGGAACGGCGTATAAATCGGCCCAGGCCCGACGGCGTTCACCCGTATCCCCTCCGCCTCCCGCACCGGGCTGGCCGCGCACGCCGATCCCAGCGCAGCGGAACGTGCGACATACAAAGCCCTTCACACCCACCCCATCTCCCCCTATCCACCCGCCCATGGACGCCATCGCGGTCACCAACCTGACGAAGCGCTACGACAAGGTCCTCGCGGTCGACGCGATCACCTTCTCCGCACCCCCCGGCGCGACCATCGGCCTGCTCGGCGGCAACGGCGCGGGCAAGACGACCACCATCGCCATGATGCTCGGCCTCCTGCTGCCAACAGCCGGCGAAATCCGCATTCTCGGCCACGATATGGCGCGCGACCGGTTCGCCGCCCTGGCGCGGATGAACTTCTCCTCGCCCTACATCGCCCTGCCATCCCGCCTGACGGTGGCGGAGAACCTGCGGGTCTACGGGCACCTGTATAACGTCCACGGCATCGACCGCCGCATCGCGGAACTGGCTGACGAACTGGACCTGGAGGATCTGCTGGACCGCCCGGCCGGGCAGCTATCCGCCGGCCAGAAAACCCGCGTCGCGCTGGCCAAGGCATTGATCAACAAGCCGGATGTGCTGCTGCTGGATGAACCCACCGCCAGCCTCGACCCCGACACCGGCGATCGGGTCCGCACCTGGCTGGAACGGTACCGCGACCAATCCGGCTGCACCATCCTGCTCGCCAGCCACAACATGGCGGAGGTGGAGCGCATGTGCTCCCACGTCCTCATGATGAAGCAGGGCCGCATCGTCGACCGCGGCAGCCCGCGGGAGCTGCTCGAACGCTACGCCCGCGAGGATATGGAGGACGTGTTCCTCGACATCGCCCGCAACCGCCAAAACCCGGTGCCGGCGTGATGGCCCCACTACCTGTGTCATCCCCCACTACCTGTGTCATCCCCACTACCTGTGTCATCCCCACTACCTGTGTCATCCCGGCGCAGGCCGGGATCAATCGCGGCACCGGTGCCGATCCTGATCCCGGCCTGCGCCGGGATGACACAGAAAGGGATGCCCGCATGACCGCCTCCCTCCGCCGCATCTGGGGCCTGATGTATCGCCACATCGCCCTCTATCGCCGCTCCTGGCCGCGCCTGCTGGAACTGGCCTATTGGCCGGTCCTCAACATGTGCATCTGGGGCTTCACGGCCAGCTTCCTGACCGGGCGCCTGGGCAGCACCGCCCTCGTCGCCGGCGCCGCGCTGATGGGCGGGGTCTTGTTGTGGGAGGTGACGCTGCGCGGCCAGATGGGCATGGCGATCTCCTTTCTGGAGGAAATCTGGTCCCGCAACCTCGGCCACATCTTCGTCAGCCCGTTGCGCCCGTGGGAGCTGGTGACGGCCCTGATCTGCATGTCCATCCTGCGCATGCTGGCCGGCGTGGTGCCGGCGGTGCTGCTCGCCTGGGGGTTGTACGCGTTCAATCTGTTCACCCTCGGGCCGGTGCTGATCCTGTTTGTTATCAACATGATCGCGATGGGTTGGTGGGTGGCACTGGGCGTTATTTCCCTGATCCTGCGCCATGGCGCCGGCGCCGAACCGCTGGCCTGGGGCGTGCTGTTCGGACTCGCCCCCTTCGCGGCGGTGTTTTACCCAGTGTCGGTGCTGCCGTCGTTCCTGCAGCCGGTCGCCCTGGCGCTGCCGGCGGCGCACGTGTTCGAGGGGATGCGAGGCATCCTGCTGGATGGCGTGGTATCCCACGGCCACCTCGCCGCTGCGACCGGCCTCAACTTCGTTTGGCTGGGCCTTGCGTCGCTGCTGTTTGCCTACCAGTTCCACCAGGCCCGCGTACGCGGTGCCCTTTTGACGATCGGCGAATAATGGAAACCCGATTCTGGCTGATCCGGCATGCGCTGGTCGAAGAAAACGCCCGAGCGATGCTGTACGGCGTGATGGACGTGGCGTTGTGCGAGACGACCTTGATCGAGCAGGCGCCGATGTACCGCGCTTTGGCGGACCGGTTGCCGCGCCCGGCGCGCTGGGTGGTGACTCCGTTGTCCCGCACCCACCGCACCGCGGGTGCGATCTTCAATGCCGGCTATCCGTCCGTGACGCCAGTGGTTGAACCCGACCTGATCGAACAGTCCCTCGGCGAATGGCAGGGCCTGCCGCACGCCGAACTCCCCGAAAAACTGGCCAATCCCGCGCACGCGTTCTGGCCCCTGGCCGGCGACGAAAAGCCGCCGGGCGGTGAGAGTATGCTGGAAGTCGTGGCCCGCGCCGGCAAGGCGCTGGAACGCCTTTCGGTGGCGCACGAAGGCGAGGACGTGGTTATCGTCAGCCACGGCGGCACCATCCGCGCCGCGGTCGCCCACGCGCTCGGCGTTGCGCCGGACAACGCGCTGCATCTGTCGATCCAGAACCTGTCGCTGACCCGGATAGAACGGCATCCGGCCGGCTGGCGGGTGGTCTGCGTCAACGAACTCCCAGGATATTAATCGCGATTCGCGCTGAAAGTGCCGCGAATCACTCAGCCAATGGTAGCATTCGACCAACCGAATCGGACCTGTGCCCCTTGAGGAGACCGCCCATGCGATCCCGTTCTCTCGCAGCGCTAGCGATTACGACCCTTGGCCTCGCCGGATGCGGCGTGGGCGCCGGGGGTGAACAAGCAATGGTCGACCGCGCCGCGTTGACCGTGCAGGACATGGTCAAGACGAACATCTCGGACTCGCCCTCTATCATGCTGCGCCGCGCCAAGGCCGTGATGGTCTGCCCGCATATCTTTAAAGCCGGCTTCTTCTTCGGCGGTGCGGGCGGCAACTGCGTGCTGCTGGCCCGCGCGGGGAACGGCACCTGGTCCTACCCGGCGTTTTACACGATCGGCAGCGGCAGCTTCGGCTTCCAGTTCGGGGTGCAGGACAGCCAGGTGATCATCATGATCATGACCAACCGAGGCCTGGACGCGGTGATGGACAGTCAGGTCAAGCTCGGTGCGGACGCCGGTCTCGCGATCGCGTCCTTCGGCGGCGGTGTACAGGGTTCGACGACAACAGCGGTCGGCGCCGATATCGTGGCCTTCGCCGGCTCGAGCGGTTTGTATGGCGGCGTTTCGCTGGAGGGCAGCCTGATGTCCACCGATACGCATGCCAACCAAGCCTACTACGGACAGGCTTTTGCCTCCCGCCAGATCGTGATTAACATGCAGGGAGTCAATCCTGGGGCCGACCCGCTACGCGAGGTGCTGACCCGATACGGTACTCGCTCCGAGGCAGTTCCACCCCCGATGCAGCAGCCCCCGCCTGGCTACGCTCCGGCCTATCGGCCCGGGTCTCAGCCCCCACCGGCGGCTCCCCAGGGACCGCCGCAATACGCGCCGCAGCTTACCCCGAACTATCCGCCGGAAGCGCCGGGCGGCCGCGGACCGCTCCAGGAGCAGAACCTGCCGCCTCCCGGGCGGTAGAGCCCGGTTCACGCCGGGCGTTTCATAGCCTAAACGCATTTGAAGCGGCCCCTTTCGGGGCCGCTTCTCGTTTGTGGGGCGGTTATGGTTTCCCAGGTTCCTTGAGGCGCTCGTCTGCCGGCTTGGCCGGTGGCGGTACCGGCGCTGGCGCGGCTACCGCCGGACGCGGCGGGGGTGCAGGAGCCGGAGCAGGCGGCGGCGCGACCGGAGCCGCGACCTGCGCGGGTGGTGCCGCGACAGGCGGCGGTGCGACCGGAGCCGCGGCCGGCGCGGGTGGCGGTGCGACAGGCGGTGCTGCCGGACGCGACGGTGCGACCGGAGCCGCCACCGGGGCAGGTGGCGGCGCGACCGGGGGCGGTGCGGGACGTGGCGGTGCGACCGGAGCCGGGACCGGCGCAGGTGGCGGTGCGACAGGCGGCGCTGCCGGACGTGGCGGTGCGACCGGAGCCAGGACCGGCGCAGTTGGGGGTGCGACAGGCGGCGCTGCCGGACGCGGCGGTGCGACCGGGGTCGCCGCCGGCGCGGGCGGTGCCGCGACAGCGGGAGCAGGGGCTGGCGGCGGAGAAATCTGGGCTGGCGCCGGGGCAACGGCACGCGGCGGCAGGATCGGCGGCGGCGCTACCAACGGCGGCACCGCTGGCACGCCCGCTAACGGAACCTTGATCGCGCCGGTCGGACCGTTCGGAGGCGGCGCGACCAAAGCAGGCGGTGCCGGAACCCCCGGCACAGTCCCGGGACGCGACGCGACCGAAGGCGGCACCGGGGGCACGACCGCTGGCGGAACCGTGGTCGCGCCCGTCGGACCGTTCGGCGGCGGCGCGACCAAAGCAGGCGGTGCCGGAACCCCCGGCACAGTCTCGGGACGCGGCGCCACCAAAGGCGGCACCGCTGGCACGACCGCTGGCGGAACGGTGGGCGCGCCCGCCGGCTGGGTCGGCGGCAGTGGCCCTGGTGGACCAACCGGTGCGCCGACAACTGTCCCACCCGCCTGAGGATGCGCTGGTGCAACCGCGGTCGGAGGCCGCAACACCGGCAAAGCAGCCGCGACCGGCAACGCGGCAACACCCGGACGCGCGGGAGCAGGTTGCACCGCCGAAACAGCAGCAGGTGGCGGCAAAGCGGGTCCAGGTGCCGGTTGCGCGGCGGCAGGGGCCGGCTGGAGATTCAATTGACGCGCCACGACCGGCGTGACGCCCAAAGTAGCCGCGGTCGGCTGCACCGGGGCGGCCCGTTCTGCTCGGGCAGCCGCGAGTACCTGCGCGTTGACCGGTTCGGCTCTCGCCGCAATCTGTTGCGAGGTGGTCATCGCGGCCGTCGGCACCATCGTCGCGGCGCTACGATTAACGTAGTTGTTCACCGTTGTGACGTTCGTGATGCTGGTCACGTTGGTCGTGGTGGTGACATTGTTCGAATTGACATCACGCACGTAACGGTCGCTGGTCTGGTACGGCGGGACATAAGTCTCACGCGGCCCCAACGGGATCCAGCCGACCGAACCCTGGGGATCGCGGTCCCTCGGGTCGCGTTGGCCGCTGCCAACCGCGATTCCGATGCTCAAAAAGGTGACCAGCGCCGGCGCGTAAACGGGAGCTTCGCGACGCTCCTGCTCGGCGCGTTCCGCCGGTATCCAGCCCCAGCGCGTGCCTTCCCGCACCCAGCGGCCATAGTGGAACGGCGCAAAGCCCCAGGACGAGTCGTCGATCCAGGTCCAGCCCCAGGGAGCAACATAACCCCAATGGCCATCGCGATACGGCACCCACGTCGCTGCCACCGGCGGGTACCAAATCCGTCCATACTCAGGGCTCGGCGCCCAGGAGCCGACTCTGTCCAGAGCATAACCACCTGTCATTCGCGCCACGACCGGTGGGGCCGACGACTGCGGCTGCGGCGCGCGCGCTATCCGTTGCTCTTCGGCCAGCCGTGCCGTTACGAAGGCATCGAGCACTGCGGGGACGACGCTGGCGGCGAAATTGCTGGCGCCGTCGATCCGCCCGGTCTGCCGAGCGGTGAGGGTCAGGGAGGCATTGGTGCTGTCGATGCGGGCCGAACCCTCCAACACGGTCACGGTGGTGGGATGGCCGGCGTCGCCCGCGACGATTTCATACGCGCCAGCCTGGGTGATCACCGCGACACCGCGAGGTGTGGTAATGCTGTAAACGTCGCCGGGCGGGACATTGCGCAACCGCAGGAAAATAGCACCCTGTTTCTCGGTCGCTTGGAAATTGTGATCGTCGAGGGTGTCGATGTTGAATTCGGTCGACTGGTCCAGCGCCAAATGCGTCGAGTCGACGTCGATCGCGGCCGCGGAACTCGGTTGAGTCCAAAACGCGTTGCCGGACGTGACGGGGTAGTTCAGCACCGCGACGCCCCAGTCGGCTTGATCGGCGGTATGAAACGAGACCGTGCCCAGCAGCAGAGCGGTGCGACCGACCCGGGACGGCGGATCGGCGGCCGCCGGTGTCTGGGCATGCACCACGGTACGGCCGGGAAATCCGGTGCCAAGTGCCAGGACAACAGCCACGGCGAGCGGTAAGGCCGGGTGCAAGATCGTGTGGTTGCTTCGCATCGGTTTTCCTTTTGACCCCCAATAACAGAGGCTTAAAAAATAGCGTCGCCTTATCTTCGGAAGTAGGGACGGAAACTACCTAGACAACAGCATTACGGCTGCATCCGGCAGATCGAAACCTCCGCCGCCCAGCACCAAACCGACCCTGATCGTCAGCTGGTCGATGGTGCCTCCACCGACAGGGAGCCGGTTCTCCACTTCAAGCCTCAGGCGCCAGAGGGAAAAATTTCGTTGTTGCCGACCGGCCAGTCAGATCGAGCTGAAAACCATGACGAGTGTCGGCGACCGGTTATCGGAGATCGTGATGGACGTCATGGGCGTGTGGTGGAGGTGGGTGCAAGCACCAAATCGGGCAGGCTCCGCTAGCCATCCCGGCCGCCGCCCTGTAGCTTCCGCCCGCATGGGCGCCGACAAACCATTTTGGAAAACCAAGACCCTGGAAGAGATGACCGGCGCGGAGTGGGAATCGCTCTGCGACGGATGCGGTCGCTGCTGCCTGCACAAACTGCGGCACGATGACACCGGTGCGCTGTCGCACACCAACGTCGCCTGCCGGTTGCTCGACCTGAATTCCTGCCAGTGCAGCGACTATGCCAAGCGCAAACGGCGGGTGCCGGACTGCGTCAGCCTAACCCCCGTCGAGGTGCGGACCATCGACTGGTTGCCGCCGTCCTGCGCCTACCGCCGTCTGGCCGAGGGTAAGGACCTCGCCTGGTGGCACCCGCTGGTGTCCGGCAGCCGCGAAACCGTGCACGAGGCCGGCGTATCCGTGCGCGGCCGAGCGGTGGATGAGCGCAAGGCCGGGCCGTTGGAACATCACATTGTCGATTGGCCGGGCCGCGTATCGCGCGCTCGGCGCGCCACCGAGGAGTAACCGCGTATGTTGAAGAATGCCCTGTTCGGCGGCGTGAATGCCGCCGTGCTGACCGCCATGAACGACGACCTGTCGATCGACCTCGACCGCATGGCCAAGCACTGCAAATGGCTGCTGGCGAACGGCTGCAATGGGCTCGCGGTCCTGGGCACGACCGGAGAAGCGAACAGCCTGGGCATCACCGAACGCATGGGCCTGCTTGAGGGTCTGGTCGAGCGTGGCATTCCCGCATCCACCATGCTGCCGGGCTGCGGCACCACGGCCATTACCGACACCGTGCTGCTAACCAGACACGCCGAGAAGATCGGCTGCCGCGGCGTGCTGCTGCTGCCGCCGTTCTACTACAAGAACCCCTCCGACGATGGGCTGTTGGCCTATTTCCAGGAGGTGGCGCAGCGCGTGGCCGGCGACGTCAAGTTGTACCTGTATAATTTCCCGCAGCAGTCCGCGATCCCGTTCACGGTCGACTTCATCGGCCGGCTGCTGAAGGCCGTCCCCGGCAAGTTCCAGGGCATCAAGGACAGCACTGGAAATTACGAGAACGGTCTTTCCTACGTCGAAAATTTCGCCAGCGACGGGTTCGAATTCTACGCCGGCGATGACTCCCTGATGCGTCCGCTGCTGCAGAAGGGCGGCGCCGGCTGCATCACCGCCGCGTCCAACGTCAACTGCGCCGCCGGTGCTCGGGCGTACGCGGGCTGGAATACCGACGACGGCGCGGCGGCGGCCGAAATCCTGACCGCGACCCGCAAGGCCGTGACGTCCGTGCCGCTGATCCCGGCGCTGAAATCGCTGGTGGCGCGGAACACCGGCAACCCAGCCTGGAAGAATATCCGGCCACCGCACCTGAAGCTGACCGCAGCGCAGGAAACGACGCTGTTCGCGGCGTTCGACGCCAGTGGTTTGACGCTCGCGAAAACGGCTTGACTGAGTCAAAGCCGAAACCCCTGGAAGGGAGCCAGGTTTCACCTTGGTTCCCCGAGGGAGGTTTCGATGTCAGCTTTCGCGAACGATCAAGGCCTGTTCGGTCGTACGTGCGACAGGGTGAAGGTCCGATTTTAGCGTGGCGACGACCTGTCGCTGCTGGCGTCCGACCTCGGGATCGCCGAAAACGAGCGCGATGGGGAAATGACGTGCTGCCGAGTTGCTCGTCGGCGCCTGACCTTGCCGGCCGCTTTTCGGCGCGCCTATCCTGGCGGCAACCAGGGAGAACGCCATGAGCAAGTTCGAAAATTACGCCACCAAATACGCGTGCATCGCCATGCGACGGGAGAACGGCATCCTCGAGATGCGATTTCACACCAATGGCGCCGAATTCGAGTGGGGTCTCGGTCCGCACGCCGAACTGCCGGAAGCGTTCAACGACGTTGGACGCGACCGGGAGAACCGGGTCGTCATCCTGACCGGTACTGGCGAAGTCTATTCCGGCGTGCGCGCGACGCCGGGTGCCGGCGCGATTACGAAAGGCATTACGTCCTCCCAGTTCGACCGGGTGCACTGGGAAGGCAGGGCGCTACTCATGAATCTGTTGAATATCGAGGTGCCGGTAATCGCCGCGATCAACGGGCCGGCATGGCGGCACGGCGAAATTCCATTGCTGTCGGATATCGTGCTGGCGTCGGACACCGCGGCATTTCAGGATTCCGCGCATTTCATGTCGGGACTGGTTCCCGGCGATGGCATGCACATCGTGATGCCGATCTTGATGGGGGTGAATCGCGGGCGGTATTTCCTGCTGACCGGGCAGACACTTTCCGCGCATGAAGCGAAGGACCTTGGCCTGGTCAACGAGGTGCTGCCGAAGGATCAGGTTCTGGCGCGCGCCTGGGCACTCGCCGAGGACCTCACCAAGCGACCGACTTTGTTGTTACGCTATACGCGATTGATGTTCACCGAACATCTGCGCAAGCGAATGCAGGATTTGCTGGGGTATGGTCTGGCGCTGGAGGGGTTGGCACTGATGGAGAATACCGAGTAGCGCGCATTACCCCCGCATTGCCGCGACGAACAATGTCGTATTGTGTCGCAGCATGTCCAGATAGGTCGAAGCTGGCCCCCCCGGTTTCGACAGCGCATCGGAGTAAACCGTGCCACCCACGATCGCCCCACTCTCCCGTGCCAGCATTCTTGCCAGACGCGGATTGGTCATATTCTCAATGAAAACCGCGCGAATTCTCTCCCGTTTGATCTGCGTTACCAAAGCGGCGATCGCTTTCGCCGATGGTTCCGCTTCAGTACTCAATCCCTGTGCCGATAAAAATTCGATACGAAACCGAGCGGCGAAGTAGCCGAAGGCGTCGTGGGTGGTGATGATTCGGCGGGCGTTTGTGGGGATGGCAGAGAATTGTTCCGTAATCCAGGCATCCATCCGGAGAATGTCGTCGGCGAACCGGGATGCGGCGGAGCGATACGCCACGGCCAAAGCGGGGTCGGCGGTGGCCAAACCCTCCCCGATCGCGCGGGCATAGAGTGCCCCATTGCGCGGGTCTTGCCACGCATGCGGGTCGGTCGCTGCCGATCCGGGTAATGTGCGTGGCGTCAGTCCCGCCGTCGCCACCGTCAGTATGCCCTTGAACTCCGCCGACCGGACAAGCCGTTGCATCCAGTCATCCAGGCCCAATCCGTTGACCACGACCAACCTGGCCGTCATGACCGCTCGGGCGTCGGCGGGGCGAATTTGATAGCCATGCGCGTCGCCCTCGGGCGGCACAACGGATGTCACTGAAACCCGGTCGCCACCGACTTGCCGCACCATATCGGCGAGGATGGAGAAGCTCGCGACCGCCTGAAGCGGTGCGTTCGCCGCGGCTGCCGCGAACGGCAGCAAGCCCGCGGCGGTCAGGAGGAGGCGGCGGTGCATTGTCATCTCTCACGCAATGTTATAATATAACGATTACCCGGCCATTCGGGGTTTCGTCAAATCGGGGACTCCTGATATGAAGCCGCGATGTTGAAACTCCGCGTAATACCCTGCCTGGACGTTAAGGACGGCCGCGTCGTCAAGGGCGTCAATTTCGTCTCGCTCCGCGACGCCGGCGACCCGGTGGAGCAGGCGTCGGTTTATGATGCCGCCGGCGCCGATGAACTGACGTTCCTCGACATCACAGCCAGCCACGAAAACCGCGACACCATTCTGGACGTGGTATCTCGCACGGCCGCCCGGGTGTTTCTGCCGCTGACCGTGGGCGGCGGCATCCGTTCGACGGACGATATGCGACGGCTGCTGCTCGCCGGGACCGACAAATGCAGCCTGAATTCCGCCGCCGTTGCACGCCCCGAGCTGGTGCGGGAAGCGGCGACCAAGTTCGGCAGCCAGTGCGTGGTGGTGGCGGTCGATGCCAAGCAATCGTCCCCCGGCAAGTGGGAGGTTTTCACTCATGGCGGGCGCAACAACACCGGCATTCCTGTGCTGGACTGGTGCCGGCAGGTTGTGTCCCTGGGCGCGGGTGAAATTCTGCTGACAAGCATGGATCGCGACGGCACCGGCAAGGGCTTCGACCTCGACCTGCTGCGCGCGGTCTGCCAGGCCGTACGGGTGCCGGTGATCGCATCCGGCGGCGTCGGCACGTTGCAGCACTTTGTCGCGGGCGCGCGCGCTGGTGCGACCGGTTTGCTGGCGGCCAGCGTGTTCCATTTCGGGACCTTCACCATAGCGCAGGTGAAGGACGCGCTCCATTCCGCCGGGCTGCCCGTGCGGCTTCCACGACAGGCAGCGTAGGCATGGCGAAATCGACGAAGAATAAGCCCACCCCGAAGCCCAAGAAGCGAACCGTTAAAAAACCGGTGCCCATGAAACTTCCCAAAGTGACGGTCATGGCGGAGTCGCCGGTACTCGACCGCCTGTGGGACGTGGTCATGAGCCGGCGCGACGTCGACCCATCGGTCAGCCACTCCGCCCGTCTGCTATCCCGCGGCATCGCCAAAGTCGCCCAGAAATTTGGCGAGGAAGCCGTCGAATGCCTGATCGAGGCCGTCGCTGGCAATCATGACGCTCTGGTCGCCGAAAGCGCCGACGTGCTGTACCACCTTATGGTATTGTGGGTATCGGCCGGCGTTAGTCCCGAGGAGGTCTGGACGGAACTTGCCCGACGGGAGGGCGTAAGCGGCATCGCTGAAAAAGCATCCCGTTCGGCGCCCGCCGCCGGAACCAGGAAAATCCCCTGAATACGATAAGGGAGTACAAAGAATGCCAGTCAACGGCCTGCCCCCCTATGACGATAACAACATCTTCGCCCGGATCCTGCGTAAGGAAATTCCCGCGAAAACGGTTTACGAGGATGAATGGGCGCTCGCGTTCCACGACATCGCCCCGCAGGCACCTATCCATGTGCTGGTGATCCCCAAAGGGCAATATTGTTCTTTCGCGGATTTCAGCGAATCGGCCAGTACCGAGGAAATCGCCGGCTTTAACCGCGCGGTGGGGAGAGTCGCACGCGATTTGGGGCTGGAGACGCCGGGTTATCGCCTGTTGTTCAACATGGGGGCCCATGGCGGACAGGAAGTGCCGCACATGCACGTGCATTTGTTTGGCGGCCGGTCGTTGGGCCGGATGATTCCGGACCGGTAGCCGGTCAGCTCAACGCCTGGATCATGCTCCGCACGCGTGGGTAAACCTCCTGCTCCCACCTGCGGCCGCTGAACACGCCGTAATGGCCGACGCCGGTCTGCAAATGGTGGCGCTTCATGCTGACGCGCACGCCGGTACAAAGGTCCAATGCCGCTACCGTCTGGCCGATGGCGCAAATATCGTCCCGTTCCCCTTCGACGGTCAAAAGGGCGGTGCGGCGGATCAGTTCCGGCCGAACCGGGCGGCCGCGCCAAGTCAGGCGACCGAGCGGCAAATCGTGGTCTTGAAAGATGCGTTGCACGGTTTGGATAAAAAATTCCGCCGGCAGGTCCATTACCGCGCCGTATTCCTGGTAGAATTTCCGATGCGCCGCCGATCTGGTCTGGTCTTGCTGCGCCAGGGCGTGAAATTGCGCGACGTGCGCATTAATGTGCCGGTCGAGGTTCATGCTCATGAACGCCGTAAGCTGCATGAAACCTGGATACACCTGCCGATGTGCGCCTTTGTAACGCCAAGGCACCCGGCCGATGAGGTTGTTCTCGAACCACGCGATTGGCTTGGATTTCGCGAGGTCGTTCACCTTGGTCGGGTTGATCCTTGTATCGATCGGCCCTGCCATCAGCGTCAAGCTGCGGGGTTGCGAGGGTTCGTCGTCCTCGGCCATCACTGCGACCGCGGCCAAAGCAGCGACGGTGGGTTGGCACACCGCGACCACATGCCCGCCGGGCCCGATCGCCACAATGAATTTGATCAGATGATCGACAAAGGCGTCGAGATCGAACACCCCGGCCGACAAAGGGACGTCGCGGGCGTTCTTCCAGTCGGTGATATAGACGTCGTGATCCCGCAGCATGGTTTGCAGCGTGCCGCGCAACAACGTGGCGAAATGGCCGGACATCGGTGCCACCAGCAGCACCCGTGGACCCGGCTCCGCGATGTCCTTCCTGAAATGCAGCAGGGAGGCAAACGGCGTATCGAGCGCGATTTCCTCGGTCACCGCGACATCGTCGTTGCCCACGCGGACGCTGGAGATTTCATAGTCCGGCCGCGCATGGGTCATGCCCGCATCCGCGAGGATAGCGCTGGCGGCGCCGAGTTGCCGAATCAAACCGGGCGTATGGGCGCCAAAATCGTATATACGCGCCAGTGAAGCCCCCATCCGGCCGAGGGCTCGGATGTGTTGCAACAGGTCTGCTTGTGCTTGGTACATTTGATAGATCATGGCGTTCGACGTCACGAGAACCCGCCCATTGAGGGGGCGTCTGGCACGCACGGTACGAAAATTGCTCGGCGAACCATGACACTAATCCTGTCAACCACGAGGCGGGAGTGTTATATTGCGACGCAGCATGACAGCGACCGCGGGGATTGTCACTATGTCTAAAGCCACTCTCTTCATTAGTAGCAAAAACTATTCCTCCTGGTCGCTCCGCGGATTCCTGCTGGCGCGCATGGCCAGCCTGGATTTTGAGACCGAGGCGGTATCGGCCGACGATCCGAGTTTGCGCGCGGAACTACTGATGCAAACATCGTCGATCCGCATTCCATATTTGGTGCACGACGATGTCACCATCTGGGACACGCTGGCGATCGCGGAATACCTGAACGAGCTGCATCCGGCGGCCAGTATGCTGCCGGCCGACCGTATCGCTCGCGCCCGTTGCCGCTCGATTTCCGGGGAAATGCACTCAGGGTTTTCGGCGCTGCGCGAGTCGCTGCCGATGAATCTGCGTATGTTTCGGCCGAATTTCACTCTGTGGTCCGCCGTGCGGGCCGATATCGACCGGGTCGTGGAAATCTGGCGGGAGTGCCTGGGGACCTGGAAGGGCCCTTGGCTGTTTGGGGAACAGCGGACCATCGCCGATGCGATGTTCGCCCCGGTCGTCACGCGTTTCCGCACCTACGACGTGAAGATGGACCCGGTGTGCGACCGTTTCTGCCAGGAAATCCTGGCCTGGCCCGACATGCGCGAATGGTTCGCATCCGCGCAGCGGGAACCGGAGCAGATCGAGGAACTCGATATAGAGTTCTAACCAGCCGGCCAGGGCGTGGGCTCGGGCACCGCGCAGGGGCCTTCCACGGCGACAGTGCCGAAAATGGCGGGCCCGCCGATCTCGGGAATAATCGAAGAGGAAGTGCGTGATGCCAGGGCGCTGGTGCACGCAATCGCTGGCGGCGACGAGGTGTGCTTTGCCCTCGTCCAGGATCGCCTATCTGGCGTCCGACGCCGCCGCGTTCGTGACGGGGCAGGCAATTTCGGTGGCCAGTGGCTAGTAGGCCTTAATGCCGCCGCGACTGCGATCCCGGCGGCAGCAGCCGATCGCGCCAGAAGATGCGCAGGCCCAGCACGCAGGACGGCAGCACGTCCGGCGCTTCCTCGACCAGCTTGTCCATGACCTCATCGGGTAGGGACAGATCGTCGTCGTCCGCTCCATCCGGCATCGCCAACCCGGCAATAGCTGCGATGGGGATCAGCAGCATGGCGGTGTCGTCGTCGCTCAGCACCGGTTCCCACTGGATCTGGCGCATCGACACGGCCTGCATGAAGCCGATCGCCCAGTCCTCCACGATCGTGGCACCGGAGAAATCCTGCCAGAACACCGGCGCATAATCGGTGGGTTCGGCATCCAGGCTGTCGGCGATTTCATTGTAACGGCCAAGGATGGCACCTAGCACCGCGCTCGCCTGATCCGCATTCTCGAAAGCTGGCTCCTGCTGGTCCCAGATCATCGGCATCCACTCGCTCGGCGGCACCGCTTCGGGCCCCACGATCAAACCCGCGAGGAACCCGTCCAGTTCGGACAGGTCCATGCAGTCGTCGGGCGACTCGTCGGAGGATAAATAGGCCTCCAGCGCGTCCAAATCGACGGTGCCGTCCATGTTGGGTCCGCTCCTGTCCGAGACTTTGCCCATTATAACCTCGGCTCCGGCATTTGCCACCAGGAAGCTGGACGCTGGCGACGGTTGGCCGCAGAGTATGGGCCGGAATTGGGAAAGGACGCCGGATATGAGCCACCGCCCCACGGTCTACGGCACGCGTCACGCGGTTTCGGCGGGCCACTACCTCGCCGCGGCCGCCGGTTTTTCGGTCCTGGAGGGCGGCGGCAACGCAATCGACGCAGGCGTCGCGGCGGGTATCGCGCTGGGGGTCTTGCAGCCCGATCTGGTGAACTTCGCCGGGGTGGCGCCGATCATGATCCGGCTGGCGGACGGGACCGTGGAAACCATCGCCGGCCTGGGTTGGTGGCCCAAATCGATCCCGGCCGATCTGTTCATGCGCGAGCACGGCGGCAAAATACCCGACGGCGTACTGCGCACCGTCATCCCCGCCGCGCCCGACGCCTGGATTACCGCGCTGCGCCGGCACGGCACGATGCGCTTCGCCGATGTAGCAGCGCCCGCCATCCGGTTCGCCAAGGAGGGGTTCGCCGTTTACCCGCTGCTGGAGCGGTCCATCGGCTCGCACGAACACGAATACCGGCGTTGGGCGTCCAACACCGCCGTGTTTCTGCCGGGTGGGCGCGTGCCGAAGACCGGCGAAAAATTCGTGCAGACCGATCTGGCCCGCACCATGCAGTTCATCGCCGATCAGGATCGCGCCGCCGGGCCGGACCGCATGGCTGGATTGGATGCCGCGCACCACGCCTTCTATCGCGGCGACGTCGCGCGGGAGATCGTCAAATTCCAGAAGGAGGAAGGCGGGTATTTATCCATGGAGGATATGGCCGAGTACCGCTCGGCCATCGAACCGGCGGTGCGGCGCGGCTGGCGAGGGCATGAGCTGCTGACCTGCGGCCCGTGGTGCCAGGGGCCGGCGCTGCAAGAAGCGCTGGCACTGGTGGAACAGGTGGGCATCGATGGGCTGGCGCATAATTCCGCCGATTACATCCATCGCATCGTGGAATGCGTGAACCTGTCGATGGCGGACCGGGAGCACTTCTTCGGCGACCCTCGCTTTGTCGATGTTCCTATCGATTATCTGCTCGATCCCTCCACCATCGCCCGACGCGCGATGGCGGTGCGGGACGACCGGGCGTTCGGGGAAATGCCGGCGCCGCTGGACCGGCCGAACCGTTTTCACGGCTCCACCGACGCGGAACTGCCGAAGGTGGAAGCCGATACCTCGTATTGCTGCGCCATCGATCGCTGGGGCAACGCGTTCAGCGCCACGCCATCCGACGGATCGGGGAACGTCCCCGTGGTGCCGGGTCTGGGCATTACCCCGTCAGGCCGAGGCTCCCAAAGCCGGCCCGACCCGCGGCATCCTGCCGGCGTCGGGCCCGGCAAGCGGCCGCGTTTGACCCCCAACCCAGCGATGCTGGTCACTAAAGACGGTGGCGTCATGCCGTTCGGCACCCCCGGTGGCGACGTGCAGATCCAGGCAATGCTGCAAGTGCTGCTCAACGTCATGCATTTCGGGATGGAGGTGCAGGACGCCATCGAAGCACCCCGGGTGGCGTCGTATTCCTTCCCGTCATCGTTCGCGCCGTACGAGTATTTCCCCGGTCGGCTGGCGGTTGAGGGCCGGATCGACAAAGCCACCCGCGACGAACTCGCGGCGCGCGGCCATACCATCCAGGCATGGCCGGAATGGACCTGGCTGGCGGGTTCCGTCGAGGCGATCTTAAGCGACCCCACCACGGGCATGATGGGTGCGGGCGCCGATCCTCGGCGCCCGGCCTACGCGATCGCGATTTGACCCGACAGGTTATCTTCTCGGCGGACGATTTCGGACTGACGGAGTCGGTGAACGAAGCGGTGGAACGCGCCCACCGCGAGGGGATTCTCACCCATACCAGCCTCATGGTCGCCGCCCCCGCCGCCGCCGACGCGGTTCGGCGCGCGCGATCCATGCCAGGGTTGAAGATTGGGCTGCATCTAGTGGTCATCGAGGGGCCAGCGGTGCTGCCGCCCGCTGCTATCCCCGATCTGGTGGACGCCGAGGGGCAGTTTCCTTCCAACCAATTACAAATTAGCATTAATTATTTCTTCCGCCCGAGTGTGCGGCGTCAGTTAGCGGCGGAAATCCGAGCGCAATTTCAGGCATTCGCGGATACCGGCCTGACGCTGGATCATGCCAATGCGCATAAGCACATGCATGTGCATCCGACCGTCGGTGCCATAATGCTGAACATCGGGCGTGAGTTCGGTCTGCCATCGGTGCGCATCCCGGCCGAACCGCCCCGAACGATGCGCCGGCTGGGCGTGTCGGCGAGCTTCGGCGCCAGCGCCTTATACACCTGGACCGAAGTATTACGATACCAGGCCCGCAGGGCCGGTGTCGCAACCAACAATCATTGCTTCGGCCTGGCCTGGAGCGGGCACATGACGCAGGACCGGGTGCGGGCGCTGATGGACGTGCTGCCCAAGGGGCTCAGCGAGGTGTATTTCCATCCGGCAACGGAACGGGATGCGGTGCTGCGCCGGCTGATGCCTGATTATGAGCATGAGGCGGAGCTGGAGGCGTTGCTGCAACGTGACTTGATACCGTAACGACGACGCGGATCAGCCGTCCCACCCCGCCTTGCGCAGACCGTCGAGCATCGGTTTATGGTGCTCCGGACTGAGCAAAATCTGCGACCAGAGTTGCCAATTCGGCGTTCACCGCGCTGGTGCCGCCGGTCAACCTCAGCGACGTGGAGCCTTCACCCTGCTCGGTCACGCCGCCGGTGGCGGTGGTGTTCAGCAGACCGGTCAAATCGCTGACCACGACTGAACGAGCGCCGGTCGATTGACTATCTGCCACGCTGATGCCGGAGACGGCCACCTGCGTGCCGGCAGCGACATCGGGGTCGCCCGGTACCGTTACCACCGGCGCAGCGGCGTGCGATTGGGTGGACCATGGTTGCTCCGGTTATTGTGGCCGATAAGCCCATTGCGATACGCCAATTCGCCCCGCTATTGTGCACGGCGTCCAATGGCTAACAAACATGCGACAGGGAGCTGCCAAATGCCCATTACCCGCCGGGCCCTGATCGGGTCTTCCGCCACGCTCGCCATGATTCTGACGACCGCCGACGCACGAGCGGCGGATACGCCCGGTGTGACAGCGACCGAGATCAAGATTGGGAATACCGTCCCCTACAGCGGCTCCGCTTCGGCGTACGGTGTTCTCGGTAAACTGGAGTCCGCGTTCTGGGGCATGGTAAACGAACAGGGCGGCGTGGCCGGCCACAAGATCAATTTTGTGTCGTTGGACGACGGCTACAGCCCGCCCAAGACGGTCGAACAGATCCGCCGGCTGGTGGAGGAGGACCAGGTCGCCTTCACCTTCGCAACTCTCGGCACGCCCACGAACAGCGCGATCGTGAAATATATGAACCAGAAGAAGGTGCCGCATCTGTTCGTGGCCACCGGGGCCGACAAATGGGGCGATGTCAAGGACTATCCGTGGACGATCGGATGGCAGCCCAGCTACCGAACCGAGGCGCAGATCTACGCTAAATATATCCTGAAGGAAAAGCCGAACGCCAAAATCGCGATTCTGTATCAGAACGACGATTTCGGGAAGGACTACCCGGCCGGCCTCAAGGACGTGCTGGGCGACAAGTTCGCCACGATGGTCACGGCGTCGACCTACGAACCCACCGACTCCACGATTGACAGTCAGATCACCAGCCTCAAGGCCTCGGGCGCCGAGGTACTGGTGGTGGTGGCGATCCCCAAATTCGCGGCCCAGGCCATCCGCAAGGTCCACGACCTTGGGTGGAAACCGATGTTCATCTTGTCCAACGTGGCGATTTCGGTCGGTGCGGTGATGATCCCGGCGGGGCCGGAGAACGGCATCGGCATCATCAGCGCGGCCTATCTGAAGGACTCCTCGGACCCGACCTGGAAGGACGACGCCGGCATGAACGAATGGCGCGCTTTCATGACCAAATACATGCCGAGCGCCGATCAGACCGACGGCGGCTACATCGCGGCCTACGGGCTGTGCAAAACCATGTTGCAGGTGCTGAAGCAGTGCAACGGCGACTTCTCCCGCGAGAACATCATGAAACAGGTCAACAGCCTGCATGAGGTCGAGAACCCCGTGCTGCTGCCGGGCATCAAAATCAACACCAGCCCCACCAACCACCATCCGATCACGGCGATGCAATTGGAGCGGTGGAATGGTAAGACCTGGGTGTTGTTCGGCGACGTCATCCATGCCGCGGCGACGTAACCAAACCAAGGAAGAACCGAATGAGACTTTTTACACGCGCCGCGTCGACCGCGCTGGCCCTGGTCCTGATGGCCGGGTCGGTGCGCGCGGCGGACACCCCCGGCGTGACCGCGACGGAAATCAAGATCGGCAACACCAGCCCGTACAGCGGCCCGGCCTCGACCTACGGTGTGCTAGGTAAGCTCGAAGCCGCGTTCTTCGGGATGGTGAACGAACAAGGCGGTGTGGCTGGGCGCAAGATCACCTACATCTCGTTGGACGACACCTATGCGCCGCCTAAAACCATGGAACAGATGCGCCGGCTGGTCGAGGAAGATCAGGTCGCGTTCAGCTTCGCCACGCTGGGCACGCCGACCAACAGCGCGATCGTGCGTTACATGAACCAGAAGAAGGTCCCGCATCTGTTCCTGGCGACCGGGGCCGACAAATGGGGCGATTACAAGCAATACCCCTTCACCATTGGCTGGCAGCCCAGCTACCGCACGGAAGCGCAGATCTACGCGAAGTATATCCTGAAGGAGCGGCCTGCGGCCAAGATCGCCCTGCTGTATCAGAACGACGATTTCGGCAAAGACTACGTCCTTGGGCTCAAGGACGTGTTGGGCGACAAGTTCGAGAAGATGGTCATCACCGCGAGCTATGAGGCCACCGACGCGACGATCGACAGCCAGCTGAACACCCTGAAAGGAACCGGGGCGGATGTACTGGTTGTTGCGGCGCTGCCGAAGATGGCGGCTCAGTCGATCCGCAAGGTGCACGATCTGGACTGGCATCCGCTGTTCCTGATGTCCAACGTGGCGATCTCGGTGGGCGCGGTGATGAACCCGGCCGGGCCGGACAACGGCATCGGCATCGTGACCGGGGCATATCTGAAAGACTCGTCCGACCCGACTTGGGCCAACGATCCAGGGATGAACGAATGGCGCGCCTTCATGGACAAGTATCTGCCCGGTGCGGATAAGGCCGACAACAACTACATCGCGGCATACGCGTTCAGCAAAACGATGCTGAAAGTGTTGCAGCAATGCAACGGGGATTTCACGCGCGAGAACATCATGGCGCAGGCGAACAACCTGCATGACCTGGAGATTCCGGTGCTGCTGCCCGGCCTGAAGGTCAACACCAGCGCCACGAACCATCATCCGGTACGGGCGATGCAGCTGATGCGGTGGGACGGCAAGAAATGGGTACTGTTCGGCGACGTCATCCAAGGCGACGCCGGCTAACGAAGGCGGCCGGCCGGGGTGCGGGAGCACCCCGGCCTGTCGATTCCTTCGCCGCGTCCACCGCCGCGACAGGTCTGCAAATATGCAGCGCCACTGCGCAGATCATGGCACTGACAGCGGTAAATCGCCGCTAGTCCCTAAAGCCCACCCCCGTAGCAGGCTGTAGTCAACTTCAGCCGGCCGACGATCGCCGGGTCAGCGGCCGCCGCGGCACCCGTCAGCATCGTCGTCGGCATCGTCCAGAACGGGCCCTTGCGGTGCGAACAGCAGCAGCGTGCCGGGGAACAAGCCGGCCTCTCCGGCAGCGGTAAAAACGGAGGCGATGACCAGATAACAGTTGACCCAACGGCACCGGCGCGCGGAGACTTCCGGTAACAACCATGAGGGAGAACGCCATGGATTCGCCAATCAAACGGGCGACGTTGGGATTTATCGCCGCGCCATCGCCGTGCTGACGTTTCATCAGGGCATGTGGGAGGCGTTGCATCTCGCCGCCATTCCTGGCCTGACCATGCCGCCTTGGTATCCGACCGATCCAATCCCGCCCCTCGGTATCCCTCGTGTGCTGAACCTGTGCTTTTGGGGCGGGCTGTACGGCATTGTGTTCGGAATTGCATTGCCTCACCTCAGGTTGCCGATATGGCTATGCGGGTTGATCACCGGGTTTATCGCGGCGTTTGTCGGGCTGGTGGTCGTGGCCGCGATCAAGGGCAACCCGATTGGCGGCGGCTGGGTATTGATGACCTGGGTGCGCTCGCTGCTGATCAATGGCAGTTGGGGGCTTGGCCTGGGGCTGATCCTGCCGTTGATGCTCCGCCGAACGGTTCGAATCTAGGTCTGCCCACCGCCGGACTTGAACCGGCACGCCGTTTCCAGCTGCGGATTTTAAGTCCGCTGCGTCTACCATTCCGCCAGGCGGGCATGCCCTACGATGTTACCACCCCGCCGGGGCCAGCGGGAGGGGCTTTGGTTAAGGGGACGCGCCGGCGATGTCCAGCGCCCGCACGGCGCCCGCACGGCCTTGGCCAACCCGCCTAGCCCTGGCACAATACGTCCAACCAAACCCAAGGAGCGAAAAATGGCTGACGGCTGGACACGCGTAGCGGCAACGGCGGATGTGGCGGAGGGCAAGTGCCTCGGCGTGCGCGTCGGCACCAAGGACGTCGCGATCTTTCATCTGCCCGGCGGCGAATTCCACGCCACCGACAACATCTGCACCCACGAATACGCGCTGCTGACCGAAGGCTGGATGGAAAAGGGCTGCATCGAATGCCCGCTGCACGCGGCGCAGTTCGACATCCGCACCGGTAAGGCCATGTCCGCTCCGGCCGACACCGATCTGGCCGTGTATCAGATCAAAGTCGAAGCCGGGGACCTGCTGGTAAAGCTGTGACCATTCCCTTCGCGATCGCCCCCTTCGCGATCGATTGCGACGTCCACCCCACCGTCCCTAAACTGGCGGCGCTGCTGCCGTACTTGCCGGATATGTGGCGCGACACCGCGATCCGTCGCGGCTTCGACGAGCTGAACACGATCGGTTACCCCACCACCAATCCGCTGACTTTCCGGGAAGATTGGCGGGACGAGACCGGGAAAGCCGGCACGTCGGTGGAGGCACTGACGGCCCAGGCGCTGGACCCGTTCGGCTCCCGCCTGGCGATCCTGAACTGCCTGTATGGCGCGCAGGCTTTGTTCAGCGAGGACCTCGGCGCCGCGTTCAGCCAGGCCATCAACGACTGGATCGCGCGCGAGTGGCTGGACAAGGACGACAGGCTGCGGGCGTCGATCGTGGTGCCGACGCAGAACCCCGAACGCGCGGTGGACGAGATCGAGCGCGTCGCCGGGG
>JANXTL010000125.1 GCA_025352375.1 Acetobacteraceae bacterium | reverse complement strand
TCGGGTCTGGGGCAAGCCGTATTGTGTGCAATCGACGACGTCCTGCCAAACCGCGTAGCCGAGCCGTTGCAGGGTGGCGACGAAGTCGTCGAAAACGGCGTGTTTTTCGACCAGGGGCACGTTCTCCATGGTCACGATGTCTGGCCGGACTGATCTTATAAGGCGGGCGAATTGGTACAGCAGGGGCCAACGAGGGCTCGTCAACGTGTCGTAGCGCTGGGAGTAAGTCGAGAATGGTTGGCAGGGTGCGCAACCGGCTAAGACTCTGATTTTAGCGGCACCGTACAGCTTCTTCAGCTCTGACGGTGTTACGCTATTTATATCTTTGGCTAGGAAGCGTGCGGCGTTGTTGGTCTCGAATGGATAGCGGCAGGCGGCATCGACATCAATTCCCGCGACGACCGGGACGCCAGCTTTGATCAGTCCATGCGTCAGGCCGCCGGCACCACAGAAGAGGTCGATGCATGCTACGTCACCCATTTTGTCCCTCCCCTGGCACGCCCTTGCGGTCTTGCGATTTGCTCACGGCATGTTCACTGCCCTCATCCGAGGCTTTTCCGGCTCTCACCCATGAGTCGACTTCGCCGGCTTTGAATTTCCAGAGCCTTCCAACCTTATGAGCGGGCATTTCTCTTTTCGTTATCCAGCCATAGATCGTGTCCTTACTCACGCCCAGATAGGCGGCCATCTCCTCCACGGACATCCAGCGATCAGCCATGAACCGCCCTTCCCCTGGCCGTAGCGGACAGCGTGGACTATCGGCTACGCGTAGGGCTGAGTAAAGCGGGTTGAGCCGGATTAAGTCCGATTAGGTTTGAAGATCGCCAAAGTTCCAGGAAACGCCAATCGAGTGGCTTCGGGCGCTTGTCGGTATGCTTCCAGAGAAACGCGGCGGCGAGGTAGCCCTCAGACCTGCCCGCATCTGCCTGTCGGAGTGGCGGCGGCTTCAGGTGCAAGGGATTGAGGGGCTGAGCTGAGACATACGCGACCGTCCGAGGACCCTATTGGCACATGCCCAGGCGGCTTGCGGCGTCCGGCACTCGGTCGCAGTGCGATGGGCGACCGGAGGCCCGGGAATTCCTAGCGCCTGGACCTTAGACTTCCCCAGGGCCGGACCCAGGGTAGGCGTCCGACCTCAAGCTCGGCGACGATCTTGCCGGTGATTTCCTTGTAGAAGCTCGCCCGGCCCTGGCCGGAGCGAGCACAAACGGTGACGTGTGACATAGCGGCTCTCCGCGACGGGCCGACCGTGAGCCTCTCTCTCGACCCTCAAACCCGCGACGGCAAAGCCCGAGAACCCCTAGTTCTGGATCTAGAGGGCCGCATGCTCGCCGTTCGGGGCGGACATATGGGTAAAAGCCGGTGTCCACGGTGGACACCATGTGGACACCACGACTCAAAACAACAAAGGCCGCCTCACGGCGACCTTGTCATAACGATCTGATTTTCTTGAGAAAATCTGGAGCGGGCGAAGGGATTCGAACCCTCGACCCCAACCTTGGCAAGGTTGTGCTCTACCCCTGAGCTACGCCCGCGCTCCGTCGAGGCGCGGTTGATAGGAGGGTTCGATTTGGATTGCAAGCCCGTGAATGGGAGATTTTGGGGGATCGTGCATTGCAGCACTTCAAATCGGCCCGTATCCATGGATATCGATTTTCTTCCTCCGCGCCTCGATCGAGCAGATGCCGGCGCTGCGAGCGGACCGTCACCGACGATGGTACCGCCAACCTTTATCATTCCTCGGAAACCCTGGACGGGACGCGCGCGGGACGGCATGTTCGAACCGAACCACGACACCGCTTGTCTCCAGGACAAAGCGGCTCATTTATACGGGCGAACAGGTCCAACACGCGGGGAATAGCGACACCATGGATACCATTATCGGCCAAGACCCCTCCCCCAACGCCATGATCGTCGATGCCGATCAAAAGACCTTCATGCAGGAGGTCATTGAGGCCTCGCGCACCATGCCCGTCCTGGTCGATTTCTGGGCGACCTGGTGCGGCCCCTGCAAGCAGCTCACCCCGACCTTGGAAAAAGTGACCAAGGCGGCCGGCGGACGCATCAAATTGGTGAAGGTCGACATCGACGCCAATCGCGGCCTGGTCCAGCAATTGGCACAGATGGGACTGCCGATGCAGTCGGTGCCGACCGTCGTCGCCTTCTGGCAGGGCCAGATCGCGGATATGTTTCAGGGTGCGCTCCCCGAATCGGAGGTGAAGCGCTTCGTAGAAACCCTGCTGAAGGGTGCCGGCGCCACCATGCCGGCCGCCGATACCCTCGCCGAGGCCAAGACCGCGCTCGAACAGGGCGATGCCCAGACCGCGGCCGAACTGTTCAGCGCCGTGCTGAACGACGAACCCGAAAACGGCGACGCCTGGGGCGGGCTCATTCGCGCGCTGATGGCGTTAGGGCAGGAAGATCAGGCGTTGCAGGCGCTGGAACAAGTGCCGGCCAAGATCGCCGAACACGCCGAAATCTCCGGTGCCCGCAGTGCGCTGATACTGGCGAAAGAAGGCCGGGAAGCGACCGCCAAGCTGGGTGTCCATGAGGCCCGGCTGGCCGCGGACCCTGCCGACCACGAGGCCCGCTACGAATTGGCCACCGCGCTGAACGCCATGGAGCAGCACGAGCAGGCCGCCGACGCCCTACTGGAAATCGTCAAGCGTGCCCGTACGTGGAAGGAGGGTGCCGCCCGGGTGCAGCTGCTGAAATTCTTCGAAGCCTGGGGCTCCGACGATCCCGTCACCCAATCCGCCCGGCGGCGCCTGTCCGCCATTCTGTTCAGCTAGATGGCGGCATTTCACCCGCACCGGGACGCCCTGCCCGCCGAATTCGCGGTGTTCCCGCTGTCCGGCGCGCTTCTGTTGCCGCGCGGCAAGCTGCCGTTGAACATCTTCGAGCCGCGCTATCTGGCGATGATCGAGGATTCGTTGGCCAATCGCCGCCTGTTCGCGATGATCCAGCCCGACCCCCACGGCCCGGCAAACAAGCACGGGCCGGGGCTGTACCAGGTCGGTTGCCTTGGGCGGCTATCGTCGTTCAATGAGACCGACGACGGGCACTTCCTGATCGCACTAACTGGCCTCACCCGCTTCGCCGTCGCCGAGGAGTTGCCCAGCCGACGCGGCTACCGCCGGGTGCGGGCCGATTACACCGCGTATCCCGGCGATCTCGACCTAACACCCGAACCCTCCGGTGTGGAGCGGGAAGCGGTCCTGATCGCCCTGAAAGCCTACTTCGCCGGCCAGAAATTCGACGCCAACTGGGACGCCATCCACCGCATGCCGGATGAATCCCTGGTGGTCACGCTATCCATGGTTTGCCCCTTCGAACCCGCGGAGAAGCAAGCGTTACTGGAAGCCCCTACCGAAGCCGATCGCGCTGCCACATTGCTGGCGCTGTTGCAGATGGGCGCCGCGGGCTCCGACCTTCCCCCCGGCCGACAAGCGAGCTGAAGCCATGACCGAAACCCGCCCCTCCCCGATCGATCCCCGTTTGCTGGAAATCCTGGTGTGCCCACTGACCAAGGGTCCACTGGAATACGACCGGGACGCCGGGGAGTTAATTAGCCGCAAGGCCGGCCTCGCCTACCCGATTCGCGACGGCATTCCCATCATGCTTCCCGAGGAAGCTCGTAAGTTGGACGACTGATGAGCCTTGCCACCGATATACGGTACAGCAAAGCGGCTAAAATGCTGACAGTGGCATTCGACGACGGCTCGTCGGCCTCGCTACCCGCCGAATACCTGCGCGTGGAAAGCCCGAGCGCCGAGGTCAAGGGCCACGGCCCCGACCAGCGCAAGACCATTCC
The DNA here is from genome assembly GCA_025352375.1 of Acetobacteraceae bacterium. Classification (GTDB taxonomy): domain Bacteria; phylum Pseudomonadota; class Alphaproteobacteria; order Acetobacterales; family Acetobacteraceae; genus Rhodopila. Next base: position 19,718 of record JANXTL010000125.1, on the reverse strand, counting down.
CGGCCGCCGCCATGTCGGGATCATGGAGATCGAGCCGGTCGGCAACTACGCCGTGCGGCTGGTGTTCGACGATCTACACGACTCCGGCCTGTTCACCTGGGAATACCTGCACGAACTCGGCGCGACTTACGACCGCCGTTGGGCGGCGTATTTGGCGGCTTTGGCCGAACAGGGCCTCAGCCGGGATCCCTGATGGCATTGCGACGCCGCATTTTGTCGGATCAGGACCGCGTGGAATGGGCGAACTACGCGCACCGCATCGCGCCGCTGCGGGGGACGGTGCCGGTGGCGCCGCCCGCCGAGGCCGCTGCCGCGGAGCCCGTCGTTCCCCGCCTGGATGAACCCGTTCGCCCCACCCGAACCTTTCGCAGTACCCCGGCGGTCGCGGTTGGCGGGCAGCCGGGCGGAATCGATACGGGCACCTGGAAACGGTTCAGCACCGGCAAGCTGCCGACGGTGCGACGGCTGGACCTGCACGGGCAAACGACGCAGCGCGCCTTCCACTCGCTGATCGCGTTCATCCGCACGGCCCATGCCGACCACATCCGCTGCGTGGAGGTGATCACCGGCCGCGGCAGCGGCGAGCAAGGCGGCGCCATCAAGCGCGAGTTCCCCATTTGGCTGAACCTGCCGGAAATCCGGCCGTTGATTCTCGCCGCCAGCCACCCGCATGCGGCCAACGCGGGGTCGGTGCGGTTGCTGTTGCGGCGGGTTCGGTGACCCCCTTCGGCGCCCGCCTCCGCGGACTGCGCGCCGAGCGGGGACTGACGTTGAAGCAACTGGCGGAAGCGTTGCAGGTGTCGGCGCCTTATTTGTCCTCGCTCGAACATGGCAAGCGCGGTGCCCCTCGGGCGGGTCTGGTGCATCAGGTGAACGAGTATTTCGGGCTGATCTGGGATGAGGCCGACGACATGTCGGGCCTCGCGAAGCTGTCCAACCCGCGGGTTACGGTGAACACCGCCGGTCTGACCCCCGAGCAAACGGCACTGGCCAACCGTCTGGCTCAGGCGATCCACCGGCTAACGCCCGAGGCGGTGGCGGCGCTGCACGCCATTCTGGACACGACAACGCCGCAACCCAAACCCAGATTGCGGCGTGCTGCGGGGAAAAAGGCGGGGCGTTAAGCCGCCAGCTGCTTCACGCTCGACTCGATCTCGGCCCCGAAGCGCATCCGCGCGGTTGCGAGGTCGTAGGCGCTTTGCAGGCCCAGCCAGAACTGCGGACTGGTCCGGAAGCAGCGCGCCAGGCGCAGCGCCAGATCGGAGTTCAGCGGTGCTTCGTCGTCGATCAGTGGCACAATCCGATCCGGCGAAACGCCCAAAGCATGGGCCAACGCCGCTGCATCGAGCCGAAGAGGCTCCATATATTCTTCGCGCAACACCCGGCCGGGGTGCATCAGGCTGCTCATGCGTGCCATCGTTCGACCTACTGGTTGGAACGATGCGCGGTATGGAACCGACTCATGGCGGAATTTGGGCAGATTACGCCGCAATGTAAAATTTTGAGACTTAATCGTCAGGCCCGGCCCCAGAGGCGGCGCGAGGCGATGCGCGCGCCCTCGGCGACGGCGGCGCTTCACCCAGACGATCTCCTCCGCCACGTATTCGCGGCCGCGTCGCCCCCAGTTCCGGATGCTCGACAGAGCGCCAGATGTCGTAGACCTCAGCGTCGCGCTTGTTCCCCTATTGGCCATGATCGGCCCCGCGGAGACCATAACGTAAAAAATAGCGATGATGCCGACACGGCTCGTTTGTGCTATCAATGCGGAAATCGAAACCGTGAGGATACCATGATCCATCATCTGTCGATCGCCGCGCGAGACCCTCAGCAGGCTGCCGGTGTGCTCGCCGAACTCATGGGCGGCACCGCGGTGCCGTTCCCTCCCAACCCCGGCAGCTTCTTCGCGCTGCAACTCGACGAGCATGGGTCGGGGGTCGAGGTCTATCCGGCCGGCACCGAACTGGAGCCGGGCGGCGCGGTTGGGGGGAAGTTCGTGAAGCGGGAGGGGCGGGGGTTCGGGTCCACGCATTTCGCGCTGAGTGTGGCGACCGATGCCGATACCGTTCAGGCGATTGCGCGGCGGGCGGGGTGGCACTGCTTCGATTGCAATCGCGGGCCGTTCCATGTGATCGAGGTCTGGGTCGAGAACGAGACAATGGTGGAGATTTTGCCGCCGGCCTATGCGCGGGAGTATCTCGATTTTATCCGACCTGACAACGTGCGGGCGGCGATGGCTCGGGCGGGCACGGCGGCGGCGCGGCACGGGTAATGCGAGCGGCCCTTGAAAATGGCCAGCGGTACGCTCTCTCAACGTCATGCCGGTGAAAGCCAGGCCTTTCTCCAGCCCCAATCTTACTAGTCGTGGATAGCGGCATCCGCCGACATGAAGATGGGGGCGATCTTAGAGCCAAAGATTATGGCTGCCGATATGACACGTTCCGCCTCTGATTCTCTGCGCCTCTCGCGGTGAAAAATCGCAAGCGCCCACAGACAACGCGCCCGCCAAACGGAGACTCAACGGGATAGGTCCGACTCCTGAACCACGGCCGGTTTATTTTCACTACGAGAGGCGCAGAGGGACAAAGGATTTCCACACCGACGACCAGCACCGGATATCTCTCCGGCAGTTTGCGTCCGGGCTACGGGGTGGGCGTGGCGGGGTGGAGCGCTCGTCGTGTAGGCGATCCAATATCGCCCCTCGACGATCCGTCGCCGACCGGCCCTTTCCAACGCCGGGTAGGGGCGTCGCGTTTAAAGGCCGGAAGCCGGAGCGGCCACGCATCCGAGCGATGCTGGCCCGCAAACGGTCACCCCCTCACCGCCCCCGCACAGCCTCCACCATCCGCCCAACAACCTCCTCCAACACCGGCCGAGGCGTCGCGAAATTCAGCCGCGCGAACCCGGCGTATTCCGGCCCAAAGGTTTCCCCGAAATTCAGCCCAACCCGCGCCTTATCCAGAAAGAACTGCCCCGCCGAGGTCGGCAGGTCCAGCCCGCGGCAATCGAGCCAGGCCAGATACGTCGCCTGGGGCAACCGCATCGTCACCCGCGGCAGCTCGGCTGCAATCGCAGAAGCCAGCCAATCCCGGTTCCCCTGCAAGCAGGCCATGATCTCCTCGAACCACCCCTGCCCCTCGTCCCAAGCCGCCACCGTCGCATCCACACCCGTTACGCTCGGCGACCCCAACAGCCTGGTCGGCATCCGCGCAACGAAACGCACCTTCAGCGCCGGGGCGCCGAAATGCATGACGGCGCAGCGCAAAGCCGGAATGTTGAAGCTCTTGGTTGCCGACGTGATGGTGATCGTGCGCGCCGCGATCTCCGCCCCCAGGGAGGCCAGCGGAATGTGCTGCCCCCCGGGATAGACGATGTCCGCGTGGATCTCATCGGACACGACGATCAGGTCGTGACGGATTACAAATGACGCCACCGCCTCCAGCTCCGCCCGCGTAAAACAGCGCCCGGTGGGGTTCTGCGGGTGGCAGAAGATCAGCATGCGCGTGCGCGGGTTTACGGAAGCCGGCAGGTCGAGCACCCAGTGCGTCCCGTCGTCGCGCATCGGATTGGCGATGAGCCGGCGGCCGGTGTCCGCGATGGCGCCCATGAAGGGCGGGTAGGACGGAAGCTGCAACAGCACCCCGTCCCCCGGTTCGCTGAACGCCATGACGGAGGAAAAACTCGCCTGCACCAGATCGCCGAGCGCGATCGTGTCCGCGGGGTCCACGTGCCAGCCGAAGCGCGAGCCCATGCGGCGGGCGAAAGCCTCGGCCAGAACGCCGTCGCGCGCGGCGTAGCCGTATTCCTGGTTGTCGGTCAGCCGCTTCATAGCGGCGGCGATGGCGGGCGCCACGCCGAAATCCATGTCGGCGACCCAGGCCGGCAGCACGTCGGCGGGAAACTTGTGCCACTTGTTGGTGCGGCGCGCCCGCAATGTGGGGATGTCGAAATCGGTGGCAGTCATCGGTTTTCTCTCCGCTATCGTGAACAGGGTGGCGTCAGGCCACCTTCTTGCGCAACAAATAGCGTTGCCGCCCCTCCAGCACCAATTCGCGCCGCTGGTTGTAGATGGTGCTACGGAACCCCAGCACGCCCGTCGTGCGGCCGGGGGTGAGTTCATCGATTTCCAGCGCGGGATAGAGCGTGTCCCCGGCGAACACCGGTTTGAGAAACTTGCTGGATTGTTCGATGAATCCTACGATCGACTCCTCGGTATAATAGGGGAACAATCCGGCACCGGGTGCGGTTTGCGCCAGGGTTTGCAGCCCGTGAGCCAACAGGCCGGGCATGCCGCGGGCTTTGCAGAACTCCACATCGTAATGGATGGGGTGATTGTCGCCGCTCGCACCCTGAAACGCGAGGAACACCGCCTCGGTCATGGTGCGGCTGGGCAGGACGAAGCGCTCGCCGAGGCGGAAATCGTCGAACCAGCGTTGCTCGGGGATCATGCGATGTTCTGTGGGATCGAAGTCGGTCATACGGCCCCCGTTGCGTGCATGGCTGCGATTTCGTCCGCGCCGTAGCCCAGTTCGGCCAGAACGGCATCCGTGTGCTGCCCGATCGCCGGCACCGGGCCCATGCCCATTTCCACGTCGGTGAAGGTGAAGGGCGGCAGCAGGCCGCGATAGGGGCCGTGTTCGGTCTGCACCTCCCGCCAGCGGTCGCGGGCCGCCAGTTGCGGGTGGTCCCACACGTCCTGCGCGTCGTTCAGCCGGCCGTTGGCGATGCCGTTGTCGTCCAGGAGCGTCACCACTTCCAACGACGACAGCGGGGCAAACCGCGCCTCGATCTGACGCGTCAGTTCCACCCGGTTGTCGCGGCGGTTGTTGGTTGAGTTATAGCGCGGGTCGGTCTTCATGTCCGGCTGGCCCATCACTTTGTCGCAGAATACCGCCCACTCGCGATCGTTCTGGATGCCGAAGATCACCTGCCCGTCCTTCGTTTTATGCGCCCCGTACGGCGCGATGGCGGGGTGGTTGGTGGGCGAGCGCGGCACCAGCGAGCCGGCGTATGCTTTCCGCAGCATCGGCTGCGTCGTCCACTCCGCCAGGGCGTCGAGCATGGCGATCTTGATATTGGCCCCCTCCCCCGTCCGGCCGCGCCGCACCAGCGCCCCCAAAATGCCGGTCAGCGCATACATGCCGGTGCAGATGTCGGCCGCCGAAATACCCACCCGCGACGGCTCATCCGGGGACCCGGTGACCGCGATCAGCCCGGACTCCGCCTGGATCAGCAAGTCGTAGGCCTTCTTTTGCACGTACGGGCCGCTTTCCCCGTAGCCGGAGATATCGCAGACGATCAGTTTCGGACACGCCGGCTTCAACGCCTCATAGCTCAGCCCCAAACGCGCCGCCGCCCCCGGTGCGAGGTTCTGCAGTAGCACGTCCGCCCCGCCGATGAGCCTGTCCAGCACCGCCCGCGCCGCCGGCTGCTTCACGTCCAGCGTCACGCTGCGCTTGCCGCGGTTGAGCCAGACGAAATGGCTGCTCTGGCCGTGGACGAAACTGTCGTAGTCGCGGGCGAAGTCGCCGCTGCCCGGCCGTTCGATCTTGATGACGTCGCAACCCATGTCGGCCAGATGCCGGCTGCACAAAGGTGCGGCGACGGCGTGCTCCAGCGCGATGGCGCGCATACCCTCCAGCGGGCGCTGCATGTCGGTGTTTCCTCCTGCTGATACGGGGAGAAAAGCCTCGGCCGGGCCGGCTGTCAAAACAGGGCGTTCATCGCCGCCGCGATGCCGGGGGCGCAGGCCAGGATGCGGTTGCCTTGGGTCGCGCCGTCGCCGGCCAGAAAATCGTTCACGACCGCCCCGGCCTCCCGCAGAATGACCAGCGCGGCCGCAACATCCCATAGGTTGATGTGCATCTCGGCATAGGCATCCTGCCGCCCCGCCGCGACGTCGGCCAGGCCCAGCGCCCCCGAACCGCCCATGCGCAGCACCGCGCCCGCGTCCTTCACCCGCGCGCACAGCGCGATGAAATCCGCGTCGGAGCGGCGGGACGACCAGCCAATTTCCACCGTTGCCCGTTTCATATCGGCCGTGTCCGCCACCCGGATTGCCGCCCCGTTCAGCGTCGCGCCGCGCCCCTGTCTGGCCGCGAATGTTTCCCCCAACGCAGGTGCCACGATCACCCCGGCCAGCGGCGTGCGGTCGTCCATCAACCCCAGCGAGACGCAGAACCGGTTGGCGCCGCGCATGTAGTTGGCGGTGCCGTCGATCGGGTCGACCACCCAGCGGAGCGTGCCAATACGGCCCACACCTTGTTCCTCCCCCTGGAATCCGTCCTCCGGGAAGGCGGCGAGCAGCCGTTCGGACAGGAAGCGTTCGACAGCGCCATCGGCCTCGGTCACCCAGTCCTGCACGCCTTTGAGCGTTGCATGGGCACCGCCGGGCGCCGGGCGCAGGCGCATCGCCATCGCCCCGGCCTCGGTCGCCAATGCGACGGCGGTTTCCAGTCGGCGATCCAGGGGTTGCATGCTTGTCTCCGGCCACTATCTACGGATTGGATGCCCGTAATCGGGCTCATCCGGCAAGCCGTCGCCTGCTGCGCCGGTGGGGCAGCGACCACAGAATGACAGTCGATGCGTTTCCATAAAGGGCCACCAATGGCGAGGAGCGACCTGACGAAACGCCTGCCTTTGCGGGCGAAAGCCATCGCGATCGGCCACTGGCATCGCGAAGCCTTGTCGCGCCGTGCCGCTATCGTCCGGGAATTCCGCCAGTTGCGCGATGTTCCCCGCGCCCTGGAAGGGTTCTGGATCGTTATGGAGGCCTGTCTGGCGCATCTGGAGGGCGAGATCGTCACGCAGAAAGACCTCGCGGCGCTGGCGACCGGTACCGCCAGTCCTGCAACTATTTCGCGTGCAGTTCAAGATATGGAAGACAAAGGCTGGATTGTCACCCGCCCCAGCGGTACCGACGCGCGCGTGCGCATTATCGAGGTCACGCCGCGCGCGCTGGAATACTATATGTCCAAAGTCGAGGCATCGTGGGACGCATTCTGGTCCATTGCGGAGACGGCCTTGGCAGCGGCGGACAAGGCCGACCAGGGCTGAATGGATGGGCGTGCGAAACTGCGAGCCCGCTCCCGCCGAAAATCCACGGTGTTGAAGTTGAACAACAAACCTTTGCCAGGGCTGCTCATGTGCATGGAGGTCCGGATGGTAGCCTCGTGCTCGTAATCGATTTCATCGACGTCCAGGTGCGTCCCGTCATACATGGGAAGTCGCACCTGCCGCTGAAATGGAATACCGGCGTCCTTCAACAGGATGCACGGCATCTCTGTTCCGGTGTACACCAAACCGCGGCGCCGCCTCCCGGCGGCTCAGAACGTCCGCCACCACCTGTGGATGTAACACTTCGGCATGGAGAAATGCGATGTTACCCTTATTTGCTCGGGCGCTGACGCGTATCGGTGTCATCGCCGCACACCCAGCCGCTATTTGCGTCGTGTTCCTGTATATCGCCTGTTGGCTGGCTTTTTCTCCCGGTAGTTTCGATTGGAATGCGGGAGCGTCGATTGCAACGTGGCTGATGACGTTTTTCATTCAACGGGCCGGGCATCGGGATACCCAGGCTATTCATGCGAAGCTGGATGAACTGCTGCGAGTGCACGGAAGCGCCCGGTCCGAACTAACGCGCATCGACGAAGAGGAGCCCGAAACAATCGAAGCGCATCGTCTAAAGGCGCGCGAGTGAACAAGGGTTCTGGTTTAATTTACTCACAAGTCGGTGATAAAAACTACATATTGTCGTTTGGCAACCGTCATGCCGGTATGATTCCATCTGCGACCATCTGCGTTATCTGCGGACAAACCTTCTTTCAGCAGATTTTGTCCGCAGATGAGGCGGATGGTCGCCGATACTCGTTTGATTATAACCAAATTAGTACCAGTTTAAGTTATTATTATATTGTATTAATTAGGGGCGCCGCCGATGCATCGTGCAGCGGCAGGTGGCCTGGAATAAAGCTCAATCATTCCGATAAATGCTGTAGATAGATTTGTATCCCTATTTACCGACTGGTGAGTAAGCTGGGACCGTAGAAGGTCTCCGGAGGTAGCCGTGTTATTGCGCCATCAACATTGCGTTCCAGTCTGCTGGTCGGCGGCGCCCTTGATCTTTCCCCGTGCCTCCGGCAATCCTGTGTCTCATGCCCATACTCACAGGAAGCGCCCGCCTCGCGGGTATCATCGGCTGGCCCGTCAGTCACTCCCGCTCCCCCCGTTTGCACGGGTTCTGGCTGGAGCGGCACAAGATCGACGGCGCCTATGTGCCGCTGCCGATCCGACCGGCGGACATGCCCACCGCCGTGCGCGGGCTGATGCAGGCCGGTTTCGCCGGCGCCAATGTCACCATCCCCAACAAGATGGCGGCCTTCGAGGCCTGCGACACCGTGGACGAGACCGCCCGCAAGGCCGGCGCGGTAAACACGTTGGTGTTCAAGGACGGCAAGATCTCCGGCAGCAACACCGACGGCCACGGCTTCTTGGCCAATCTGCGCGCCCATGGGGTCGATCCCGCCGCCGGCCCCGCCCTCCTGCTCGGCGCAGGCGGATCGGCTCGCGCGGTGGTGCCGGTATTGCAGGACCTCGGCGTCCAGGTAACCGTCGCCAACCGCACCCGCGCCAAGGCAGACGATCTGGCCAGGGAACTGCCGGGCCTGCGCGTAGTGGATTGGGACCGCCGGTCCGACGCGCTGGGGGATCATGCGCTGCTGGTGAACACCACGTCCCTCGGGATGCACGGGCAGAACCCCGTGGAGATCGATCTGTCCCGAGCGGCGAAGGGTTTGGCGGTGTGCGACATCGTCTACGTGCCGCTGGAAACGCCGCTGCTGGCCGCCGCGCGTGCCCATGGCCTCCGCTGCGTCGAGGGGCTGGGCATGCTGCTGCACCAAGCCGTGCCAGGGTTCAAAGCCTGGTTCGGGTTCGAACCGGTCGTGGACGACGACCTGCGGCGCTTCGTCGCCTCGGATTTGCTGTAACGATAACAGGAGAAAACGCCATGAACGTCGTCACGCTAAAAGACCTACCCGTCCTGCCCGCACCCGGCGCGGCCGAACGCACCGACGGATGGACCGGCCATGTCGAACGCACCCGCCAGACCATCGTCGAGCCCGGTCAATCGGAAAATTTCAACGCCAGCGTTGTGAACTTCAGCCAGGGTTGCAACACCGGCTGGCACATCCACGACTGCGACCAGCTGCTCATCGTCGTCTCCGGCTCCGGCTGGGTGGCCACAGAGCATGAACGGAAGGAAATCAAGATCGGCGACGTAGCGCATGTGAAAGCCGGGGAACGGCACTGGCATGGCGCGAAGGAAGACACGACCATGGGCCACATCACCATCACACTGGTGGGCGGCAAGGCCGTTTGGGGTTAGGCCGCGACAACAATCGCCGAGGACGCCGGGAACGACAGCCCAACCTCCGTCCCCGGCGGCACCACCTGCTCGGCCTCGGCCATTGTGAGCTGCGCCCCTGACCGGTCAGGATGCGTCCTTGGCGGAGGGATATGCGATGGCCTGGGGTCGAGACGTACGATCGGAGTGGCGGTTGGACCCGGATTTCCTGACAGTGAACCACGGAAGCTTCGGCGCCGCGCCCGTCTGCGTGCGCGCGGTGCAGGACGCGTGGCGGGAGCAGATGGAGGCTCAGCCGACCCGCTTCATGAGCCAGCTCCCCGGATTGCTTCGTGCCGCCGCCGATCCGCTGGGTGCGTTCCTCGGCGCCAACGGGCGCGACATCGTCTTTACCGACAACGCCACCACCGGCTGCAACGCCGTGCTGCGGTCTCTGGCTTTGCAGCCCGGCGATGAAATCCTGATGCTGACCCACGTCTATGGCGCCGTCCGCAACACCGTTCGCTTCGTGACGGAGCGCGCCGGGGCAACCATGACCGAGGCTGCCGTCCCCTTCCCCGCGTTATCGGACGATGGCGTCGTCGCCGCGGTGGCCGCCGCGTTGACCCCGCGAACCCGGCTGGCGGTCATCGATCATATCGCGTCCCACAGCGCCCTGGTCCTGCCGGTTGCCCGCATCGTCGCAGTTTGCCACGCGGCCGGCGTTCCGGTGCTGATCGACGGGGCGCACGCGCCGGGCCAGATCGACGTTGACCTGACGGCCATCGGCGCCGATTTTTACACCGGAAACTGCCATAAATGGCTCTGCGCACCGAAGGGCAGCGCCTTCCTTTGGGTTGCGCCGTCACAGCAAGCGGCGCTGCACCCGACGGTGATCTCGCATGGGCTGGGCGGCGGTTTCCTGGCGGAATTCGACTGGACCGGCACCCGCGACCCCTCCGCTGCCCTTTCGGTTCCCGCCGCGCTCGATTTCCACCAGCGGCTCGGCGGTTCGGCGCTTCGGGCCCGCAACATTGCGCTGGCGGCCGAGGGGGCCGCGCCGATCGCCCGCCGGTTGAACACGGAAACCGTGCCAACCGACAGTGCGATGGGGCTGGTGCGGTTGCCATGGGACGGCAAGCCGCTGGACCTGCGGGCGCGCCTGCTGGCGGCCGGCACCGACGCCCCGGTGCATGCGATCGGCGGCGCCAATTGGCTGCGCATTTCCGCGTTTGCCTATAACGAGCTGGACGATTTCGTCCGTCTGGCAGATCTGGTCGCGCGGGTTATCCGTGAGAACGATAACAGTCGCGGGATCGCGACATCTTGAATCGGCGGTAGCCGCCGGATCGGCGATAAGATCGGGCTGACAGGAGAACCGGATCATGGCCTCGATCGCATTCGCCGACATTGCCCTGCGGCTTCAGGCTGCCCTGATTGGTGAGAGCGTGCGCATGGGACAGATCCCCCCCATCGTCGCCGTTCTGGATTTCGGTGTGCTCAGGAACTTCTGGGCCGCCCATCCGAACGACGCCGTCTCATTCGGTTCGTTCGAAAATCGCCGCGACGCGGTGGTGCAGACCGGACCATGCGGCCCCGTCCTGTGGATGGACCCGGTCTCGTCGGACTACCGAGCGGTGTTCGGGCGATTTTTGAAGGCGCATTGGGGGGCGACGACGGACCTCACGCATTCCGGGTACGACGTCGACCACCTCTATAACCGGGCTCGCGCGAAACAATATGGCTACCATCTGGTCAGGATGTTCCTGGTCGTCGGCGATATCAACCGCGATCATGGCCGATCCTACGAGAAACAGATCGGTTCGGCGGAGCGCAACCGCTTCGTCAAGATCATGAAACTGCTGGACGGCATGAGCGAGCTCAAGGCGCTGGGCCTGCCGCCCGTCAAGGACGGTTTGCTGACCGCGCCGCATTACATCGCTGCCCAGCAAGCCGCGACCGCCTACGGCATCCCGGTGGCAAGCACGGAGCAGACGCTGCGAGAGATGTACCGCCGCGCCCATCCGGACGATTAGTTTAGCTCCCCGACAGCCCATAAGCCTCGGGGAAGAAGTAGTCCTTCCACGATGTCGGCTTCACCTTGATCGTGCCGACCTCGAACATGAAGTCTGCGGCTTGCATGGTGCGTTCCGGAACCGTGGTCCAATGCACGTCCTTGCCGCTGCCGGCGGCGGCGACGAAGTCGACAGTGAGTTTGGAATCGCTGTCTTCGATCCAATATTTCGCCGCCGCTCGGATGTCCTGGTTCACGCGGGCGGTGGCTTCCGTCAGCGCGTTGTAAACGGCCTGCGCCAGTTTCGGGTCGCGGTCGTGGAATTTCGCCGAAGTATAGGACACGGTGTAGGTATTTGGCCCGCCCATCAGGTCGAAGGAGTTGGCGACGACGTGGATGTTCGGGCGCTCAAGCTGCTGCTGCAGGAACGGCGGCAGGGCCACGTTGCAATTGACCTCCCCGACTCCGCCCAGCAACGCCACGGTCGCGTCGGCCGGGGACATTGTCACCATCGCGGTATCGAACCTTGCGTATTCCTTGATGCCATAAAGCTTGGCCGCGGCCATTTGCACCGCGATCGCCGGGGACGACACACGCAGCGACGGCACCGGGATTTTCTTGCACTTGCCCAGGTCGGCGATTGTCAAGATCGCCGGATCGTTGCTTGTGATCATGAACGGCAGAGTGACCAGCGCGGCGATCGCGCGCACTTCCTGCTTGGTGCCGCGGGTTTTCGCCCACAGCGTGAACATCCCGTGCGGGCTGCCGCCCACGATGTCCACGGTATCGGACAGCAGCGCGTCGTTCATCGCGGCTGGACCATTGAAGCGAAAGGACGACACTTTCACCTCAGGGATGCCCAGCGCGGCGGCATGCTTTTGGATCAGGTGTTCGTGCTCGATCACGTTGAACTGCAAATAGCCCATGGAAAATTGGCGGGCGATGCGCACCTCCGGCACTTCGGCGTGGGCAGCCCCCGCGGCAAGAGCCAGGGTCGCGAGCAGGAACAGGCGGTTCATCGGTCGTCTCCGTGCGTGTCGGCGGCGGTCTACCAGCGCCGAACGAGGAATGCGACCCCAGCGCGTTGACACCCCAGCGCGTCGATCGTGATCGATGCACGCGGCGTCAGCCATTGACACCATACACCGCGCGCGCCGTCTCGGGATCGATGGCGCCTTCGTCGATGTCGCGGCGCACGGCGTCAGGATCGCGTTCGGCTGGCGGGCCGTAGCCGCCCGATCCGCCGGTGATGACCTCAATCGTTTCCCCGCGACGGAGTGCGCCGTTGCCGTGGTCGAACGGTTTGGCGCCGCCGTAGACGTTGATCTCCGCCTTGCTGCCGGGCAACCCGCCGAATAATCCCCAAGGCGGCGACAACAGCCGAGCACCGTCGACGCGGACGCGGCAGTCGTGGTTGGCGCGGTAGACACGGCGGATCGCCATGCCGCCACGATGCTTGCCGGCACCGCCTGAGCCATCCACCAGTTCGTAGCGCATCAGGGTCAGGGGGTATTCGAGTTCCAACGCCTCGACCGGCAGGTTGGAGGTGTTGGTCATGTGCACATGCACCCCATCCAGCCCGTCCTTGGTCGCGCGCGCGCCGGAGCCGCCACCGATGGTTTCCAGATAGACCCAGAGCCGGTTGTCGGCGGGCTGGTGCCCGGCGAAGGTGATGGAGAAGCAGGCCCCGTTGCAGGCCGCGATCACCCGGTCCGGCACCGCTTCCGACAGCGCGCCAAGGATCAGATCGACGACCCGTTGGCACAGACTGAGGCGCCCGTTCACCGCGGCGGGGTGGACGCAGTTGACGATGGAGCCCTCGGGCGCGGAGACGGTCAAAGGCCTCGCCAATCCGGCGTTCGGGAGGATGGTGGGGTCCACGACCATTTTGATGGCGTAGTAGACCGTGGACAGCAGCGCGGTCATGGTCATGTTCAGGCCGGCGCGAACCTGCGGCGGGGCCTCGAAATGGAGGTGCATCGAATCGCCGCGCACCGCGATTTCGCAGGACAGGTCCATTTCGCCGTCGATTTCCGGGCAGTCGTAGGTGTCGGCAAAGCGGTAGACGCCATCGGGTATCGCGGCGATACCGGCGCGCATTTTGCGCTCCGCGTAGTCCAGCAGTGCGGCGCTCGCCTTGAGCACCGTTGCTCGGGTGTACTTGGCGCACAGCGCTTGAAACCGTTGCACCCCCAGCCGGTTCGCAGCCATCTGCGCGCGGAAATCCGACAGGCGCTCCTTCGGAACCTGGCAATTGAGCAGAATTAGCGCTTGCACGTCGGTTTGCAACTCGCCTGCTTTATACAGGCGGATGGGGGGGATCCGCAGCCCCTCCTGGTAGATATGCGCGTGACCGCGATCGGCGAAATCAGCGTGATGCGCTAGGTTTACCGCCCAGGCGGTCATAATGCCATCGACAAACACCGGTTCCGCCAGGACGATATCGGGCAGATGCGTGCCACCGCCCTCATACGCGTCATTGCCGCAGAACACGTCGCCGGGTTTTATGTCAGCCTGATTATGGCGTTTGCGGATGTGCTCGATCAGACCGAGGAAACTGCCCAGATGCACCGGGATATGCTCGGCCTGGCACAGCGTGTTGCCGTCGAGATCGAACAGCGCGGTGGAACAATCGCGGCGCTCCTTGATGTTGGTGGAGTGCGAGGCCTTGATCAGCGCCTCGCCCATTTCCTCGACGATGGAGGACAAGGCGGAGCCGATGACTTCGGTGGTGATGGGGTCTACTGTATTGGTCATGCGGTCTCCGCGCCGGTAGCAGGTAAGTATTCGAACCCACGGATGCACACAGATGAAAACGGATAATTCCGAGCGGTGTCGCCGCTGCGGCTTTTATCCTTTTCAGCCGTGTTCATGAGTGGATTCACTTTCTTCCTCACACCACCTCCAGGATAACATTCAGAAACGGTTCAACCCGCGCGACCCAGCCCGGCGGCACAACGGTCGTGGCATCCATTTGCTCGACGATCGCCGGCCCGGCAAACCGGTTGCCCGCACGCAGGCGGTTGCGGTCGTAGACCGAGCATGCCGCGAAGCCGCCGGTTTCGGACATCCATACCTCCCGGCTGCTAACAATGGCGACCGAGGCATCGGGGCCGGCGTCCGGTTGGGCTTCGAATGTGGCTTTCGGAACGACACCCGATGCTTCCACGCGGAATGTCACCAGTTGCACCGGGTCTTCCTCGGCGATGAAGCCGTACATCCGACGGTGCGCGTCGGCGAAGCAATCCGCAAGGGCCAGCAACGTGTCCGGCCCGATTTCGCCATCCGGCAGCACGATCGGCAGTTCGTAGTTCTGGCCGGCGTAGCGCATGTCCACCGTTCGGGCGGTGCGGCGATCCGGCGCGGGAATGCCCTCGGCGGCGAACCATTCCGCTGCCATGGCATCGAGTTCGCTGAACGAGTCGCGCACCCCCGGCAATGCCGACGGCGCCAGCAATGACAGCCGGGTTACCGCGAAATCCGCGCGCAGATCGGTCAGCAGCAGCCCCATCGCGCACAGGATACCGGGATTGCGCGGCACCAAGATGCGACTTATGTCCAGCTCGCGCGCCAAACGCGCCGCATGCAAAGGCCCGGCTCCGCCAAAGGCCATGAGGGTGTAATCGCGGGGATCGTAGCCTCTCTGCACGGAAATCACCCGAATCGCGCGCGCCATGTTTGCGGTCACGACCGAGATAATGCCGGCAGCGGTCGCCATCCGCTCCATTCCCAGCGCGGACGCCAGGCGGTCGATCGCCGCGACCGCCAGATCGCGCCGGACCGGCATCCGGCCGCCCAACAAAAACGATGGGTTGAGCGTGCCGAGCACGACATTGGCGTCGGTGACGGTGGCTTCGTCGTTGCCGCGCCCGTAACAGACCGGCCCCGGATCGGCGCCGGCGCTGCGGGGGCCGACTTTCAGCAGCCCGCCGCTATCGATGAACGCGATGGAGCCGCCGCCCGCCCCCACCGTGTGAATGTCGAGCATCGGGGCCTTGATGGGGTAGCCATGCACCATCGCCTCCCCAGTCAGGCGGCATTGGCCGTTGGCCAGCAGCGCGACGTCGGTGGACGTTCCGCCCATGTCGAAGGTAATCAATTCCTCCATTCCCACGGCCCGCCCGATCGCCTGCGCGCCAACCACACCGGTCGACGGACCCGATAGCACCGTCCGCACCGGCAGCCGCGCAGCCTGCCCAAAGCCGATGACGCCGCCGTTGGATTGCGTCAGATGCGGGGTCGCCGTCACGCCCAGGCCGGTCAGGCGCTCTGCCAGCCGCCCGATGTAACGGCGCATGACGGGGCCGAGATAGGCGTTCACCACGGTCGTTGAAAGCCGCTCGAATTCGCGAAACTCCGGGGCCACCTGGTGCGAGATACTGGCGAAGGCGTCGGGAAATTCTTCGGCCAAAATGCGTGCGGCAGCGGATTCATGCTCCGTCGAGACGAAACCGTAGAGGAAACAAACCGCTACGGCCTCGACGCCCGCCGCCCGCAGCGTTCGGACGGCATTTCTAAATGCGTCCTCGTCCAGCGGGGTTTCCACGGTACCGTCGTGGCGCATGCGTTCCGGAACCTCGAGCCGCAAATCCCGCAAGACCAGCACCGGCGGCTTGTCGGCCTGCATGTCGTATAGATCGGGGCGCTTCTGCCGCCCGATTTCCAGCAGATCGCGGAACCCGCCGGTCGTGATCAGGCCGGTCTTCACGCCGCGGTGCTGGATCAGTGCGTTGGTAGCGACGGTGGTGCCATGGCCGAAATAATCGATATCCGCCGCCACGGCGCCGACGTCGTGCAGGCCTTCTTCAACGCCCCGAGCAATGCCGTCGGACGGATCGGATGGCGTGGACGGTACTTTCCACACCGCGACCCGCCCGCTAGCGTCGTCGAACAGGCAGACATCGGTGAAAGTGCCGCCGGAATCGACGCCGATACGCCACATGCTGGTTGGTTTCCCTTTTTCCTACTGGAGTCTACGCTGACTCCGCTGGTTTGCCCAACGTTTGGTAGCGCCCCGTTGACCGCATCCGTGCTCCTGTCCTGGCGCCAAACCGGGCCCAGCGAACCGATCTGCAGCGGCGCGGTCGCCGCTGGCACGGCGGCAAGTAAGCGGCTAGGCTCGCCTCCATGCCTTCTGGCGGCTCCGGCCCAACATCAATCGAACGCCCACGCGCACCGGTGAAGATCACCGACGTTGCGACCCTCGCGGGCGTGGCACCCATGACGGTTTCGCGCGTCATCAACACCCCCGACCGTGTGTCCCCCGCGACGTCCGCCAAGGTGCAAGCCGCCATCGACGCATTGGGCTACGTGCCCAATTTGATCGCTGGCGGCCTGTCGTCGCGCCGCAGCCGCATGGTCGCCGCCGTCGTGCCGACCATTGCGCACCCGATGTTTGCCGGTGTCATCCAGACATTTAGCGATGCCCTGCGCCTGGCGGGGTATGAGGTGATGCTATCGCTATCGGGCTACGGGGAAAACGACAAAGAAGCACTGCTCCGCGCCCTGCTCGGCCGCCGCCCCGACGCGCTGCTGATCGCGGGGGCCGCCCACACGCCCGGCGCTATCCAGATGATCACCGAGGCACACATCCCAGTCGTTGAAATATGGGATGTTTCCAGCCACCCGATCGATATGCTGGTCGGCTTCGATCATGAGGATGTGGGCCGGGAGGTCGCACAATTTTTTCTGAACAAGGGGCACACCCGTTTCGCCACGATCTCCGCCAGCGATCCGCGGGCCGTGCAACGCACCCAGACCTTCGCCACTTGCGCCCGCCAAGCGGGCGGCATGGTGGTGGGGGAGGCGATCGTGAAAGCCCCGAGCACCATCATGGCGGGGCGGACGGCGCTGGCCAGCATGCTGCCGGATCTGACCGAACGCACCGCGATGTTTTGCAGCTCCGACCTGTTGGCCTTCGGCGCCATTACGGAAGCCCGCAAGCGCGGGCTGGCGGTGCCCGAACGCCTGTCCGTATGCGGCTTCGGCAATTTCGAACTCAGCGCCGCCAGCGAGCCGCCAGCGACCACCGTCAGCGTCGAAGGGGCGGAGGCCGGCCAGATCGCGGCTGGATTCGTTCTGCAACGACTGACGGGAAACGGCCCGAGGCAGGAAGGGCAATGGCATGTTCCGTTCCACATCCTGGAACGGGCAACGACGTAAACTACTTCTTCCGCTTGTGCCCATTGGCCACCGATTTGGCAGAAGCGCTCGGAACGTCGCCAGCTTTCAGGCGGGCGACCACGAAGGCCTTCAACACCTCATTGATACGGGTCTGGTAACCCGCTCCGCCCGCCCGAAAATAGCGAACGATATCGGCGTCCAGGCGGATATTGACTGGGATTTTCGCTTCGGCGGTGCCGAACACCACGGCGGCCTGCCACGCGTTCGTGCTGCGTCCGCCGCCGTCCCGGGCGGCGGGCGCGGGTCCGCGGACCGGTTGTTTCGCCGACGTGCGCGTCGTCGCACGACGCCCATGTATGTCCTGTGCCATCCTTAGCCTCCTACCGCGATGCACTGTTGCCGCACGCGCGTTGCAAGTCCAGAGGTTATACCAACTGGCCGAACCTTCGACCGATGCCGTTCCCTTTTTTCGTCATGGCCGGGCGTGTCCCGGCCATGACGACTTTGGAGCATGCCGCCAACGGTTCAAAGGTTCGGCCGTTCGGTATTATACCAAACCACTTGCATGCCCGAGAGAATGGCTCAAATATTTTGTATCGACGGATGTATACTTTAGATGGTCTAATAAAGCGCATCGATTCTGGAAATATATCGTTTTTCCGCCGCTAATTTGTCTATACAAATTTGCGGCGGAAAAAATCGCATTCAGATCACCAGTTCGATCAGGAACGGCCCGGGCCGCTTCAGCGAATGGGCCAGCAGGTCCGCGAATCCTTCGGCGGTGTCGGTGCGCGCGGCTTCGACACCCATCGCATTCGCCATCCCCACCCAGTTGATGTCGGGGTTGCCGATGTCGAGCATGTCCAGCGCCGTACGGCCCGGGTTGGCACCGACATTGGCCAGCTCGCCCAGCAAAATCTGGTACTTACGGTTGGAGAATATAACGGTCGTGATGTCCAGCTTCTCCCGGGCCTGGGTCCAGAGGGACTGCACGGTGTACATGCCGGAGCCATCGGCCTGTAGGTTCAGCACCCGGCGGCCGGGCGCCCCGATCGCGGCACCCGTAGCCATCGGCATGCCGCCGCCGATCGCGCCGCCGGTAACGTTGAGCCAATCGTGATGCGGAGCGGCCTTGGTGTTATGGAAAAAGCCACGGCCGAACGTGACGGACTCGTCGGCGATCACTGCGTTTTCCGGCATCAGCGCGCCGAGCACGGCGGCGATGGCTTCCGGGGTGGGTGCGCCTCGGCCGGGTGCCGGACGTTCGCCGTTGTTCGGGGCCGCGACCTTCGGTGCATGCAATGCATCCGCCAGCCGTGTAAGCGCCTCCACGATGTCCTGCTCGGCGCGGGCCAGCACGGAGATTTCCGCGTCCTCGGGGACCGAGGTTTGCACTTTATTGGGGTAAGCGAAGAACGTCACCGGTTTGCGGGCGCCGGCCAGGATCATGTGCTTCGTGCCCGCCAACGCCTTGACGGCCTGATCGACGACGTAAGGAACCCGCTCCATCGACAGGCGCCCCTGGCCGCGGGCGATCTTGGCGTTGGAACCCTGGGCGAACACCCGGCAGTTGGTGGCGCACTGGATACGATGCGCGGCGTCGAGGCCTTCCTCGGTCAGGCCGGCACCACCGAGCAGCAGGACGATGCCGGGTCCGCCTCGGCGCAAGGCGGTGACGGCTTCGTCGATCTGGTTGGGGGAAACGTACGGGGTTGGAACGGCGGGGAGCGCTTCGCCTGGGATCCCGCCCTCGTTCCACGACACGTCGGAGGGGAGGATCAACGTGGCGATCTGACCGGGGGCGATCATCGACGCCTGCACGGCGGCGGCGGCGTCGCGGCCGACGGTCTTCACGTCCATCGCGGTGCGCACCCAGCCGGACACGCCCCTCGCCCAGCCCTCGGTGTCGGCCGTCAGCGGCGCGTCGAGGGGGCGGTGATACGTTGCGTGATCGCCGACGATGTTCACAATGGGCGTGGCGGCGCGGCGGGCATTGTGCAGGTTGGCGAGGCCGTTCGCGAGGCCCGGACCGCAATGCAGCAGCGTGGCGGCGGGCTTGCCGGCCATGCGGGCGTAGCCGTCGGCGGCGCCGGTCACCACGCCCTCGAACAGGCCGAGCACGCAATGCATGCCGGGCACGCGATCCAGCGCTGCGACGAAGTGCATCTCCGACGTGCCGGGGTTGGAGAAGCACGTGTTCACGCCACTGTTCAGCAGCGAGTGCACCAGACTTTCGGCGCC
>JANXTL010000029.1 GCA_025352375.1 Acetobacteraceae bacterium | reverse complement strand
CTAGGCTTCGGGCATGTTTGTTATTCAGCACCTCGAACGCATCGGCTCCACCAACGATGAGGCGCGGCGTCAGGCCCTACTGGGCGCGGCGCACGGGACTGTCGTGCATGCCGACGAGCAGACCGCCGGTCGTGGCCGGCGCGAACGGGCGTGGTACAGCCCGCCCGGCAATCTGTACATGTCCGTGCTGCTGCGCCTCGATGCCGCCGCATCGCGCCTGCCGGAACTGAGCTTCGTCACCGCTTTGGCGGTCGCCGACACCGTCGACGCGCTGTTGCCCAGACAGACCCGAGCGACGTTGAAGTGGCCGAACGACGTGCTGGTGAACGGGGGCAAGATCGCCGGCATCCTGTTGGAAAACGCAGACAGCGCGGTCATCGTCGGGGTCGGCCTGAACGTGTTGTTTGCCCCGCATAACGTCGCCTACAAGACCACCACTTTGGCCGCCAGCGGCGGGATCGCCACCGTCGATGGCGCTCGCGATCTCCTGCTGGAGAAGCTGGTTGCCCATTTGGCCACCTGGCAGGCGCAAGGCTTCCCCCCCATCCGCGACGCCTGGATGGCGCGCGGCCACCCGATCGGGACGCCCCTGCGCGCCGGGATCGGCAATCATCCCATCGAGGGTGCCTTTGCCGGGTTGGACGATGACGGCGCGCTGCTGCTGGACACGGACGACGGCCGCAAACGCATCGTGGCCGGCGACGTCGGCCCCCCATCGGTTTGACCCTGCCGGATTCGGGTGGTTCCATGCCACCGGGAAACGCATCGGAAAACCGCATGGACCAAATGACCGGCTGGGAGCCGGAGCTCGCAGAACTCCGCGAACGCCAGCGCATCGCCCGCCAGATGGGTGGCCCCGAACGCATCGCGCGCCAGCACGCGGCGGGAAAGCTGACGGTGCGTGAGAGAATCAACGCCATGCTCGATCCCGGCAGCTTCCTGGAAATCGGCTCCATCGCCGGTAAGGCGACATACGACGCCAGCCAAAAAGTCATGACCGATTTCATGCCGGCCAACGGCGTGTTCGGGCGCGGCACCGTGGACGGCCGCCCCGTGGTGATCTTCGGCGACGATTTCACCGTACGCGGCGGCTCGGCCGATGCGTCGATCAAGCACAAATACCAGATGCCGGAGATGATGGCCGGGGAGTTCCGTTTACCGCTTATTCGCATGATCGAGGGTTCGGGCGGCGGTGGCTCCGTCAAAACGATCGAGACCACCGGCCATGCCAATTTGCCCGGCGGCGTTGGGCAAAGCTCCGGCCTGTGGCTCTGCGCGCAGAACATGGGGCGGGTGCCGGTGGTGGCGCTGGGTCTTGGGTCTGTGGCAGGCCTCGGTGCCGCGCGATTGGCCGCCAGCCATTACGCGCTGATGGTGAAGGACACCTCCGCCGTGTTCACTGCCGGGCCACCGGTCGTGGAGCGTCTGGGCGAAAAGCGCACCAAAATGGAACTGGGCGGGCACGCGGTGCAGGTCAAAGCCGGCACCATCGACGACGCCGTGGACACCGAGGAAGAAGCGTTCGAGCGGGTTCGCCGTTTCCTGTCGTATCTGCCGAGTTCGGTATGGGAATTGCCGCCCCGAGCGACGCCGGCGGACAATCCGAACCGGCGGGATGAGTCGCTGATCCACGCCGTGCCAAAAAGCAGCCGCAAGGCCTACTCGATGCGGAAAATTATTGATTCTCTCGTCGACCACGGCAGTTTCCTGGAGCTGTCGCGGGGCTTCGGCCGCGCCATCATCACCGGGTTTGCGCGATTGGACGGCTGGCCGGTGGCGATCCTGGCTGGAGACCCGCTATACGGCGGCGGCGCGTGGGGCGCGGCGGCCTCCCGGAAGATCACCCGCTTCGTGGATATGGCACAAACGTTCCATTTGCCCGTCGTGCATCTGGTCGATTGTTTCGGCTTCGCGGTGGGGCTGGAGGCTGAATCGACCGCCACCATGCGCCACGCCGTCACCGCCGTCAGCGCCATCCACCAATCCACCGTGCCCTGGTGCCCGATTATTATCCGCAACGTCTTCGGTGTCGGCGGCGGCGCACATCTGCCGCACACCCATCCCTGCATTCGTTACGCCTGGCCCTCGGGCAGCTGGGGGTCTTTACCGCTGGAGGGCGGCGTCGAGGCCGCGTATCGGGCGGAAATCGCGGCTGCGGACGACCCGGCCGCCAAGTTGAAAGAAATCGACGATCGCTTGCAGGCATTGCGGTCGCCTTTCCGGTCGGCGGAAGCGTTCCTGATCGAGGAAATTATCGATCCCCGCGACACGCGCCCATTGCTGTGCGAGTGGGCCAATCTGGTCGCGCCGCTGCGCACGCCGGGCCAGTCGTTCTTTACCATGAGACCCTAGAGCGTGATCGCTTGAGGTTGACTTCAACCTCGGGCGTGAATCACCCTCTCAAACAAAGGCTTAGACCATGATCGAACGCCGAGATCGCGTGCAACCTCAAACGATCATGGTCTAAGCATGCCCCTGACCGGTTACCGTATTTTGCAACAAGGGTCCGGCATCGCGCTGGATTACTGCGGCAAGCTCTTCGCCGATTTCGGCGCCGATGTCGTCAAGCTGGAACCCCCAGGCGGCGATTCGCTGCGCACGATGCCGCCGATCCTGGCGAACGGGGAAAGCGGCGTCTTCGCCTGGCTGAACACGAATAAAAAGAGCGTGACCGATACGCCCACGAATATCGCGGCCCTGCTGCCCGGCGCCGATGTGCTGCTGACGCAACAGGCACGCCCCGACCTGACAGCGAAATACCCGGGCCTCGCCGTTACGGCCGTCGATTGGTTCGGCGACCACGGTCCCTACAGCAGGTTCGCCGGCACGGAATCCGTCGCCCGCGCATTGGCCGGACTGGTGGCATTAACCGGACCGGCCGAGGGACCGCCGATCCTCGCGACCGAGTGCCAGCAAGGCCCGATCGCCGGTCTGGCGGCCTTTATCGCTACCGCCGGCGGGTTGTACGGGCGTGAGAAAGGCGCCCGCACGTTCTCCGTCAGCCTGCACGAAACCGCCGTCAACGTCGCGGAATACGAGGCCGCGGTGGCATGGGACTCCGGCGCATCCCGCAAACGCCCGGGCATCAACCGTTTCGGGCGCAATTACCCCGTCGGCATCTACGAAACAAAACAGGGCCTGATCGGTGTCACCATCGTCACCCCCGGCCAGTGGCGCGGCATTTGCGCCATGCTGGGAATGCCCGATCTGGCGAAAGAACCCCGCTTTTCGTTGAACACCGACCGCCTCGCCGCCTCCAAGACAATCGACGCGCTGTTCCAGCCGGTGTGGTTGACGAAAACCGCCGAGGAATGGTTCGAACTCGCCCTCCAATACAAGCTGCCGATGGCGGTCGTCCCGACCATGGCGGCGCTGCTGGAACAAAGCATCCATCGCGAGCGCGGCGCTTTCGTTCCGGTGCGCATCGGCGACGAAGCGTTCGAGGCCCCGCGCCTGCCGCAACTCCTGACGCTAACCCCGCCTTTGGCGGGCGGCACCGCACCTCTGGCCGGAGAGGACCACCCGATTTGGTCCGTCCCGGCGCTGCCGAAACCTTCGGCGCAAGCAGCCCAGGCCACCGGGGCCCTGGCGGGACTGCGAATCATCGATCTGACCATGGGCTGGGCAGGCCCGACCGCCGCGCGCCATCTGGGCGAACTCGGAGCCGAAATCATCAAGGTGGAGGCCTGCCAATACCCCGATTGGTGGCGCGGCACCGATTTGCGCGCATCCTATATCGCCGAACAGAAATACGAAAAAATCCCCTGGTTCCAGCTGATGAACCGCAACAAGCTGGACGTGACGCTCGATCTCGCGCACCCCGAGGGCGTGGCGCTGCTGAAGCGTCTCGTTGCCACATCGCATGCGGTGATCGAGAATTATTCGGCCGATGTTCTCCGCAAACTCGGCCTCGATTACAGCGTGCTGAAAGACGTCCGCCCCGGCCTGGCGATGCTGTCCATGCCCGCCTTCGGATCCGGCAATGCCTGGAGCGATTGTCGCGCTTACGGATCGACGCTGGAACACGCGTCCGGCCTGCCCACGATCACCGGCTCCGCCCATCACCCGCCGGTCATGAACCAAACCGCCTACGGCGACCCTGTCGGCGGTTTCAACGCCGCCGCCGCGTTGATCGTCGCGTTACTGCACCAGCAACGCACCGGACAGGGCCAGAACATCGATATCTCGCAGGTCGAGTGCATGCTCCCCCTCGTCGCGCCCTCGCTGATCGAGCAATCCGCGCTTGGATACACCGCCCCCCGCATCGGCAACCGCCACCGCGTCCACGTTCCGCATGGCGCCTTCCGGTGTGTGGGAGACGACCAATGGGTCGCCATCGCCATCTGTAACGATACGCAATGGCAAGCGGTCTGCGGCGTGCTGAACCGGCCTGACCTCGCCATCCTGAACGCCGCGCAACGCCGTAGCCGGGAAGATGAGTTGGAAGCGCTGATCGAAGCCTGGACCG
The DNA here is from genome assembly GCA_025352375.1 of Acetobacteraceae bacterium. Taxonomy (GTDB): domain Bacteria; phylum Pseudomonadota; class Alphaproteobacteria; order Acetobacterales; family Acetobacteraceae; genus Rhodopila. Next base: position 4,341 of record JANXTL010000029.1, on the reverse strand, counting down.
AATCCCGGCCGGCGGAAGCCGTTATGAATATCCTGCAAGACAAAGGCGTCGCGGCGGGCGTGGTGCGCCGCCCCGGCGACCTGCACGAAGACCCGCACCTCGTAGCCCGAGGTTTCTGGCACCGCACGGACCGGCGGTTTATCGGCCCACACTGGCAGTCCTCCGCCGCCTGGCGCGAAGGGCCGAACGCCTACCCGGTCCGCCGCGTGGCCCCCACCCTCGGACAGGACAACGAAGCCGTCCTCATTGGTATGCTCGGCCTCGACGCAACGGACCTCACGCGCCTCGCCGCCGCCGATATCATCGGCACCGTGCCGAAACCCAGACGCGCGCAAGGGGACGCCTGAGCCATGAAACTGCGAACCGGACAGCCCTGGATGAGCGGCGCGGACTACGGCCGCTCCCTCTCAGGATTCGGGGTCAATTTGCTGGTGCGCGCTGTCGCGCCTGCTGTTGCCTTCCATCGGTCGGTGCTGGGTGCCACTGTTGTCTATGAAGACCCCGATTTCGCCGTCATCCGGCATGGTTCGTCGGAAATCATGCTGCATGCCGACCACACCTACGACCACCACCCGATTCGAACGCGTCTTGGCGATAAGCGCGGTAATGGTATCGAACTCCGGTTGCATCACACCGATCCCGATGCGGTCGAAGCCGCGGCCCGCCTCGGCGGTTACGACATCATGGCACCGGCGACCGACAAAGGGCACGGACTGCGAGAAGTCTTCATCGTCGATCGCGACGGCTACATTTGGGTGGCCGACCGACCGCGCGATCCGGGCTGATCCCTCAGCCGCCGCCATTCATCGTCGTCTCTAACCGAACGACCTGACCACCGGCGCCCCTGGCTGTCACGATCACCGCGTGCGGCCCTTTCGAGCAACGCGGTAACGCGAAACGCCCCAGCGCATCCACCGGCACCGTTGTGCTTGGACCGCCATCGAGCACGATCTCGACCGAACGGATCGGTGCTGCATTGGCGACAGCCAGGCCGGTCGTCCCTGACCCGTCCAAAACAATCACCGGCGGGCGATCGGCGTCCAAATGGTCAAATGCCTTTAGCACCCAGACCCCCACAGCGCGGCCAGTCTCCAAACCGTCGTCGTTATCGAATTTGTAATGAATGCCACCCCACAGGCGGCTATTGGCCGCTTCCGCCGCCGCTTGTTCGAAACTGGTGAAGGACCGGCTGACCCCAGGCGTGCTGGCGCTGCCCACCCGGAACGGCCTCGCCCCCAATTCCGACGTCAGCACCACCGCCGCCGCCCCGCTGAACGCGGAATGGCCGGAGACGTAGCTTGGATGAGGCGGCGTTTCCAGCAGTGGCGTCCATTCGGGGCGAGCCGGGAAATTGGCGTCGCCCGCGCGGATCGTGGTGATCGGCCGCCAAGCCCAATAGGTGTATTTCGCATCGGCCATGGCGATCGCGGCGTCGGCGATGGCGACATTGAGTTTGGCGAACAACGTCGCCTCCCGCATGGGATCCTGGCCGGCCGCACGAAGCACCTCGGCGGCGATAGCGTTCCAGTGGCCGGCGGGCGCATAAGTGCCGATCGCGTCGCTCCAGTAATGCGCGGCCTGGGTTTCATCGGCGGTACGGACCTGCGAATGCGCGCCGCCCATGGTCGCGGTTTGCTCGCGGGCCTCATTGAATGCCGCAGTGCCTGGCAGGCGCGGTCCCCGGGGCCGAAATTGGTCGGGCAGGCGTAAGGTGAACGGCGCCAAAAACGCCCATTGTGGATCGAGGGGCGGGTAGAAGCGTGGCGGTGTCGGGCGCCATTGGCCGGGATCGGACCCAATTTTTGCCGCCGCTGCCGCGTTCCACCCATCGCGGTCGCGCATCGCGATCACAGCGGCCGCTACCGCTTTGCCGAAGGCGACGGCGCGGGCGCGCCTTTCATGCGCGGGAAACGCGGCGAGCGACTGGACGAGGGCCGCGTCCAATTGGGCTTTGAGGTCGGGGAACAGATACACCAGCATCGCGTGCGCCGCGGCACTGGCCGCGACATCGGGCGGCACATCGGCTGGTGCGGGCAGGCGAACCAGGAAGCCGGGCTGCCCGGCAAGCGACCGCATGGTATCGAAAACGGCGATACTCTCCAGCGCCAGCGCCCGCGTCGCTTTGAAGTTATCCATGGCGGTCGTTTGGATCGCGCGGTTGGTGTGTTGGTTCCAAAGCAAAATCGGGTCGGCGGCATAGGCCGGGGCAGCAACGAGCATCAGTACGAGCGCGGCGAAGCATCGCCAGGCGACTATCGGGCGATCTTCGTTCAGTTTCATCGCCCGCGCCGACTCATCGGCGAATGGTCAATTGCCGAAGGCCGTTCAAAGGCGTTACATCGGTCACGCGCGAACCGCCGAGATTGAGAAAGCGCAATCCATTCAAACCGGCCAGCGGTGCGACCGTGTCGACCGGCGTTCCCTCGAGATCGAGGGTTTCCAACTTATACAGGCGGGCCAATGGTGAAATATCCCGAACCTGGGTCCCGACCAGGTTCAACTCTCGTAAGTCCGCCATATCGCGCAATGGCCGTACGTCGTCCACGAGGGTGCCGTTGAGGCTCAAAACCCGCAACGCGGTCATACCTGCCAAGTGTTTTACGCTGCCGACCCAGGTGCTGCCGAGATCGAGCGTGGTCATGGCGCGCAGGTTCGCGAGGGGGCTGAGGTCGGCGACCTTGGTGACCGCAAGTACCAGCGTTTGCAGCTTGGTCAGTTTGGCGAGCGGGGTGAGATCCTTCACCTCGGTCCCACCGAGGTGCAACCACTCAAGGTCGGTCAGGCCGCTCAGCGGAGTCAGGTCGCCGATCGGCAGAAACTGTAGGTTGATGGATTTCAGGCCGGCGATCCGCGCCAGCGGTTCCACGGTTTTGACCAGCGTACCGCAAATATCCAGCGATTTAAGATGGATAAGGCTGACCAAGGGGCTCATGTCATGCACCGGCGTGCCGCGCAGGATGATCGCCCGGACGCCCCGCGCGACCAGTTCCGGCACAGCAGCCTGTAGTGCCGCGTCGTCCACTCGGTCGGTGAATCGCGCGACGAGTAGCCCATCCTCGGTCGCCAGGGTCACGATCTGCGTATCCAGCGCGCTGGCAGTCGAAGGGGTAGCCATGCTGACGCCCATCGGCAGCAGCAAAATCCAAACCCGCAGGACCCAAAACCCGGTCGATCGCCTTCGCATAACAAATTCCCGCCGTGCCGCATGGCCTAGCCTAATATAGCGCGACAATCGCTTTATAAAATACCGAAAGTGTCAATTTTTGTGTTTTTTGTCGCCATTTTTCAGGTGAAACGCGGCATGACCTTTTCCGCGAACAGACGCAGCGATGCCATGACCTCCTGGTGTGGCAGAGCGCCATAATTCACCTCAAAGGTGAGTTGAGTCAGATGAAACCGTTCCACGAGCATTGCTACTCGGTCAATGCACTCTTCCGGTGTGCCGATGACCGCCCTGGTCGCTTTCATCTGTTCCAGGGTGATGCTTTCACGGTTTTCGAAAAAACCCTTCCAATCCTTGTAGGTCACGGGATCGCGATAGGATTGCCGGGACTGGTCGGTGGCCTTGGTGAACGCCTGGTAGCGGTGCAAAGCAGGATCGGCGATGGCATCCACCCGGGCGGCGTTGTCGGCGCAGAACATGTGATAGACGGCCATCCGCTCCTTGCTCGCGGGGTCATGGCCATTGGCGCGGGCGGCGTCGGCGTAAATGTCGAGCAGGCGCACCTGCTCCCGATGGTCGGGGAAGAAGAACGGTGCGGTCAGCAAGTTGAACCCGTTGGCGCCGGCCCAGCGATACGTTTCCTCGGTGCGAACCGCGGCCGCCCAGAACGGCGGACAAGGTTGCTGGATCGGGCGGGGGCCGAGCGTGTGGGCCTCCAAACTGGTCCATTTCCCTTGATAAGTGACGGCGTCCTGGGTCCACAAAGCGCGGACGATGGCCAGGTTCTCATCGAACCGGTCCCGGCTTTCCGCCATGTCGACGTTGGCGACGTCGTAGTCGTATTTGTACAGCCCACGCCCGACGCCGAAATCCAGCCGCCCGCCGGACAAAACGTCAGCCATGGCGAAATCCTCCGCCGTGCGGACGGGATTGTTCAGCGGCAGCAGGCTGACGGAGCAGCCCAGGCGGATGGTTTTGGTTTCCCGCGCACAGGCGGCGATGAACATGGCGGGGGAACCAAACGCGAAACCGGCGACGCGGTGCTCGGCGAACCAGGCGGAGTGGAAGCCCAGGGATTCCGCGAGTTTCACCTCGGCGATCATGCCCTCATACCAGTCCTGCCAGGAGCCCGATTGTTCGGCGTGGTAGTCGGGGATGTAGCACAGGCCGAATTTCAT
>JANXTL010000264.1 GCA_025352375.1 Acetobacteraceae bacterium | reverse complement strand
TGCTGTGTTCGCCGAACGCGGCGGGGCGGGGGCCGGTGTCTGCCCATTAACCGATGAGGTTAGGTAAACCCAACATGCCGCTGAACCCGACATAGGTCAGGTAGCAGCCCAACACCAATCCGATCACGTTGGAGGCGTAATAATATTTCTCCAGCTCCATCGCATCGAACAGCGCCCATAGCGCGTCCTGCGAAAGGAACATCAGGAGCACCGCCCGGACCATTAACCACCAGCCGATCATCGTCAGGACGAGCGGCAGTGTCTCCCCGCCCGATACATCTTGTGTGAGGACAATCGCCAAGCCACCTATCAGCTGAATGACCCCCAGTACGAACAGGAGTGGCGGATTTTGCATCAAGTTTTCAACAAGTGGGATCATAGCCTCTCGCCGGGCGAGCATGGCGATTGAAATCACCAGCAGGCACGGACCAAGCAGCTGCGCGAGAAAGGACACTGACTGCATCGTCGAAGCCTCCAAAGGAACATCCCGACGGGGAACACATAGATAAACTGTACGCCGCAATTATATCATGGCGCCCAACCGATTCCTAGCGCCCCTACCCGATTTTCGACCCTTGGGCGGAAGGAATGTCTGTTGTACGGATCGAAATCGCTTCTTATTAGCCGGGACTCGGCCCGCCATTCGTAAAATGTCGTTCAAAAATTTGTATGAAGTAATTTTTTAAATCTTTCCTGCCATTTCCGGAGGTAATGTGTCCTCGGCGCAGGAGGGGGATGGTGGGCGCACAAGGACTCGAACCTTGGGCCCGCTGATTAAGAGTCAGCTGCTCTACCAACTGAGCTATGCGCCCCCCAACCGGCCGCTTGGAAGCGGCCGACCACCATCGGGGAGCGCTGTCTACCAAGCTTGCGCAGGCTTGCAAACCCCTGAAATGCGTTACGGGCGTCCTGCTCGGTGATACGGATGTCCCGCTGCGATCGACCGAGCGCGATAAACTTGTTCGGCGAGCATCGCGCGTACCATGAAATGTGGCCAAGTCATGGGTCCCAGCGACAGCGCCGAGTCAGCTCGGTCCAAAACGGGGCGGTCCAATCCTTCCGCACCCCCGATCAGGAAGCAAATTTTACGTGAAGTACCCAGCCACCGCTCAAGCATCGTGCTGAAACGGACGCTGTCCGGCATCTCCCCGCCCAGATCGAGGGCGACCGCGAAGCCGTTGTCGGGCAAAGCAGCGAGCATGGCCGCGCCCTCCCGTCGCTTGACCTCGGCCGGCGCGCCGCTGCCCTCGGGGATTTCAGTCACAGTCATGGGGGGGTGCAGGCGTGCGTTGTAGCGCGCGAATAATTCGGCGTCCGGCCCTACCCGCAATCGGCCAACTGCAATCAGATGCATGGGGCGAATGGTGCCCAGGGGCGGAATCGAACCACCGACACTGCGATTTTCAGTCCCTGGAGAAGTTTGGCTGTCGAGTTCCCGTAAGATTGGAAAATGGCCGTATTCCGCCACATTTCGCGTCTTGCTGTGAGCCCGGAGCTCTTGAAAGTTTCCGAACATGCCAGGAACATTTGCGCAGGTTTACACAGGAATTTCACGCCCGTTTCCGATCGTCGCTCTAGCGCGTTTCCCGCCACCTGTGCCTCCAACTCCCATCTCGCCGTCCCATTTCTGGACACGCAGGCAATCATCCTATGGCGGAGAATGCTGCATCCGCGTGATGCCGTCCATGCGGCACGCCAGGACACGCTCGACCACGCGTTCCGGGAGAACCGCGCCCGCTTCGTAAACAAAAGACCGAACCCGCCCGACAAACCCACCGCCGCTTGGATCGACCCGCCTCAAACGAAGCTAATGGTCCAAGCTTAAATTCTCGAACCGGGTGTATCAAAGTCGTTGACACGTTCCGGGCGGCTCGCCTTGCGGGCACCGTGTCGCATCATCGTCGTGAGCCCCTGTCCGGCCGTCGAGTCTTCACGTCCGAATGGATGACTGGTTACGACTGGATCGGAAGGGGATGTCCCCATCACTGTTGAATTTGGCGAAACCGGCGCCGTCGGTTTGAACTTTTCAGGCCGCGACCGCATGCTCGATCGCCCAATCAGCTGCCGCGAGGTTACCGCCGGTTCGTCCAAAGCTGTTCACTCGGCCGGTCGAACAGCGCGTTGCGGAACGACAATCATGTTCGCAGTCCGCCGCGGTAACCGCCAGCCTTTGGCAATCGCATAGATCGCCGGGATCACAAGCAGCGTCAGAACGGTGGACGAGACCATCCCGCCGACCATCGGGACAGCAATGCGCCGCATCACCTCGGACCCCGCGCCCGTGCTCCAAAGGATCGGCAACAACCCTGCCATGATGGCGACAACCGTCATCATCTTGGGGCGGACACGTTCGACCGCGCCGTTCATGATCGCGTGCTCAAGGTCCGCGCGCAGGAAGTCGCGGTTCTCGACGCGACACAAAGCGCGGCGTTCGTTGAGCGCCTGATCGAGGTAGATCAGCATCACGACGCCAGTTTCGGCCGCCACGCCCGCCAGGGCTATAAATCCGACCGCGACGGCGACGCTGAAATTATAATCCAGCCACCACATCAGCCAGGCGCCGCCAACGAGCGCGAAGGGCACCGACGCCATGACAATCAGGGTCTCGGTCATGCGGCCGAAATTCAGGAACAGCAACAACAGGATCACCACGAGCGTGGCCGGAATGACCACTTTAAGTTTTGCCGCCGCCCGTTGCAGATACTCGAACTGTCCACTCCACTCGACATGATAGCCGGGCGGCATCTTCACCCGATCGCGCACCGCGCGCGCGGCATCGGCGACATAGCCGCCGAGATCGCGTCCTTGCAGATCGACATAGATGTAAGCGACGAGCTGCGCATTCTCCGTGCGGATACTTGGCGGGCCTTGTGTGATGCGAACGCTCGCCAGTTGGCCGAGCGGCACCATGGCGCCCCCCATGGTCGGCACAAGCACGTCACTCGCGATCGCTTGCGGATTGTCACGCAGATCGCGCGGATAGCGCAGGTTGACACTGTAACGCTCGCGACCTTCCACGGTCGTGGTGATCGTTTCGCCGCCAAGCGCCACCGCGACGACTTTCATTACGTCATTGACGCTCAGTCCGTAACGCGCTGCCGCGAGGCGATTTGGTTCGATTTCCACATAATGGCCACCTTCCAGCCGTTCGGCGAAGGCGCTGGTGGTGCCGGGCACGGTGTGAACCACGCGCTCGACCTCGGCCGCCAGCCGTCCCAGTTCGTGCAGATCGGGGCCGAACACTTTCACCCCAACTGGCGTGCGGATGCCGGTCGAGAGCATATCGATCCGCGCCCTGATCGGCATGGTCCAGGCGTTGCTGACCCCCGGAAGCTGGAGCGCGGCGTTCATCTCCGCGATCAATTGGTCAAGCGTCAGTCCCGGCCGCCATTCGTGCGCGGGTTTGAGATTGACGACGATTTCGCTCATTTCGATCGGCGCCGGATCGGTCGCTGTCATCGCGCGCCCCGCCTTGCCGAACACCGATGCGACCTCAGGGAATGTCTTGATGATGCGGTCCTGCGTTTGCAGAAGTTCTGCCGCTTTCGTCACCGACAAGCCTGGTTGTGTTACCGGCATGAACAGCAACGTGCCTTCATTCAGCGTCGGCATGAACTCGCTGCCGATATGTACGACCGGCCATAGCGTGGCCGCGAGAATGAGAAGTGCCGTCAGCACCGCGATGAACGGCACGCGCAAGACGCACCGGATCGCCGGCCTGTAAACCCAGATCAGCACGCGGTTGATCGGGTTTTTGTGTTCAGGGACGATACGGCCGCGCACGAAATAAAGCATCAACACCGGTACCAAGGTGACCGAAAGCAGTGCCCCCGCCGCCATCGCAAAGGTTTTCGTATAGGCGAGCGGCTTGAACAGCCGTCCTTCCTGATCTTCCAGCGCGAACACCGGCAGGAACGATGCGACGATCACCAGCAGGCTGAAAAATAATGCCGGCCCGACTTCCTTGGCCGCCGCGATCAGGGCCGGGCCGCGCGGTTCGCCGGGCGGAAGCCGTTCAACATGCTTGTGGGCATTCTCGATCATCACGATTGCCGCATCGACCATGGCGCCCAGCGCGATCGCGATGCCGCCGAGGCTCATGATGTTGGAACCGATGCCAAGCACGCGCATGCCGGCGAACGCCATCAGGATGCCAATCGGCAAGGTCACGATCGCGACAAGCGCGCTGCGGACATGCAGCAGGAAGACGACGCACACCAGAGCGACAATGAGGCTCTCTTCAAGCAACGTATGTTTAAGCGTATTGATCGCCGCATCGATCAGCAGCGACCGGTCATAGACAGGCTCGATCGTCACACCTGCGGGGAGGCTCAGTCTCAACTCATCGAGCTTCGCTTTGATATTTCTGATTGTCGTTAGCGCATCGACGCCATCCCGTTTCAGCGCGATGCCGCCGACAACCTCGCCGGTTCCGTCCATTTCGGCGATGCCGCGCCGCTCGTCGGGTCCGAGTTCGACGCGTGCTATATCCCTCAGCAATACCGGCGTGCCAGTGCCCTTCGCGTCGATCTTGAGGACGACGTTGCCGAGATCCGTTGTGTCCCGGAGATAACCGCGCCCTCGGATCATATACTCGGTCTCGCTCATTTCGATTGTCCGGCCGCCGACGTCGCGGTTGCTGGCGCGGATCGCATCCATGATGCGATCGAGCGAAATGCCCAAAGCTTGCAGCTTTCGGGGATCGACGACGACCTGATATTGCCGCTCGAAGCCGCCGACACTCGCGACCTCGGCGACGCCTTTGGCGGTCACAAGCTGATAACGCACGATCCAATCCTGGATGCCGCGCAATTCGGCGAGCGTGCGTTGGGCGCCAAGCACGACGTACTGGTAGACCCAACCGACCCCGCTGGCGTCGGGACCGAGCGCCGGCGTTACGCCGTCCGGCAGACGCTTGGCGGCGAAGTTCAAATATTCAAGGACACGCGAACGCGCCCAATAAAGATCGGTGCCGTCCTCGAATACGACGTAGACAAACGAGACGCCGAAATTGGAAAAACCTCGCACTACCTTGGCGTGCGGGACCGCGAGCAGCGCGGTGCTCAGAGGATAGGTCACCTGATCCTCGACCACCTGCGGCGCCTGTCCCGGATATTCGGTGTAGACAATGACTTGCGTATCCGAGAGATCGGGCAGCGCGTCGAGCGGCGTCCGGAACACTGACCAGATGCCGATGCCGACGATGATCGATGTGGCTAGCAGCACCAGCAGGCGATTGCGCGCCGACGCTTCGATAAGGTGCGCGATCATGGGACGGAATCTTTCGGTACAGAACCGGACGGCGGCGCGAAAGTCTGGAGCGCCGCGCGGATGTTACTTTCGGCGTCGATCAAGAAATTGGCGCCCGTGACGACCTGTTCGCCTGGCTTTATGCCGTCGAGAATTTCAATCCAGTCGTCGCCATGTGTGCCGATGCGCACGGGCCGCGGCTCGAACCGACCCTCCCCCTTGGCGATCAACACGAGTTGCCGCTTGCCGCTGTCGATCACAGCCGAATCAGGCACGGCCATGACGGAACCGGTGCCGACCGGCACCGCGATCTCGACGCTGGCATACATTGCCGCGCGCAACGCGCGATCGGTGTTGGGCATGACGATGCGCACGCGGGCGGTGCGCGTTTCCGCCGTAAGTGCCGGGTAGATGAAATCCACCACGCCATTGAAAGTCTGGCCGGGAAAAGCGGCGAAGCTCGCCAAGGCCGTAAGGCCTGGCCGAACCAAACCGAGATCGCGCTCTTGCACATCGGCGATGAGCCACACCGTCGCGAGATCGGCGGTTTTGTAAAGCGGCTCGCCAGCCGCGATGCGCATGCCTTCCTGAACCGGCTTCTCGATCACGACGCCGTCTTGCACCGCGCGGATGGCGATCCGTCTTGTGGCAACTCCGGTGCGGCGCAAGCGGGCGATTTCATCTTCCGGCACGTCGAGGGTACGAAGGCGTTGCAGCGCCGCCGCCGTCAGACTGCCATTGTCGCTGCCACTGCCACCTTGGGCGCCCGCACCCATCGCATGCCCTCCCATCCGGGACGCGACGAGATATTCTTCCTCGGCTGCGACCAGGTCTGGCGCGTAAAGCTCCGCCAGAACCTGTCCCCGTTTGACCTCGTCGCCGGTTGCGCTGACTGCGAGATGCTCGATCCATCCGGCGGCTTTGGTCGTGATCGTCACCAGATGCCGCTCGTCGAATTGCACGAAGCCGGTCGCGCGCACCGTGCGGGACGCTGCCGGGCGCATCTCGACAGTGGCGGTGCGCACGCCGAGCGTCTGAATTTTCCCCGGACTTATGCGCACCGTGCCAGGGGGATCGTCGTTCGCAGCTTCGTCGGAATAGACCGGGACGTAATCCATTCCCATCGAATCCTTTTTCGGTGCCGGGGAGGTATCCGCCAGACCCATGGGGTTGCGATAGTAAAGCAGCTTGCGTGGCGGCGTTGGCTTGGCGGCGGGCAGCGGAGGCGTCGGCAGGTCTGTGAATATCGGTTTGTAGTCGCGGCCGTCCGCCGTTTTTGCCGGTTCCGCTGTGTAGGCAGGTTTGCCGTCCGGGTCCTGGTAGTAAAGGGGCTTGCCGTCGGGCACAGCGGCGATCGCGGGTAATGCCAGAAACCACAACGCGCCTATGAGAAACACGCCGATACCTGTGTCGGGACGGATCATAGCTCGCCTCCAATGAGGCGCTCGACCGCCGCGAGTGCTGTTTGCGCATCGGTCTCGACGCGTAGCAATTCGAGATTGGTGTTGTGCATGCGGTGTTCGGCGTCGAGCACGGACGCGAGATCGCCACGCCCCTGACCGTAGCCGGCCAGGAGCGAGCGCCAGGCCGATTGTTGCTGCGGCAATAACCGACCGCGCAGCAACGCTTGCGTGTGTCTTGCCGCATTGAGGTTGGCGACGGCTTCCGCGAGATCGCCCTCAATCTCGGCCGACGCCGCATCGAGGTTACGTTCGGCCGCGCTTAACCGGGCCGCGGCTTCACGTTCGCTGGCTTCCTTCGGACCGCGCTGGAGTGGAATTTTGATCGCGATCGAGGCCATAAATCCCGTAGGGCCGTTGTCGCGCTGAATGGCGCCGGCCCCCAGCACGATGTCGGGATACCAGGCCCGTTCGGCGAGTTGCCGCTCGTTCCCGGCACCGCGAATCGCGGCGGCATCGGCATACAAACGCGGGTTCGAAGCATGTGCGCGGTCGAGCAAGGCGACAACCGTGAGGTCGGTTGCCGGCAATTTGCGTGCATGCGCCGGGTTCGCGAGCGGCGTGCCCGTTGGGCGCGCCAAAAGCGCATTCAACCGCGCGACTGCCGTGCTCCGAACCGCTTCCAGCCGGATTTGCTCGGCGGCCGTTCGGGTTTCTTCGACCTGCGTCAGGATCGCGCCGGATTCATCGCCGGCGCCTTGCCCGTAACGCCGCACGGCTGCCGCCGTCATTTGCCGCGCGAGGTGCGCGACCTCCCGATTGACCGTCAAAGCCTGAGTGACCGCATAATATCGCGCGAATGCTATCTTGATCCGCTCATCGAGCTCGTCCCGCGCGGCTCGCTCGTTCCCGCGCGCGGCATCGAGCGCCGCCAGGGCGACCGAACGGCGCAAATCGCGCTTCCCCCAGAGCGGAAACTCCTGCGTGACGGTCAGATAGGTTTTGTTGATCCGGGGACCCGTGGTGCGGTCAACCTCATCCGATGTTGCCGTGAATGTCGGGTCATCGAGCGATCCGGCCGCGTCGGCCTTGGCTGATGCCGCTGTCGTCATGAGGGAAGCCGCCCGAAGGGTCGGACTGAGCGCGCGTCCCGCCGCGATCAAACCGTCGGCCGTGGCGCCGAGCCTGTCGGATTCCGGACCCGGTGCCGCGAGCCCGGGGGTCGTGCCGAAGAGGGCGGCGGCGAATGCCACCGCCCGTCCCGCCGGACTTATCCAGCCGCACGTCATGTCACTTCGTCAGCTTGGTGGTAACCGAACCGCGCACGGTTTCGGTCTCGCCCTGGACCTTGGCCGCGACCGATATGGCGTAATTTCCCGCCATATCGGGCTGGACTTCGATCCGGTAGCTGCCGGGCGTTGCCTCCGGCAGTATTTTCGCGGCGGCTGCCATCGTCGGCATGCCGTCCGGTCCCATATCGGCCTTCGCCTCAAAGACGACAGCGCCCGTGACCGGCTTTTTGTCCGGCATGTGCAGCAGCCGCAGCGTCAAGATGCTTTTGCCACCGGAGGCTGTTGGAGGGCTGGCGAGTTCGAAGCGGTAATCCGATGGGGCAGCATGGCTGGCGGGTCCCATGACGATCCCAAGTGCCGCGATCGCGGCGCACAGTTGCTTATTCATGGTGTTCACACTTTCTTCCCGATCCCCCGCGATCGCACGCAATCGCATGACGGATTCGTTGACCGATCAAGTTGACAGTCGTGGCCGCATCGACCGTCGCACGACATCCGATCGGCGGCGAACGACGAGAGACGCAGAGCGCGCGTTAAACGCGTTGCGTCGGATCAGCCGAGGAAGATGGGGGGATCGAGCGCGGGTTTGGGGGTGAGCCCATCGGCACTCTGCGCCAGCTTGTCGTAACGGACATGCTGCCTGGACAAGCGCGTCATCGTCAGTGTTGGAGATACGGACGGTAAACCGATCATGAAGACGCACCCGAGATCGGTCATACAGGCTGGCGTCATGCCTTTGCACGGTATCGGCGCATCGCCGTCCGTTTGTACCATTGTCGTCACGCCAAGAGCCGCGCCGGTCTGAGCCGGCCACATCCCTTGCGCGACGCTCGCGCCAAGGAAGGCGCCGAGCGCGATGACGAGAATGAGGTGTTGGACAAACCTAAGCCGCATAAATCCTATATATGCCGATAAGGTTAACTAATCAACGAGCCTCGATCCTGTCCTCTATCGCACCCGAGGTGCTTGCGCATAATTCAAAAATTTCAAACGGTTTTTCAGCCAATGAAAACAACTAGTTAAGAATCCAGAAAGTCAATCTCATAGGGAATCGCTTTAGTCTGCCCCCGAGGTGTAGCTCCACGCACGGGGGTTCGGGGTACCGGAACTTTGCTTTTCCAACGACGAAACACCAGAAGTGGGCGAGTGTCCGAAAACCCATGGTCTCCGACACCCGCCCGACTGGAATTTAGTTCATGGACGCCCGGCGAGTGGCCTTGCCTACGATATAGGCGACCCCTTCCGGTCCCACCTGCGTGGTATGCTGACAGCCCGCCGCGATTTCGCAATGCTGGCCCGCCCGGAATGTCTCCGACTTGTTATCGCGGGTCACCGTGGTCTCGCCGCTCAGCACCATGATCCGCACGTCGAAGTCGTGCGCGTGCAATTCCTCGGCGAAGTCGCCCTTCTGACCGCCATGCACGACCTCGAAACCCTCACGGCGCAGATCGCTTTCGAACGCCTCGCGGGTGAGGGACCCCTCGCGGCGGCGGCCCGACAGCAGGGCGACGCCCTCCGGACCTACATGCTCGGCGTGCGGGCAGCCCGCCGGGACCGCGAAGCACTGCCCCGAGCGGAACGTGGTAGGGGTGTTGTCGCGGGTGATGGTGATTTCACCACCCAGGACAAATACCTTGGCATCGAAATCATGACAATGATTGGGCGCGACCAGGTTGGGCTTCACGCTGCTGTTCACGATGCGGTAGCCCTCGCGCCGAAGGTCCGCTTCGAATTCGGTCTTGTCCACTGCCTTTACTCCCAGGTTGAATAGGCTGATAGTGCGCTATGGAAAACAGCTTGTCAACTTTAGAGGACGACGTCAGCCTCCGCCTGAGTCGCTCCGTCAAGCAGCGGCGCGAGGCGGCCGGCTTTAGCTTGCGGATGCTGGCCGCGCGCAGCGGCATCTCGTCCTCGATGATTTCGGATATCGAACGCGCAACGAAATCGCCGACCGTCACCACCGTGGTGCGGCTTGCCCGGGCGCTGGGGGTCACGGCGGCCGCCCTGGTCGATGGGGGCACGGGTCTGGCGCCGCGCATTCGCGTTCTGCGCCGCGGCGACGGCGCTGGCGGTGAACACCCCGCCCGTTGGAAAAGCCTGGGAGCAGCAGCCCCCGGCAGCCGCATCGACTTCGTGCGCTATCAGATCCCCCCGTCCACCGTCCTGGGTCCGGCCGCCGCCCACGCTCCCGGCACGGTCGAGCATATGCACGTAGCCACCGGCACCGTCCGCGTTACCGTGGGCGACGAAACGGCCGAACTAGTCGCGGGCGACGGTTGCAGTTGCCGCACCGACGCCCCGCATGCGATCGAGAACCCCGATCCATCGGCCGAGGCGCTAATCTACCTGATCGTCGAGCGGGCTTGATCCCGACCGCTGCATGCCGACCGCGCCGGTTTTATTCTTGATATATACTTCGCTATGACGCAGGACCGGGTGCGGGCGCTGATGGACGTGCCGCCCAAGGGGCTCAGCGAGTGGTATTTCCATCCGGCAGCGGAACGGGATGCGGTGCTTCGCCGGCTGATGCTTGATTATGAGCATGAGGCGCAGCTGGATGCGGTGCTGCAATGTGACTTGATACCGTAACGACGACGCGGATCGGCCGTCCCACCTCGCGTTGCGCAGACCGTCGAGCATCGGTTTATGGTTCTCCGGACTGAGCAAAATCTGAGACCAGAGCGGATTGTGCGGGCTATGCCTTATGGCGTTCTGTAGCGGCTCCAGTGCCTCGCGCGGCCGTCATCGAGGCGAGGCCCTCAATCGGAAGCGCGGTAAACGGCGGGAGAGCGTATTGCTGCCTGAACGTATCGGAAAGTTATTGATGCGGGTGCAGACCGATAGTCCTGGGGCGGTATTCGAATTCACGCCGGAATACAGCCTGTTCCGATCATATGCCGGTGGCTCGACCATGTGCGATCGGGTGATTCACGCCTTCTGACGGGGTCAGCCTCCGGCAACAACGCTAATAATAAGTCCGCCAGACGCGATGGCAAGCGGGTCGGCATTTGGCAAATGCTGACCCGCCTTTTTTTTGCCTCGAGGTTAGGTGGGCCAGGTGGTGATGTGGCCGCTATCCACCGGCAACATCATTGAGCTGAGCATGGCACCGGATGAGCCGAAGACACCGATATTCAGGTTGTCGGTGGAACCGGATACCCAGAAGTCCGAACCGCCGGAATAGGTGAGGCTGCCGAGTTCCGCATTGATCGCGTTCACCGTGCCCTGCAGCGTCAGTAGATTGCTGTCCTGTCCGGTTACGGTAACGCCCTCCATGGCCGTAACGGCGAGTAGGCCGTTTGTGTCCGACAGCGTGGCTGTCACGAACGAAGCGGTGTCGGGCATACCGAGCATGACACCGCTCAAGCTGACGGTATTGCTGGTGGACATCGGAGCGGGGTTGGCGGCGGCGCTGTGGGTTATGGCTACCCCGCCGATTTGCTGCCCCTGGGGACCGATGGACGCGTTGGATAGGTTAGCGGACACCCAGAGCCGGTCACCGCTGGTATCTGCGGCATTGTAGGTCAGGCTGGTAAGGCTGGTGTCGATGGCCGACGCGCTGCCGGTCAGCGTAAGCGCCGTGGTCCCCTGACCCTGGGCCGTCACGCCGTTGGTCTCGCCGATGTTGAGTATGCCGGAGGAGTCGCTGACCATCACCGTCAGATCGCCTTCGTATTGGCCGGCGGACACGTTGATGCCGGACAACAAGGCGTTGGAGCCCGATTGCAGCGTCAATTCCGCTGGCGTGGTCACGGACGGCGTGGCCGAGGACGTGGATGTCGAGGGCGGGGATGCCGCGGACCAGGATGCGGCGGAGGGGGATTCGGCGGACCGGGATGCGGCGGTCGTGGTCATAACGATCGGGGCACCAACGCCCTGGGGCCCCCCGGGATACTCGGCGGAAGCCCAAATCCAATCGCTGCTGCCGGATGAGCCGGTGGAGGTGTAGGTCAGAGTTGCCAGTGCGGCGTTCACCGCGCTGGTGCTGCCGGTTAGCCTCAACGACGTGGAGCCTTCACCCTGCTCGGTCACGCCGTCTGTAGCGGTGGTGTTCAGCAGACCGGTCGAATCGCTGACCACGACTGAAAGAGCGTCGGTCGATTGACTATCCGCCACGCTGATGCCGGAGACGGCCACCTGCATGCCGGGCGCGACATCGGGGTCGCCCGGTACTGTTACCACCGGCGCAGCGGCGTTTTCTGTGGACGTCGCAACCGCGACGGGGTTGTCGGTGCTGGCGGCGCTGGTGCCGTTCGACGGATTCTGGACCTCGGCGCCCGCAGTCGTGCCCGGATAGGCATAGGCTCGGACCGAGTTCACCAGCATGTGGGCCGGGAATGGCGTGGAACCGTCCGGATAACCGGGCCAATAGCCGCCGACGGCGAGATTGACGTTCATGAACATCGGCACGTTCATATCGCCCGGCGTCGGCATGGAAGCGACTTCAACATTGTTGATATACAGATCGACCGTCTGCGGTCCCCACATCACACCATAACGGTTGAAGCCGGAGGACACATTGGCCACGTTGAGCGTCGTCCCTTGTGTGGCCTGCACCGTCGAATGGGTCGAGAAATATAACGTAATTGGATCGTTTCCGAGAACCTCGAACGCATCGAGTTCCGGTGGCCACGCACCGCTTTCCGGCAGCAGCCAGAAGGCCGGCCAGAGGCCCTGTCCGGTGGGCATTTGCGCATCTATTTCGAAATATCCATAAGTTTGGCTGAACGACTCCTACGTATTGATAGCACCAGAATTGTACTGTAGTCCGAACGGATTATTTCCAGGTTGTGCCGTGATATAGAGCACACAATTCTGAATACTAAACGGGTTATGTCCCGTTGAAGAATCGGAATAGTATTCTATTTCGCCGTTGTTCGGTAGTGAGCGCGCGCTGCTTCCGAGGGTGGTTTGCCAAACGGCGCGCGCGCCGTCGGGCGAGGCGCTAAATGTGTCGAATTCGTCATCGAATGTCGACCGCAGAGAAGCGGTATTCATTGTATCGCCGATTGCCACGTTTATTTCCCTTCAAACGATGAAGCCCGATCACATGGAACAGTGAAATGGCAAAAGGGCAATTCTCGCCTCAAAAAAATAAATGCTCGATTTAGCAATTCTTTTTAGCCTCGATAAGCCGATAATAGGCCGGTATTCCCATCCGAAACGCATTCCGCTATTTATCGATAATTTTCGGCACGCCCTTTAGGGGCGCCACGCCGGTTCGGAAGGCTCGCTCATCAGCCACTCGAGAGGCACCTTCGCTGCCCACCGCGATCGGGCCTTTGTCGATGCCGTGGTAGGCAGCGGGGCCGTACGTGGGGGACATCAGGCACTTCCCCGGCCGTGAGCAGCGTCACCGGATTGGCCGCCGACCGGCCGATCCGCGGGGTGTTGGCGGCGCGTTTCTCGAAACACGACCAGCCGAAGTTCTTGGGAATCGCCACCACCCATGGTGCCCATGCCGCCGGTGAACGCATTCGCAGCCGGGGGAACGCGACCAGCGCGGTGACGCGCGCGACCTCCACCCCGAACTCGGTATTGGCGGCGGTGAACGCCTTACCCATTGCCTCCGCCTGCTCGGCATCCATCTGGGACACGTATCGGATCGCGGTATCCTCGGTGGCGGCGCGCCGTGCGATTCCCCCCTGTGTCAAAGAAGTTGCCGCCCGGAGAGGATTGAAGGTTTTGGGGGCGCGAGGACATTGCCCGATATGGACAAGCCTGTAAGGACCGAGTGGTAGCACGTCTGCTGCGACCGGAGAGTGCCGAGGTACGCAGTATCGCGCGCGGTGGGCCTTAGGCGACGCCCAAAGATTACCGAATCGCGTGACGTCGCGCGATAGAGGTGGCCTGGTTTCTCTGGACAGCGTTTCGCTTTCGATAAGTGGAACACCTGCCGGTTGATGTTACGATGCCGTTATC
>JANXTL010000258.1 GCA_025352375.1 Acetobacteraceae bacterium | reverse complement strand
TCGGGCAGTTGCTGCCGGTCCACGAGGCGCAAATTCTGACGTACCTGCGAATCAGCGGTCTGTCCCTCGGGTTGATTTTGAATTTTAACGAGGTCCGATTGAAAGACGGCATCCGTCGACGCCGTCTGTGACATTTTGTCCTTGTCTATTTTCGCTCCTGTTTATCGGCAAGGAGCCCGGCACGATGTTCGCACCCCACCAAACCCCCGCCCGCTCGGTTCGTCGACACGGGCGCGATTTTTGCGGGGACGATGCAACGTGGGAAACAGTACTACCGCCCCTCCCCCACAAACGCCGCCGACAGTTCTGCAACGCGCGCCAGTGCCCCCGCCGACAATGGCCCCTTCAGCACCGCTGCCAATGCCGCGTCGAACTCCTCGACCGTGGCCATCCCCACCAAGATGGTCCCCATCGCGGGATGGCTGATGGCATAGCGGGTGGATGCCTCGGCCAGAGACCCCACGAAACCCTCGGTCACCAATGGAATGAGCCGCTGCGCCCGTTGCAGGTCGGTCCCATAGTCCAATGCCGACCCGATCGGCGCCGGCGGGGGGCTGGCGATAGGGTGGCGCTCGGCCGATCCGGACAAAGCGCCGCCGGCCAACACGCGGATGCCGACCACGCCCACGCCGGCCGCGACCGTGCGGTCGAACAGGCGCCCATAATCCTGCGCCGGGTAGCCAGCCGGCAGCGGCTGCGCAGCGGAGGGGTTCAGCATGTTGTAGCTGACCTGGGCACTCTGGAATTTCTGCGAATCCAGCACCTTATGCAGCGCCGCCGTATCGCCCACGGCGGTGATGCCGAGGAAGCGTATCTTGCCAGCGGCCCTCAAAGCCTCGAACGCCGGCACCACTTCCTCCAGCACGCGCTCCGCGCTCAGGGCTTCGCCGTCGCCGTCCACAGTGATGGGGTTGTGGAGGTGAAAGATGTCCACGTGGTCCATTCCCAGGCGCTTGAGGCTGGCATCCAGGGACTCCGTCACCGCCTGCTCGATGCGGCTGAATTCCCCGGCTTGCAGGCGCACCTTAGTGCCGACGATCGCATTCGCGGGTTTCAGCTTGGCCATAACCTGACCCAGATGCGTCTCCGACAGCCCATCCCCGTACTGCACAGCGGTGTCGAAATAGTTGATGCCGGCGTCCAAGGCCTTGCCAACGGCCCGCTCCCGATCGGCGGGGGCGCCGCGCACCATCAGTCCACCCACCGCGCCGCAGCCGAAGCCTAGCACGGACACTTTCATCCCTGTCCGTCCGAAATCGCGCATTTCCATGGGGTTACCTCCTATCGCTTGTATAAACCGGAACTCTCCGCCCTGATCTTGCACAACGCCACCAGCAGGTCGAGCGTCGGTGTCGCCACCCCGGCCATCCGAGCCAGCGCCAAGGGGGCGTCGAACATGCCGTCGATTTCCATGGGGCGGAGGGCCTCGAGATCCTGCAAAATGCTAGGCTTATGCGCCATGCTACTCTGGCTTTTGATTCGCGCCTCGTGATTGACACCCGGCTTCGAACCAAGCGCCTGGGCGATGGACGCAGCCTCCCGCATCGCGGCCAGCGACGCCTGCATCGCCGCCGGTTCGGTATAGACCGTCTGCGGCGCGGCCCCCGACAGCACTGCCAGCGTGCCGCCAGCGAGATTGGAAATGAGCTTGTTCCAAATTTCCTTGCGAATGTCCGCCACAGCCTCCCCGCTGACGCCGCCTTTGGTAATCAGGCCCGTCAGTGCCTGCACACGATCCGACATCGACCCGTCGGGTTCGCCGAGGATGAATCGGCTTTTGGGCTGTTCGACCTCGATGACGCCGGGTTCGCTCACCGCGCTGGCGGAATAAACCACCCCGCCGATCGCGCGGCCTGGGCCAAGCGCTTTGCGCAGCACGTCCCCCGGATCGATCCGGGGGAGCGATTTTCCCTCATGCGGGCCGGGGAGGTGATTAAAGTACCACCAGGGGATGCCGTTCATCACGAAGGCCACGGCGGTGTCGCGCCCCAGCAGCGGCCCGATGCCGGCCGCGATTTGCGGCAGCGCGGGCGCCTTCACCGTCACGAACACCGCGTCCTGCGGCCCCAGCTCCGCGGGGTTGGACGTGGCGCGCAGGCGGGCGTTGTGCGCCCCGTCGATCGCATGGACGGTCAGGCCATTCGCCCGGATGGCCGCCAAATGCGGGCCGCGGGCGACGATCGACACATCCGCCCCACCGCGATGCAAACGCGATGCAAGGTGGCCGCCGATGGCGCCGGCGCCGTAAACGCAGATTTTCATGGACCGCCGCCCCCGTTCGTTCGGATGCGATGGGAGCGTGTTTGCCCGGCGGGGTCAATCGGGCTTTACGTTGCGCAACGGCAGAGATTAAGCTTCCCGAGGCCGAAACAAAGGAGCCTGTTCGAAATGACGCGCCTTCCCCGCCTTCTGCTTCTCGTGTTCGCGCTGACCGCGTTGCCGGCGCTTGCCCACGCCCAAACCGCGCCGCCGGCCGGCTGGCCGCCCTATCTGCGGTGGAATCTGGTGCCGAAATGGATTCAATGGGATGCCGCCAAGAATCAGCCGAAAGTCGATTGGCCGCAAAACGACGGCTGCGTCGCCAATCCGGTCGACGAAATCCTGCCAGCCGGCACGCTGTTCGACCGATTCGGCCTGCAAACCGGCAGTTACTTCAGCCCCAGAGGCGCCAGCTTCAAATCCCGAGCGACGCCCTATATCTGTAAATCGATGGATTATCGGGTGTATAAGGTGACGACCAACCTGACCGTCCGCACCTGCAGGGCCGCAGCCTGGTTCGGCCTGATCGGCGGCGCCAAACAGTACAAAACCGACGAGTCGGCGCAGGCGCTAGCCGACAAGCACATCATCGAGGAAGTTCTGTATGAAGCTGCCGGAAACAATCTCCCTTATCCGCAGTGCGGGGGTCCCTGACTGGTTCTACGTCGCCGATGGCGGGCTCGGTGCCGGGGAATGCCTCGGGATCGAGCCGTCCGGCGACGGCTGGTCGATTTATTACAGCGAGCGCGGCAGTAAATCCCGGTTGGAATCGCACCCCACAGAGGAGGCAGCGTGCAAGGCGTTTCTGCACCAGCTGAATAGAAACTTGCGGGAAAGCGGCCGGGGCGAAATCCCCGGCGTATAGGCCGTCCGTGGTGAGCCCGCAGGGATTCGAACCCTGGGCCCCAAGATTAAAAGTCTCGTGCTCTACCAACTGAGCTACAGGCTCTCACGCGCGGAGGCGTCTTGAACTCTACCTCGCGCCGCCGGTCAAGCGAGAACCGGCGGCGCGCGGGCGCAACCCTGCTATTTCGCGTCGGAGGCTAGCGTGACCTTCACGATCCGGTCTGGATCGGACATGCCACGGCCTTCGCCGCGCTTGAGCGCGTCGATGTGCTCCATACCGTCCTTCACCTGGCCCCAGATGGTGTACTGGCCGTTCAGGTGCGGCGCCGGGGCGAACATGATGTAGAACTGGCTGTTGGCGCTGTTCGGGCTGGACGTGCGGGCGGCGCCCACCGTGCCACGCTCGAACTTGTAGACGCGGCTGAACTCGGCTTGCAGGTCCGGCAGGTCGGAACCGCCGGTGCCGGTGCCGGTGGGGTCGCCGCCTTGCGCCATGAAGCCGTCGATCACGCGGTGGAAGGGCGTGCCGTCGTAGAAGCCCTGGGCGGCGAGGGTTTTCACCCGCTCCACATGCAGCGGCGCGATTTCGGGCAGCAGCTCGATCGTCACGCGGCCGGATTCGAGGTCCATGTAGAGGGTGTTTTCGGGGGTGGCCATCTGCGGCTCCTGTCGTAAAAGAGGGTTGTTATTTCACGTCCGCAGCGACCTGCATCTTCACGATGCGGTCGGGGTCTTTGAGCGAGGAACCTTCACCGCGTTTGATCGCGTCGACGAATTCCATGCCTTTCACCACCTGGCCCCAGATCGTGTACTGGCCGTCCAGGCTGACGCCCGGCGCGAACATGATGAAGAACTGGCTGTTGGCGGTGTTAGGTAGCGCCGTGCGCGCCGCGCCGACGGTGCCGCGCAGAAAGTGTCGTTTGTTGGTGAACTCGGCCGGAAGGTCCGGCAGATCGCTGCCATGCAGGCCGGTGCCGGTTGGGTCGCCGCCTTGCGCCATGAAGCTCTCGATCACGCGGTGGAACGGCGTGTTGTTGTAGAATCCCTTGCGGGCGAGGATTTTCACGCGCTCCACATGCTTGGGGGCCAAATCGGGGAACATCTGGATCTCCACCCGGCCTTGCTTCAGGTCGATATAGAGCAGGTTTTCCGGATCGATCGGTGCCTGCGCGAAGGCACCGGCCGGCAAAGTGGCCACGGCGGCGAGGCCGGTCAGAAGGGTACGGCGATTCATTGGTAACTCCAGGTTTACTTGCGGACCCGCTGCATGACCGCATCGTAGGTGCGGGCCGGCACGAAGGAGGTAATGTCGCCACCCAGTATTGCAACCTCTTTCACCAAACGGGAGGCGATGAACTGGTGGGTTTCGCTGGCCATCAGGAACACCGTCTCGACATCCGGAGCCATGCGATAGTTCATGCCGGCCATCTGGAATTCGTAGTCGAAATCCGACACCGCGCGCAGGCCCCGCACGATCATGCTGGCACCGACGTGGCGAGCGTAGTGGATCAACAGCCCCTCGAAGGGCACGACCTCGATCTCCATGCCGTTCTTGTCGGCGATGGCATCGATCTCGGCCTTCACCATCGCGACCCGTTCGTCCAGCGTGAACATCGGGCCTTTGCCGGTGTTGATCGCCACGCCAACCACCAGCTTGTCCAGCAAGCGGGCGGCCCGTGCGATCACGTCCAGGTGCCCGTTGGTCACGGGGTCGAAGGTGCCGGGGTACAGGCCAATGCGGCGCGGCATCCCGTGGTTATTTTCCGCCATCGTTTCCTTCCTCGGCAGGCGCTTCAGGCGTGCCGGTTTCATCTGTTTCATCGTCCAGGATGGGGAACACGCTGGTCACGTGCTCACCCGCGTCAACCCGGAACAGGGTCACGCCCATGCCCTGCCGACCGGTGATTCGCACCTGATCGCCCGGCACCCGGATCAAACGCCCGGCATCGGTCACCAGCATCACGTCATCGCCGGACCGCACCGGGAAGGTCGCGACCACCGCTTTGCCATTACGCGGTGCGAGTGTGATGTTGGCAATCCCCTGCCCGCCACGGCCGGTGACACGGTATTCATAGGCGGATGTTCGCTTGCCGAAACCGCTGTCCGTTACGGTCAGCAGAATTTCCTCGGTCAGTTCCATTTCGGCCACACGCTCGGGGGACAGCGTTACGTCAGCGACCTGTTCTTCGTCGGTCGTTTCCGTTTCTTCGTCGTTGCCGGCACGGCGCTTCGCATTTGCGATCTTGATGTAAGCAGCGCGTTGTTCGTTGTCCGCGTCAACGTGGCGCAGGACGGACAGGCTCATGACCTCATCCTTTTGCAGCAGCTTGATGCCGCGCACGCCGGAGGAATCGCGGCCGGCAAAGACGCGAACCGTTTCGTCGGTGAGCTGGAAGCGGATGCAGCGGCCCTTCCGCGTGGCCAACAAGGCGTCATCGCCCTCCCGGCACGTTGCCACGCCGATCAGCTTATCGCCCTCATCCAGCTTCATCGCGATCAGGCCGGCAGCCCGGACGTTGCGGAAGTCGGACAGGCGGTTGCGGCGGACGTTGCCGGACATGGTGGCAAACACGAGGTGCAGGCTCTCCCACAGGGTCTCGTCCTGCGGCAGCGGCAGCACCGTGGTAATTTCGTCCGATCCCAGTTCGGGCAGCATGTTCACCAGCGCCCTGCCCTTGGCGGTGGGCCCAGCTTCCGGCAGCTTCCACACCCGTACACGGAACGCTTTGCCGCCAGATGAGAAGAACAGCACCCATTGATGGGTGTGGCCGTTGAAGCTGCGCGTGACAATGTCGTCGCCGCGCGTCGAAGCGCCCGAACGCCCGCGCCCGCCGCGATTCTGCGAGCGGTACGTTTCCAGAGATGTGCGCTTGATGAAGCCGTCGCGGGTAATGGTCACCACCATCTGTCCCGGCTCGATCAGGCTTTCGTCGTCCTGGTCGGCGTCGGCATCGGCGATTTCCGTGCGGCGGGGGGAGGCAATTTGCTTGCGCGCGTCGGCCAATTCCTCCCGCATCACTTCCATGCGGCGGATGTGGGAGCCGAGTATCTCCAGCAGTTCCGATATTTTCCCGGCGACCTCAGTCATTTCGGCCTGAATTTTCTCCCGCTCCAGACCCGTCAGGCGAGCTAACCGCAGTTCCAGGATGCCGCGCGCCTGTTCGTCGGTCAGGCGCACCGTTCCGTCTTCGGCGATGATGTTGCCGGGTTCGTCGATCAGGGCCAGCAGGGCGCCGATATCCTCGGCCGGCCAATCGCGGTCCATCAGCGCCACGCGCGCGGCGGCGGCGTCGGGCGCGCCCCGGATCAGCCTGATGACCTCATCGATATTCGCCACCGCGATGGCGAGGCCGACCAGGTTGTGGGCCCGGTCGCGCGCCTTGCCGAGTTCGAATCGGGCGCGGCGAATAATCACGTCCTCGCGGAACCGAATAAAACAGTTCAGGGCCTCTTTCAGGCCCATTTGCTTCGGTTGCCCGTCGTCCAGCGCCAGCACGTTGATGCCGAAGCTGGTCTGTAACTGGGTGAACCGGTACAACTGGTTCAGCACCACTTCCGGCGTGGCATCGCGGCGGATTTCGATGACGATTCGCATGCCCGAGCGGTCGGACTCGTCGCGCATTTCGCCGATGCCCTCGACCTGTTTGGCCCGCACCAGTTCGGCGATGCGTTCCAGAAGGGATTTCTTGTTCACCTGATACGGGATTTCCGTAACGATGATGGCCTGACGGTCTTTGCGGATATCCTCGAATTCGGTCTTCGCTCGGACAATAATG
Source organism: Acetobacteraceae bacterium (assembly GCA_025352375.1). GTDB lineage: Bacteria > Pseudomonadota > Alphaproteobacteria > Acetobacterales > Acetobacteraceae > Rhodopila. The sequence continues at coordinate 3,672 of JANXTL010000258.1, read as the reverse complement.
GAATCGCGGCCCGTTTCGGCAGCGCCACGGCATCCCGAGCGGCCGATGATGATGCCGCCAGTGGGAAAATCCGGGCCGGGCACGATTTTGATCAGCTCGTCCAGGGTAATGTCCGGGTTTTCCATGATCGCCAGGGTGGCGTCGATTATTTCGCCCGGGTTATGGGGAGGAATATTGGTCGCCATGCCGACGGCGATGCCGTTGGCGCCGTTGATGAGCAAATTGGGGAACTTGGCCGGAAGGACCTTCGGCTCGTGCTCCGACTCGTCGTAGTTGGCCTGGAAATCGACGGTTTCCTTGTCGATATCCTCCAGCAGCAACTCCGCCGCCTTGGCTAGCCGTACTTCCGTGTAGCGCATCGCCGCGGGATTATCGCCATCGACCGACCCGAAATTGCCCTGGCCGTCGATCAGCGGGACGCGCAGGGAGAACGGTTGCGCCATGCGCACCATGGCGTCGTAAATCGCGGAGTCGCCGTGCGGGTGGTACTTACCCATGACGTCGCCGACCACGCGGGCCGACTTACGATAAGCTTTGTCGGAGGTGTACCCCGCTTCATGCATGCCAAACAGAATCCGCCGGTGCACCGGCTTCAACCCATCCCGAGCATCGGGCAGCGCTCGGGACACGATCACGCTCATGGCGTAGTCGAGGTAGGACCGGCGCATTTCGTCTTCCAGCATCACCGGCGTGGAAATGCCGTAGGGGCTGGGGGGCTGGCCGGTGGGATCGTCGGTTGTGTCGCTCAAGGGGTACTCGTTGGGAGGTTCAGGGGCGGGTTGATAGGCTGATTCGGGCGGGTTGGCGAGTGCCTATCCCCCATCATCGCCAAGCCTGACCCGTCCGCCTCCGGCACATACGCCAACAGTCGAAATCGGCCCTCTATGTCAATATGTTACGGCCCTCTTGACGCAGGCCCCGCGACGCCGCCTGGTCCCCACATGGACCCAGAAAAACCGCCCACCGCCGCGAAGCCGCCGCCGAAGACCGCCCGAGAGGTCAGGCTGGAGCGCGAGGCTGCCGCCCTGCGCGCCAACCTGCGCAAGCGAAAGGAGCAGGCTCGGGTTCGGGAGGAGGAGGGGAAGCGAGGCCAGGGCGTACCCGATCTACTGGCAAAGCCGGCCGACGCTTCCTGACCGCGCCCGGCTTGGATGCCTGCCGTTATGGGGACCGCCCTTTATCCGTCATGGCGGGCGACGACCCGCCATCCACATTCTCGGTTTCACGGGCCTTACTTCTGGCCGACCTTGCAGCGCCCCATGAGCGGGAAAAGTCCATCCGTCACTGTTTCTATATCGGATCTATTCAATGCTTATACGATATAGATCACGGCTCCTGACGAAGGCTCAGGATATACGCCGAAACGTTGTCAACCTCGTCGCGGTTCAATTGAAGATTTGGCATCCGGTCGTGCGGCGATTGAAAAAACACCCGTAGCGACAACCGCGTTGTCGACTTCTTGCGCGCAACCGCGAAAAACGTCGGTGCGCCGTTGGCGGACCCAAGTTTCTGGGTCGATGCAACGACATGGCAGGAACTGCACCATTTTTCGGCGAGCACCCCGCCGGCCGTGACATCGCCAGGCTCCTGCGCGCCGGCTCGGCCGGGCGCTGCGCCGAGCAAGAGCATGCCGGCCAACAGCAGGAAAGCGGGGCGAACGCGGCAATTGAAAAAAGCGAAGGAAACCATCTTTGTACTGCGCCTCCATTGACCATTGTACACGGGCCTGAACCAAAAGCATTGATCTCGATCAATAATGCGGATGCCCAATCGTTCCCCTGGGCCGATCGCCCCGCCTATTGTCCCGCCCAAGTCCCCCCGCCTATTGTCCCGCCCAAGTCCCCTCGTACCCCCGACCGCACTCCATCCCGAAATGCGGCCAGACGATCGACCAGTTGCTCAACAGGGCGCAGGACGGGATCGAGTGCTTCACCCTCTAAATTTCGTCAACAGGGGTGCGAACCGCATGGCACCCCTGTTGCGGCGGATGGTAGCGATCACTATACGCGTCCTCCTGCAAGAAGGTCTCACCATGAAAAAAACGTCCACCATGTCCCGCCGCGGGGCGCTGAAACTGGCCGCCGCCAGTGCCGCGCTGCCCCTCGTCCACATCCGCACCGCCGGGGCCGCCGGCAGGGTCAACATCGGGTTCTGGGACCATTGGGTCCCCAGCGCCAACGCCGTCATGCAGAAGCAGGTCGACGCCTGGGCCGCGAAGAGCAAGGTCGAAGTCACCGCGGACTTCATTACCAGTTCCGGCGGCAAGCTGAATCTGACCCCGGCCGCCGAGACGCAGGCCAAGGCCGGTCATGACGTCATGACCTTCGTCAATTGGGACGTCCGCAACTACTCGGACTCTCTGACCGACGTCAGCGACGTGATGAAGGAAGTGATGTCCTTCGCCGGGACGCCCAACGACGCGGCCACTTATCTGGGCAGCGAGAAGGGCAGCTGGTTCGGCGTTCCCTCCTCCAGCGGCACGCAGACCAAACCAGCTTGCGCGCGCATCAGCTGGTTCAAGAAGCAGGGCCTCGACCTGCAGGCGATGTATCCCACCCATGACGAGCACAACGCGCTCCAGGACGCCTGGACCTGGGATGCCTTCACGAAATACGCGGAAGCGGCCGTCAAGGATAACCTGACTTTCGCGTTGGGCCTCGGCGCCGGCGGCGGCATCAACACCGACGCGACCGATCTGCACGGTGCGATGTTCCAGGCCTATGGCGCAAAGCTGGTGGACAAGGGCGGCAAGAGCCAACTGAAGTCCAACGAAGTGCGGGAAGTGCTGGAGTACTTCCAAAAATTGCTGAAGTTCTACCCGGCCGACGCCGTCAGCTACGACGACGCGTCGAACAACCGGGCGCTGATTTCCGGCAAGTCCGCGCTGATCTTCAATCCGCCGTCCGCCTGGGCGGTCGCCAAGCGCGACAGCCCCGCCGTCGCCGCCGATTGTTGGACCTTCCCGGCGCCGAAAGGTCCCAAGGGCCGCTTCGTGCCGACCCAGAATTTCTATTGGGGCGTGTACAAGTTCAGCAAGAACCCGACCGCGTCGAAGGACCTGATCGCGTTCCTGATGCAGCGCGACAACGTCGAAGCCCGCTGCATTGCCAGCCAGGGCTACGATCTGCCGCCCTACTCCAAGATGCTCGACTTCAAGATTTGGGACGAAGTCGGGCCGCCGACGGGCACCGTGTTCAACTACCCGCCGCGCTCGGCGTCCGGGCAGATCCCCAGCCTGACCGCGTCCGAAGCGTCGCCTGACATCGCTGTACAGATCTACAACCGAGCTGTCCACAACCAGATGCTGGCACGCCTGCGCGACGGCAAGTCCATCGCCGAGGTCATCGCCTGGGCCGAGGACGAAATCAGCGGCTACATACGGTAAGACGCAAGGCCGCACCGCACCGCCCGTCCCCGCTAAAATACGGCGGAAATGGGGTAGAGCGGTGCGGCCGAACCGTGTAAGTGACGTAAAGGGATTGGCCGTTCGGCCAATCCCTTGGCAAATCGCCCCGGCAAATCGGGATTCCAGGGACCGCTCATGCGGTCTCGTGGCGTACCCGGGGCGGGATGGGAGGTTTTGATGCCGGTGGGCAACAGTATTCCAGTGGGTATGGCTCCGGCGGCGGTTCGCGCCGGCGGCAAAAGCAGCATGCAGCGCTTCGCGCAGCG
>JANXTL010000211.1 GCA_025352375.1 Acetobacteraceae bacterium | reverse complement strand
TCGCCGCGGAAGTTTTTCAGCACGACCTCGGTGGTATATTTCTCCACGCCGGACTGATCGGTCCATTTACGGGTTTCGAGCGCGCCTTCGAGATACACCTTGCGGCCCTTGCGCAGGAAGCGTTCGGCCACATCCGCCAGCCGTTCGTTGAAGATCACCACCCGGTGCCACTCGGTCCGTTCCTTGCGTTCGCCTGAGGCCTTGTCGTTCCAGGTTTCGCTGGTCGCCACCGTCAGGTTGACGATCTTGCCGCCGGATTGGGTGTTGCGCACCTCCGGGTCTTTGCCCAGGTTGCCCACCAGAATCACCTTGTTCACGCTGCCAGCCATCGGTTCGAGTCCTTCCTATGAAACCGCGTTCTTACCCCATCTTCGTTAAAAATGGGTTAAGAAGCTTCCCTTCGTACCCAGAAAATGTCATATCGGGCGGGAACATAAACTGAACATAATCGCTCGCCCAAAAGGGGACAAGCACTTTCATGGCCGGCTTCATCACCGTGCGCGGCGCGCGCGAGCACAATCTGAAGAACATCGACGTCGCGATTCCGCGCGACAAGCTAACCGTGATCACCGGCCTGTCCGGGTCGGGGAAGTCGTCGCTGGCCTTCGACACCATCTACGCCGAGGGCCAGCGCCGCTACGTCGAGTCGTTATCCGCTTATGCCCGCCAGTTCCTGGAACTAATGGGCAAGCCGGATGTCGACAGCATCGAGGGCCTGTCGCCGGCGATTTCGATCGAGCAGAAGACGACCTCCAAAAATCCACGCTCGACCGTCGGCACGGTGACAGAAATCCACGACTACATGCGCCTGCTCTGGGCTCGGGTGGGCGTGCCGTACTCCCCCGCGACGGGTCTGCCGATCGAGGCGCAAACCGTGTCCCAGATGGTGGACCGGGTGATGGCGATGCCGGACGGCACCCGGTTGCTACTGCTCGCCCCCGTCGTGCGCGACCGCAAGGGCGAATACCGCAAGGAACTGGCCGAACTGCAACGCCGCGGCTTCACGCGGGCCAAAGTCGACGGCACGATGTACGAAATCGGCGACGTCCCGGCTTTGAACAGAAAAGTCAAGCATGAGATCGAGGCGGTGGTGGACCGCGTCGTCGTGCGGGATGGCATCGCGCCGCGTTTGGCCGACAGCTTCGAAACCGCGTTGGCGATGTCCGACGGCGTCGTCTACGCGGAGCATCCGGACGGCACCAACCGCACGGTGTTCTCTTCACGGTTCGCCTGCCCGGTGTCCGGCTTCACGATCGAGGAAATCGAGCCGCGGCTGTTCAGCTTCAACTCCCCGCATGGCGCCTGCCCGGCCTGCGATGGGTTGGGACGAGAGATGTTTTTCGACCCGCAAATGGTTGTGCCGGATGAACGGCTGGGGTTGGCCGAGGGTGCCGTCGCCCCCTGGACCGGGGCGCAGAGCCCCTATTACGACCAGACGCTGCAAAGCCTCGCCAAACACTTCAAGGTCACCACAAAAACGCCCTGGAGCGATTTGCCGGAAGCCGTTCGCGACGGGGTCCTTTACGGAACCGGCAGCGAACCCGTTGCTTTTACCTACAAGGACGGCATTCGCGCCTACACCGTGACAAAACCATTCGAAGGCGTGCTGAAAAACCTGCAACGCCGCTGGCAGGAAACCGACAGCGCCTGGGTGCGGGAAGAAATGTCCCGCTACCAGGCGGAGAAACCCTGCGCCGCGTGTGCCGGTGCCCGCCTGAAACCGGAGGCCCTGTCCGTCCGCGTCGGCGGCAAGAACATTGCCGAGGCCTCCGAACTGTCGATCCTTAAGGCGCTGGACTGGTTCCAGGAGGTGTTACCGACTCTGACCCCGCAGCGCGCCGAAATTGCCGGCCGTATTTTGCGGGAGGTCGTGGATCGCCTGCGCTTCCTGGTCGATGTCGGTCTGGATTATCTGACCCTCGCGCGCGGGTCGGCGACGTTGTCCGGCGGCGAGTCCCAGCGCATCCGGTTGGCCAGTCAGATCGGATCCGGTTTGACCGGGGTGCTGTATGTGCTCGACGAACCCTCGATCGGCTTGCACCAGCGCGACAACGAACGCCTGCTGGGCACCTTGCGGCGCCTGCGCGAGCTGGGCAACACCGTGTTGGTTGTGGAACATGACGAAGACGCAATACGAGCCGCCGATCATCTGATCGACATGGGCCCGGCCGCCGGGGTGAACGGCGGCTTCGTGGTGGCGGAGGGAACGCCTTCCGAGGTTGCCGCCAACCCCAAGTCCCTGACCGGGGATTATCTCTCGGGCCGCCGGCGCATCGAAGTGCCGATGCTGCGCCGTCAGGTGACCAAGAAGAGTCCGACGCTCCGCGTCATCGGCGCGCGTGGCAACAACCTGAAGAACCTCACCGCCACGTTCCCGTTGGGCACTTTCACCTGCGTCACCGGGGTGTCCGGCGGCGGTAAATCCACCTTGGTGGTCGATACGCTCTACAAAGCCGCGTCCCGCCGGTTGATGGGGTCGGGCGAAGTGCCCTCCGCGCATGAGCGTATCGAGGGCCTGGATCAGATCGATAAAATCATCGACATCGACCAGTCGCCGATCGGGCGTACACCGCGTTCCAATCCCGCGACCTACACCGATCTGTTCGCCCCCATCCGCGACTGGTTCGCCGAATTGCCGGAGTCTCGGGCGCGCGGCTACAAGGCCGGTCGTTTCAGCTTCAACGTCAAAGGCGGGCGCTGCGAAGCCTGCCAGGGCGACGGGTTGATCAAAATCGAAATGCATTTTCTGCCCGACGTCTACGTCAAATGCGACACCTGCAAAGGCCGCCGCTACAACCGCGAAACCCTGGAAATCAAGTTCCGCGACAAATCCATCGCCGAGGTGCTGGAAATGACGGTTGAAGAAGCAGTCCCGTACTTCAGCGCCCAATCCCGCATTCACGACCGCCTGAAAATTCTGCAACAGGTCGGTCTCGGCTATATATCGTTGGGACAACAAGCCACCACATTATCCGGCGGCGAGGCGCAGCGCATCAAATTATCCAAGGAGCTGGCACGGCGGGCCACCGGTCGCACGCTCTATATCCTCGACGAACCCACCACCGGTCTGCATTTCGAGGACGTGCGCAAATTATTGGAAGTCCTCCACGCCCTGGTCGATCAGGGCAACACCGTCGTGGTGATCGAGCATAATCTTGAAGTCATAAAGACCGCCGACTGGATCCTCGACCTCGGGCCGGAAGGCGGCGACGGCGGCGGCCGCATCGTGGCGGAGGGCACGCCGGACGATATCGTCTCCAACCCGGAAAGCTACACAGGACAGTTCCTGGCGCCGCTGTTGGGGGAGGTTGTGGTGCCGAAGAAAATCAGGCGGCGGGCCTAACCGCCGGCCCGCGGCAGCAACTGTTCCGCCAGCACCGACCACCAGGATGCCCCGACCGGCAGAATATCGTCGTTGAAATCGTAACGGGGATGGTGCAGCATCGGATCGTTGCCCCCCTTGCCGCCGCCCAGCATCAGGTACGCGCCCTGTTTGGCATTCAACATAAACGCGAAATCCTCCCCGCCCATGGTGGGGACGCCCATATGCCGCACGTTCGCGTCGCTGGCCGTGGTGTGGGCGGCGCGCACGGCAACCCTCGTGGCGTCCTCGTCGTTAACCGTCGCGGGCGCATGGCGGGTGAATTTTACCGCGGCCGAGGCGCCGAAACTGGCCGCGATGCCGGTGGCGATGCGGTGCACACCGGCCTCAATCGCATCGCCGACCGCCGGTTTGAACCACCGCGCGGTGCCGCGCATGACCACCCGTTCGGGAATAATATTGGGTGCATCGCCGCCATTGATGTGGCCGATGGTCACCACGCCGCCCTCAATCGGCTCGATCGTGCGGGACACGATGGTTTGCAGGCCGTTGATGATCTGGGCGGACACCATGATGGGATCGACGCCCTGGTGCGGGAAAGCGCCATGGCTGCCTTTGCCGGTCACGACGATGTCGATCCAAGCCACCGCCGCCATCACGGGTCCGGCGCGCCAGAGAAATGTGCCCGCCGGCGCCTGAGGCCAGTTGTGCAAGCCGAACACCTGCTCCATCGGGCAGCGCTCGAACAGCCCGTCCTTCACCATCTTGTCGGCCCCAGCCTCGAATTCTTCCGCCGGCTGGAAGATGACATAGACCGTGCCATCGAAGTTGCGGGTTTCGGCCAGGTACTTCGCCGCGCCCAGCAGCATCGCCGTATGCCCGTCGTGCCCGCACGCGTGCATCACGCCGGGGTTGACCGACGCATGCGGCAGGCCGGTTTCCTCGCCGATCGCCAGCGCATCCATGTCCGCACGCAGCCCGATCGCGCGATCCGATGTGCCGCCGCGGATCACACCGACTACGCCGTGCACGGCCATGCCGGTGATGATTTCGTCGACCCCGAATTCCAGCAGCTTGGCCTGCACAACGGCGGAGGTGCGGGCCTCATGCATCGACAGTTCCGGGTGGGCGTGCAGATCGCGGCGCCATGCCGTCATGTCGGCGTGGAATTCGGCGATACGGTTGATGACGGGCACGAGCCCCTCCTATGGCTTTTCCCGATTGTGAGGTGCGCGGAATGTCCGTGCAAGCCCTTCGTGCAGGGGGATGGGATCGAATCCCAGGCGCGCGCGCGCCGAACCGATGTCGAACGCCTTGTCTTCCAGCAGGCGGCGGACTTCGGACGGTTGAATATCGGGCAGCAGGGGCACGATGTGGAAGACCCAGGCGGCGGCGATCAACAGCCCGCCCGGTGCATTCACGATTCGGGGCGGTGGCAGGCCGGCGGCGGACGCCAGCGCGCGCACGAAATCCGCGTATGACACGGCGGCCGGACCGGCGATGACCAGGCTTTCCGGCCCCGTCCAATCGCGTCCAAGCGCGGACAGGATCGCGGCGGTGACATCGTCCTGGTGCATGGGCTGCACCAGCGCCGTTCCGCCGTTGGGAAGGGGAACGATCGGCAGTTTGCGCAACACCCCGGCCAGGCGTTGGACGTTATCCTCCCCCTGCGCGCCGTAGATCATGGTGGGATGCAGCATGACGCCGCAACGGCCGGAGGCCAGGAACGCCGCTTCCCCCGCCAGCACGCCATTGCCGTGATCGTCCGGCCAGCGGGTGAATTTGCGGGTACTGCCGAGGAAGATCAGCTTCGCGGCCGGGGGCGCGGCGGCGATGATGGCGGGGGCATAGCGGGCGTGGGCGCAGGACACGATGTTGACCGCGTCGGCCAACGCGGCCCGCAACGCGGCTGGATCGCCCAAATCCGCGAGCCGCGGCGGCGGGTGGAGACCGGTCGCCGCCCATTTGCCGGCATCGCGCACAACCGGCACGATCGGCGTCCCGCGCGCCAGCAACACGCGGCTCAACGTCGTCCCCGAACGGCCGGAGGCACCGATTACATGGACTATCTCAATCATACGCCGCTCTGGCACACATCCCGTTGCAAGCCGCAAGAACCCTCTCGCCAGCCGGCCGGTCCTTGTTTATGGTCGCATCCATAATCCTGGGAGACTTCTATGAAACTGAGCCGCCGTTCCATTCTGTCCGCTGCCGCCGCGTCCACCGTCATCGCGCCGGGATTCCGCGCCCGAGCGCAGGCGCGCCCAAAAATCAAAATCGGCGTTATCAACGACCAGTCCGGCCCGTATCGCGATCTGAACGGCCCCACCTCGGTCATTTGCACCCGGCAGGCAGTGCTGGAATTTGGCGATCACGGTTTCGATGTGGAGGTTCTCTCGGCCGACAATCAGAATAAGGCCGACGTCGCGGTCGCCATTTCCCGGCAATGGCTCGATCAGGACGGCGTCGATATCGTGATGGACCTCGCGGCATCGTCCGCGGCGCTGGCGGTTTCCAATCTGTGCCGGGATAAGAACAAGATCGCGCTGGCGACCAGCACCGCGACATCCGACCTGACGGGCAAAGCCTGCACACCCAACACAATCCATTGGGCATTCGATACCTACATGGAGGCGAAGTCGACCGGCGGGGCCATGGTGAAGGCTGGTGGCGATAGCTGGTTCATGCTGTATCCCAACTACGCCTTCGGTGAAGCGTTGCAGCGCGACACCGGGACCTTCGTGATTAAGGCTGGCGGCAAGGTGCTGGGATCGGAGCCCTATCCGTTCCCCGAAACCACCGATTTTTCGACGCAGTTGCTCAAGGCGAAGGCGTCCGGTGCGAAGGTGCTGGGATTCTGCGGCGCGGGCCAGGACGTGGTAAACGTTGTCAAACAGGCGGCCGAGTTCGGCATGACGAAGACCATGAGCATCGCCATCATGGTTGGTTATACGCAAGATATCCGCTCGATCGGGCTGGATCTGGCGCAGGGCGCGCGCCTGTCGGAATCGTACTACTGGGATTTGAACGATCGCACCCGCGCGTTCAACAATCGTGTCAAGGACAAGGTGAAACTGTGGCCAAGCATGGCGCAGGCAGGCAATTATTCCGGAACGATGCACTATTTGAAGACTGTGCAGGCGATGGGCGCGGTCGAGGCGAAAAAGGACGGCGCGGCCACGGTGGCCCGCATGAAGGCGATGCCGACCGACGACGATTGCTTCGGAAAGGGCATGATCCGCGCGGACGGCCGGAAAATCCACCCAGTGTATTTGTTCGAGGCGAAGAAGCCGTCGGAAAGCAAGCACGAGTGGGATCTTTACAAGCTGATCGCCACCACCCCGGCGGAAGAGGCGTTCCGCCCGCTATCGGATAACGCCTGCCCGTTGGTTAAGGCGTAACGGCGGGAACAGGGGCGAAGCGGGATTAACGGACGCTTCGCCCCCCACCCGTTCCGATGCCCAACACAATTGCCTTATAGGTCATCGCGGCGTCGTCAGGGTTGTCCCAGATCACGGCAAAGGGCGGGGCGCTGTCCTCCATCGCCGCCCGCACTCTCGATCGGCACCTGGGCATGGGCATTCAGGGCAATGCTCCCCTGCCGCGATTTACGCCATTCCGGCGAGTTTCGTCACGGCACGACCGCCTGCGCCTCGATCTCCACCTTCAGCGCCGGAAGCACCAGGGCCGAGACACCAACCAGGGTGGAGGCTGGGCGATGGTCCCCAAAGTAGCGCTGGCGGGCGGGGTTGATCGCGGCGCGGTCGTTTATGTCGGTCAGGTAGACGTTGACCTTGACGACGTGTTCAGCGGACGCTCCGACGGCGTTCAGGCAGGCGTCGATGCTGGCCAAAGCGAGTTCCGCCTGCTCGGCCACGCTGTCGGGGATGGAACCATCGGCACGGACGCCGACCGCGCCGGAGACCCAGATCAGGTTGCCGGCGCGGACGACGTGGCAGTAGTGGCTGACCGGGGGGAGTTGGTTGGGGACCATGAGGCGTTGGATGGGCATGGGGGGCGTCCTGAAGTTAAATTGTGCCGAATATCACACTAAGGCCCTGTCCAACGATAATCGAATCGATCATGCGGATCGGACAGGGCCTAAGCTCTTGTTTTGAACGGCAACTTTGCCGGCGTGCTGACGCACTTATTTGCCGGCGTTGCCTTATACCAACCGCCCTAACTATTAACCGATGCCCAATCGCGTGTTCCGATTGAGCGGATACGCGCTGGATCGTCGATCAGGAACTTCCAAGCCTTACGGCACGCTTCGACAATGGCATCGTAGCTGTCCCAGACAACAGCACAC
>JANXTL010000196.1 GCA_025352375.1 Acetobacteraceae bacterium | reverse complement strand
CCAGGTCGGCGAAGTCGGGTTTGCGCAGGAAACCCGACATCTCGGCGGTGTAGAACGGGTTCATCGTCGCCGAGCGGCCGTGTTCGCTCCAGTAGTAGTTCTGTGCGCGCGGGTCGCTCCACACCATGCCGCGGTTGCGTTCGTCCACCAGACGGTTGTAACGCCCGAAGGCGTCCGGCCGGACCTCCATCGCGCCGCCGTTGCCCAGGACCAGCGCCTCCATGCACTGGAGCGCGTAATGGGCGGTCTTCTCGTGGAACGTCGCCACGGTCAGGCCGCCGTTGGTGTTCGGGCCGTAGACCGACCAGAGATTGGGAAAGCCCGGCATCATGCAGCCGAGGTAGGCGCGCGCGCCGTCCTTCCCCCACAAATCCGCGAGTGTCTGCCCACCACGGCCGGTGATGGTCATGGGATACAGATACTCCGTTGCGTGGAAGCCGGTGGCGTAGACGATCACGTCGGCCTCGTGCAGCGTCCCGTCCATGGCCACGACGCCGCGAGGCTCGATGCGCTCGATCCCGGCGGTAACCAGAGTGACGTTGTCGCGCAGCAGCGCGTCAAGGACGGAATATTCCGGGTCGATGACAACCGCGCGGGCCGACCAGACCGGGTGCGGCGGAGTCATGGCCGCCACAAGCGCTGGGTCGCCGAGCTTGCGCTCCAGAAATTCGATGCAGACGTCGCGGGCGCGCTTGTTGATCGGGTTACAGGCGTATGGATCTTTGAAGTCCGGATCGATCTGCGCGACGTTGGCAATGCGGTCGAGCGAGCAGGTGCGGGCGCGCATGAAGTTGGTGTGGAACGGCAGGTTGCGGTCGAGCCAATTGACCTGCGGCGGGAACGGCGACCGGTAGCCGGGCACGGGAAACAGCCACTGCGGCGTCCGCTGGAACACCGTGACGCGGGCGGCCTCGAGCGCGATCTCGGGGACCATCTGGTAGCCGGTGCAGCCGGTGCCGATCACCGCCACCCGCTTGCCCTTCAGGTCGCCGCCCTCCGGCCACTTCGCCGTGTGCCACGCGGCGCCGGCGAAGGCTTCGGCGCCCGCGATCTTGGGGATGTTCGGGCGGCTGAGAAAACCGACGGCCGTAATCACCGCGCGCGAGCGGATCGTGCGGGCGCCGTCTGGCCCCTCGATGTCGATCTGCCACTCGCCGGCGGCCTCGTCCCAGGTCAGCGCCTTGACCTCGGTGTTGAACTGGATGTGCCGGCGCAGGTCGAATTCGTCGGCGACCCAGTCGAAATACTTCACGTTCTCCCGCCATTCGCAGAACGGATTCGGATACGGGAAGTCCACGCCGAAAATGTGGGTGTAGGACCGGCTTGGCGTATCGACCCGGGCGCCCGGATAGCGGTTCTCCCACCACGTCCCGCCGACGCCGGCGTTCTTCTCGATGACGGTAAACGGGAACCCGGCTTGGTGCAGCTGGAGTGCGGCGTTTAGCCCGCCCATGCCGGCGCCGATGACCGTCACGGAGAAGTCCTTCAGCCGCGCCGGATCGGGTTTCTGCTGCCAGTGCAGCGACCGCACCGCCGGGTCGATCGCCAACTCCTCCACGTGATGGTGCAGGTTCTCGCCCTCCAGGGTCTGCCCCAGCATCAGACCCAGGCTGACCGCAAGCCTTTCGCGCGGGCCGATGGCGATAACGCCCGCGCCGCTGTCGCGGTAGGCTTTCAGGAACGCGGCACCCTTGCGCCGGAGCAGCGCCACGTCCGCTTCCGTCGCCGGCGCGGCGACGTCGAAGTAGCCGGCCAGCACCGTTTTCACGCCCGTCGCCGCCACTTCCGGATCGCCGGTGAGCTGGTAGAGCAAGCCACGCAGGACCATGGGATCGGCATGGGCGATCGCGTCCTCGATGACCGCGTCGTCCGCTGCCCGCAGCTCCGGCCGGGAAGCCACCGCCTGATTGGTCATGACCTTAGGACTCCTCGGTATCATTATTGGCTCTCGACTTGATGGGGTCGGGCGCGCGAAGTCAAGTCCAACCCAAACACATCCACCAGCCAGGCGGTCCGGCGCTGCCAACGGTTGCATCGCGTCTTCATTGCGAATGGCTGGCAAAATCCACCCTGCCTTGTCGCCAGGCCGTTGCTGCCGTACTGTTTTGCTTCGCCCCCCAACGGACCGGGATGCCAGACATGAGCACAATCGAACTTGTCGACCCCGAATTGCGCGATGCGCTCGCGCAGTGGCCACAGGTGCCGCTGAGCGCCGAGACTTTGATGCGGCGTCGCGCCGAGGCGCTTGCGCTGCTAAGCGCCGTTCCAAGACCGAACTTGCCCGATATCGAAACAAGCGAGATCTATGTCCCGAGTGCGTTTGGCGCGCAGCCGATCCGGGTTCTGACCTATCGCCCGGCGCGGTCCGACGCTCCGCTTCCCGTCATTGTCCATATCCATGGCGGGGGCTTCGTGATGGGCGCACCGGAAATGAAGGATGTGGAGAACAGTATCTTCGCGTCGGAGCTGAGATGCGCGATCTACTCCGTGGACCATCGCCTCGCGCCGGAAGCGCCGCACCCGGCGCCCCTGGAGGACATCTACTCGGTGTTTGTCTGGCTGCACGCGAATGCCAGCCGGCTCGGGATCGATCCCGCTTGCATCGGTATCAAGGGCGAAAGCGGTGGTGGCGGTTTCGCAGCCGGTGCCGCGCTTTACGCCCGCGACCGGCAGGGACCGAAATTCGCCTTTCAACATCTGATCTATCCGATGATCGACGACCGCTCGGCGGTGCGAAAGGACCTACATCCGTGCGTTGGCGAATTCGTCTGGACGCAGAAGAACAACCATTTCGGCTGGCATTCATTGCTCGGCGTGGAGCCAGGATCGGCCGGCGTCTCACCTTATGCGGCGGCTGCGCGAGCAACGGATGTGTCGGGTTTGCCGCCAACCTATATTTCGGTCGGCGGTCTCGATCTTTTCCTCGAAGAAAATATGGCCTATGCGGATCGGCTGAGCCGCGCCGGCGTGCCGGTTGAACTGCACATGTATCCGCGAGCGTATCACGGCTTTTATCGTGCGACGAATGCCCGCGTGACCAAGCAAGCCGAGCACGACACGCGCGAAGCGCTGCGACGCTTCCTGCACGGATAGGAGTGAAC
>JANXTL010000172.1 GCA_025352375.1 Acetobacteraceae bacterium | reverse complement strand
GTTCTTTATAGCGCCACGGGACGGCTGGCCGAGGCCGAGAAGGCCTATGACGAGGCCCTCACGATCCAGCGCGACCTCGCAACCCGCGATCCCGGCGCATACCGGCCCTATGTCGCCACGACGCTGAACAATCTCGCGCTCCTTTATAGCGCCACGGGACGGCTGGCCGAGGCCGAGAAGGCCTATGACGAGGCCCTCACGATCTACCGCGACCTCGCGACCCGTAACCCTGCGGTTTATGTGAGCAAGGTAAAGGCGGTGACCGATGCATTGGCCAAATTCAGGAAATGAGAGCGCGACATTGACTGCGCCCTATCAACGGCTGCTGTGGCGTTCGCAACGTAGGAAGGCGCCGATCAAGCACGCACCCCCATCGCCTGCCGCATGAACAGCCGTTTCAGCGGCGGGGTCCGGTGCACCGCGGCGATGCCGACGTCGCGGGCCAGGCGCAGCAGGCGGTTGTCGGAGCTGAACAGCCGGTCCAGCCCGTCGGTCATGCCGAGCATCAGCAGATTGTCTGGCCGGCGGGCGCGTTGGTAGCGGGCGAGCAACGCGGCGCCGCCCGGGTCCTGGCCGGCGCGCACCGCCTCCACGATCAGATCGCCCAGCACGATTGCATCCCGAAAACCGAGGTTCAGGCCCTGGCCGGCAATCGGGTGGATGCCGTGCGCGGCGTCGCCCGCCAACGCCAGCCGCGTATCGGTGTACCGGTGTGCCAGCATGGCCGATAATGGGTAGCTCCAGCGCCGTCCGACCAGCTTGATTTTTCCCAGGTGATCGCCCAGGCGGCGCGCGGCCTCCCGCTCGAAGCGGGCATCGTCCAGCGCCATCATGCGCTCCGCCGCCGGGGTGCGTTCGGTCCATACGATGGCCGACACGTTGGGCGCACCGCCGACGAGCGCGTCGGCGCTAGGCGCCATTGGCAGCAAAGCGAAGGGGCCGGCGGGCAGAAAATGCTCCACCGCGATGCCATGGTGCGGGTGTTCGTGGGAGATGGCGAATGTCATGCCGGTCTGGCCGTAAGGCAGCCGGGTCACGGGAATGCCGGCTTGTTCACGCAGCGGGGAATTGCGGCCCTCGGCGGCGATCGCCAGGCGGCAATCGATCGCCGGCCCGCCGGCGATGCGAACCGTGGCGCCGTCGGCGCGGCGTTCGACGGTGGCCTCCGCGGGCGCCATGACAGTCAAAGCCGGCAAAGTGGGCAACAGGGCGTTCAACGCGATGCGCAGGCCGCGCGCCTCCACCATCCAGCCGAAGGGGCCGGTGTCGGGGCCAAGTTCCCGGTGGTCGAAATGGAGAAACAACCGGGATGCCGGGCGTCCGACCCTGCCGTCGCTGACCCGGATTTCCTGGATGGGCTGCGCCCGTTCCGGCAACTTCGCCCAAAGCCCGGACGCATCCAGCAACCGCCGGGAGCCCGCCGAGATCGCGTACGCCCGCCCGTCGAAGGCCGGGTGCTCCATCGGCCGCAACGGGGCGCGGTCGATTACCACCGTTCTGACGCCCGATTGCGCCAGCATGCACGCCAGACTGCCGCCCACCGGGCCGGCGCCCATCACGCAAACGTCCGCCGTCAACCGGGTTTCAGAATCGTTCATGACAACCTCGTGCAGTGCTGCCCAACGAATGGGCAACGGTCTTTGGGCCGGTTCCGGTGCGAACCTGTGCAATTGCCCGTCCAGTGGGCGATCGGCGCTGCCCAACATCGGGGCACATCGGCCTCCCGAGCCGTGTTGGGCAACCTGTTGATATTGGCACGTTTGTTGGTCCTGGCACAGCAAGCAAAATGGGGAACTCTCGGATGCCACATATCGAGGCAGGCGACGTCGCGTGGGTGCTGGTCTGCACCGTGCTGGTGCTGCTGATGACCATACCCGGCCTGGCGCTGTTTTATGCCGGCATGGTGCGTAAGAAGAACATGCTCGCGATCATGATGCAGTCGTTCAGCCTGTGCGCGGCGATGACGGTGGTGTGGATGGTGGCGGGTTATTCCCTCGCTTTCGGCAATGGCAATGCCTGGATCGGCGATTTTTCGCGCCTGTTCCTCAATGGCCTCGCGGACGGGTGGGACCAGCCGTTTACGCTCGGCGCCGGCACGCCCAACGCACAGCCGACCACGATCCCCGAGAGCGTGTTCATCATGTTCCAGATGGCTTTCGCCATCATCACGCCGGCCGTGGTGACAGGAAGCTGCGCCGACAGGATGAAGTTCTCCGCCATGCTGGTG
The DNA here is from genome assembly GCA_025352375.1 of Acetobacteraceae bacterium. Classification (GTDB taxonomy): domain Bacteria; phylum Pseudomonadota; class Alphaproteobacteria; order Acetobacterales; family Acetobacteraceae; genus Rhodopila. The sequence goes on along the minus strand of JANXTL010000172.1, from coordinate 11,330 downwards.
TTCTTCACGCTGTGGTCGCTGCTGATCTACGCGCCGCTGGCGCATTGGGTCTGGAGCCCCAACGGCTGGCTTGCCGTCATGGGTGTCGCCGACTTCGCTGGCGGCACAGTCGTGGAAATAAACTGCGGCGTCACCGGCCTGGTCTGTGCCCTGGTGCTGGGGAAGCGGCTTGGCTACGGGCAGGAAAACATGGCGCCGTATAACCTGACATACGCGGTGATCGGCGCCTGCCTGCTGTGGGTCGGCTGGATGGGCTTCAACTCCGGCGGCGCGCTCGGCGCCAATGGGCGCGCCGGCATGGCGGTGCTGGTCACCCAGATCGCCGCGGCAGGTGCGACCATGAGCTGGACCTTCGCGGAGTGGTATCTGCGTGGGAAACCGTCCGTTCTCGGCGCGATTTCCGGCGCAGTTGCCGGGCTGGTAGCCATTACGCCGGCGGCGGGATTCGTGCTGCCCGGGCCGGCGCTGGCCATCGGGCTGGTCGCGGGGGCGGTGTGTTTCTGGACCTCCACCACGGTCAAGGGTTGGCTGGGCTACGATGACAGCCTGGACGCCTTTGGCGTGCATGGTATCGGCGGCATCGTCGGCACCTTGGCCACCGGCTGGTTCGCCTTCGGGCCGCTGACCGCGACCAAGGAGGCACCGGCGGGCGTGACCATCGGCGGATTGCAATTGCTGGGCGTGCAAGGCTTGGCGGTGGCCGCGACCATCGCGTTCTGCGGCATCGGCACCTGGATCCTGCTGAAGGTCACCGACGCAGTGGTCGGACTGCGGGTCAGCCGGGACGAAGAACGGGAGGGGTTGGACATCGTGCTGCACGGCGAACAGGTGTTCTGACGGTTCGCGCTCAAGGTGCCGGGGGTCTTGCGGAAATTGCTTTTTCCGCGTCCCCGGCCCTGACAATGGCGAAGCCCTGGCGGAGGGCGTTCTTCCCGACAGCCTGGATGTCGATCTCCGCCTGTCCGTGGCAGTCTACAAAATCACCGATCGGTCGCGGGACGGCTTAGAGCGTGATCGTTTGAGGTTGCACGCGATCGCGGCGTTCGATCATGGTCTAAGCCTTTGTTTGAGAGGGTGATTCACGCCCGAGGTTGAAGTCAACCTCAGGCGATCACGCTCTATGTCGTGTCCCAGATCATGTCCCATGGGGGCGCTGGAGCGAGAACCTGCCCCACCGACTCGAACTCTTCCATCGTGTCGCTCAGGTGAAACGCACCGGATGTAAAATCGATTCGCGTCGAGCCGGGCAAGCGCTGAGCCGCTCGTCAAGGAAATTCGAAATGCGAATCCCCTGGTGCTCAACGGTATTAGCGTCATCGACCTCAGCCGCGTGCTCGCCGGTCCTTATTGCGCCCAAATGCCAGCCGATTTCGGCGCCACGGTGATTAAATTCGAAAGCCCGGAAGGCGACGAGAACCGCCGCTGGCCACCCATGAGCCGCGAAGGATATAGCGCGAATTTCACCAGCGTGAATCGCGGCAAGCGCTCCATGGCCCTGAACCTGAAGAACCCCGGTGCCCGCGCCGTGCTGAAAGATCTGGCGGCCGGCGCCGACGCGCTGATCCACAGCTTCCTGCCCGACACCGCCGCCCGCCTCGGCATCAGCCTGGAGGCGCTTCGGGAAGCCAACCCGCGTTTGGAGGTTTGCAACATCTCTGGCTACGGCGCGTTCGGCCCGCTGGCGGAATAGCGCGGCTACGACCCGTTGGTGCGGGACTTTGCCGGACCGATGTCCACCATCGGCTACCCCGGTGGCACACCCATAAGGTGCGGCGTCAGCTTCATCGACATGTCCATCGGCCTGTCCGGCTATGCCGGCGTGGTCACCGCTCTGCTGAACCGGGAGAAAACCGGCCAGGGCACCTGGGTGCGCGGTTCGTTGCTGGAAACCGCCGTCGCGCGGATGGGATACCGCGCGGACGGAAGGGTTTGAGCAGCCACGCTAACTCTGCATTCGTGTTTCATGACCAGCATCACATGAAACACATGTGTTGCCAAAGCCAGAATGTGTGCCCTTGGCAGAAGCGTCCGATCATGGGCAAAGAGAGGACGAATCTGCGATCCGACATTCCGATGTGGATACTCACGGATACGTTCAGAAAGATCCGGTCATGAGCAAGCACACCTACATCCAGTGGATTTCCTTGGCGGTTGCGCAGGAGGTCGATTCGGTTGAACCCGCCGCGACCTTCCTCCAACACCGGGTCGGAAACGCCGAACGGAGCGATCTGCATCCATTTCCGCGCGAATCGCCCAACGTCCCAGCGACCCCAGGGGACGGGATGGAAGCCTGAGCATTATGCGCATCCTCTATAGCCATCGCATCCAGTCGCATGACGGCCAAAGCGTCCATGTCGAGGAGTTGATCCGCGCCTTCCGCGCCAATGGGCACGAGGTGATGGTCGTCGGCCCCAGCTTCTACGACCAGTCCGAATTTGGCGGCGAAAGCAAAGCCGTCGCCATCCTGCGCCGCCTGCTGCCGGGCGTCCTGGGGGAGTTCGCCGAATTGGCCTACAACATCCCCGCGTGGTGGCGCCTGCGTCGCGCCTGGCGCAGCTTCAAACCGGACTTCATCTACGAACGCTGCAACCTCTATTTCCTGGCCGGCGCACTGGTCGCACGGCTGAATGGCGCGATCCTTTTCCTGGAAGTTAATGCGCCGTTGGCGCGGGAGCGGGGGAAATTCGACAATCTGCGGCTCACGCGGATTGCCGCGGCCCTGGAACGGTTCACCTGGCGCTCCGCCACCCGCGTGCTGCCGGTCACCCGGGTGTTGGGCGATATTCTCGTCCAAGGCGGCGTTGACCCCGAACGGGTCGAGGTCGTTCCGAATGGGGTCGTGCTCGACCGGTTTCCGCCGAGGGAAGCGCGAGACGGACCGGTCACGCTTGGTTTCGTTGGCTTCATCCGCACCTGGCACGGCCTGAATACGGTCGTCGCGGAGATGCCGGGACAACCTCTGCGCCTAACCGTAGTGGGCGACGGGCCTGCGCGCGACGAGCTGGTAAAGCAGGCGGGTGAACTGGGTATCGCCGACCAAGTTAACTTCACCGGAATCGTGCCACACGAGGACGTGCCGGCCCACGTAGAAAAATTCGACATCGCGCTACAGCCGCAGGTGACAGCCTACGCCTCACCGTTGAAAATATTCGATTATATGGCCGCGTCCTGCGCCATCGTCGCCCCGGATCAGCCTAATATCCGCGAAATCCTGCGGCACGAGGAAAACGCGCTACTGTTCGATCCCGCCGACACCGCCGCTATGTGGGCCGCGATCCGCCGGCTGATGCTGGACACCGATCTGCGCCGGCGGCTGGGTCAGGCAGCCCGAACCGAACTGGAACAGCGTCAATACACCTGGCTCGGCAATGCCCAACGCATTGCCGGATGGGCCGAGGACCTGATGTCTGCGAGGGCGATTCACGTCTGAGGTCGGATCGACCTCAGACGATCGCGCTCTATTGCGGCGCCGGCACCGGCGTCGCCTTAGCGATCGCGCCGGTCATCGGAATGAAGAACACGCCCATGTCGCGCTTGGAGTGGACTTTGCCCTCCGCGTCTTTGGTGTAAACATACAGCACTTGGCCGCGCTTGAACGGCTGCCCGATGGGGATGACCATCCGTCCGCCCGGCTTCAGCTGCTGCAACAGCGCCTGCGGCACGAAGGTAGCGGCGCAGGTCACGATGATAATGTCGAACCCGCCTTGAACCTCCGGCCAGCCAAAATAGCCGTCGCCGACCTTGCCGTGGACGTTGGTGTAGCCCAGCGGCTCGAATATCTTGTCCACCGCCTTGCCCAGCGGCTCAATGATTTCGATCGTGTAGGCATCCTTTACGATGCGCGACAAGATCGAGCTCTGGAACCCGCTGCCGGTGCCGATTTCCAGGGTCACGTCGCCCGGTTTCGGCTGGCACACCTGGGTCATGTAAGCCTGCCCGAGGTAGTCCGACAGCGCGGACCCATATCCAAGCGCCCAAGGCTTCGGCGTATCTTCATACGCCATGCTCGGCTGCGCGACTTTGTCTGGGTAAACGTAGTGGAAATACTCGCGCGGCACTTCCGCGAAGGCGGCGAGCACGGCCGGATCGGCTGAACTCAGGCGTTCCTTCAGATAGGCTTCGATGCGCTTCAGCGCGCCTGGGCGACGCTTTTGGATGGCGTCGAACTGCGCGTCCGTCAGGGTCACAGGTCGGCCGGAGGCGGCCATCGCCTTTTCGTAATCGGCGCGGGTCCACTGTGCCGCGTTGGCCGCGGCCAGCGCCGGACCGGCGAAAGAGACGGCCAGCGCCGGACCGGCGAAAGCGACGGCCAGCGCCGGACCGGCGAAAGCGACGGCCGCGGCGCCGGAAATCAATCCGCGGCGGGTGATGGTTCGGTCGAACGGTGCCACGCGGGGCGTCTCCTGGTCATGGGGAACGTTAACAGCGCGAGCCCATACAATATCGCGGCGCACAAAAGAACCCTCTCGAAGCCCGCTTCCCGCGCAATCAGATTGGCCAACGGCGTGGCCACGACGGAAAAGGCCCCATTCAGCCCCCAGGCCCATGGCAGCAGCCCGCCGGTCCCGGCCCGACTCAGGCCGAGCGGGAATGGCAGGCCAAGCAGCACCGATACCGGGGCGACCACTGCCATGAGGGATGCCGCCCGTGCCGTCCAAGACCAGGTGAGCGTTGAAAGGATCAACGGCTCCAGGAACAGCAGCGTCGCAATCATCCAGACCAGCACGCCGCCTGCCACGTAAGCCATGCTGGTGGCCGGCGCCCGCGACAACCGGCCCGCCGCCAGACTGCCAAGGCCCGAGAACACCAGCATCCCAGTCAGCACCAGGGCAAAGGCGCCCGTTCGGTCGTTCAGCCACAGGCTGGCCTTCTCGATCAGATAGATTTCCACGAACAGAAAGCCCAGCCCGAGGGCCGGGAAATACACCACGGCCCGCAGCAGCGGCACGGGCTCCTCCGACGCTCCGCGCAGCCGACGCCGGGCCGCCAGGGGCACTGCCAAAACGACCGCTGCGATGACCAGCGCCTGCGCCAGCACGGCCAGGTTCACGAGCACCCCAACCTCCTGCTGCGGCAGGATTTCCAGCCGCTTGAGCATGGTGCCGAGGCGATCGAGCCGAGGCGCGGCATAGTAGAACGGCCGGTCCAACGTAATCGGCGCGAGATTGAAGTACTGCGAAGACTGGGTCGGCTGCCCGTTCAGCACCGCCTGCGCCTCATCGGCGATGGCATCGTCGGGGCCGGTGGCCTCGACCTCCCCCGCACCGAACGACACCCGTGGAAGGTCGTTATACAGGTTGGCTCGGGCAGCCACGACATCCATGCCGGGATACCAGGACACGTCGAACGAACGGTCGTCGCAGAATTTACGAACCACGGCCAGCCGCTCCTGGCTCCAGGGTTCCCGCGACAGCAGGATGCGCACCGACCAGGCCGAACGGTATACCACGACATGCGCCGCCGGATCCTGCACGCCTGCCTTCAGCAGACCTGCGCGAGCGGTAGCCAGCATGCGCAGCGCGTAGACCGGGAAATCGCGAATGGACGCGGGAATGGAGACGATGCCGGCATTCGGCAGACCGTTCAAATAGCCGGCAATGGCTTCGGCGCTGAAGGCGCTGACGTTGGCCTCCCCCGAATCGAGAAAATCGGCCGATATATCGACGATGTCATGCACCCCGGTTGGGGACGCCAGCGGGCTTTCATCGGCGATCCGCACGACGGGATCCACCGGCAGGCGGGGGGATGGCCCCATGCCCAGCCGCAACGCGTCGGCCAGGACAGGCTCCGGCTCCAACACACGGATCTTGGCAGCGCCCAGCGCCAGGATCTGCCTCACACGGAAGCCGCCAGACCCACCCGCCAGCAACACGCGGGCACCAGGGATCAAGGTGTACGGCAAGGCATCCAGCGCGGCCGTGGCATAACCGACATCCCACGCGCCACCCATCGGTAACGCGGCGATCCGGTTGCCGTCACGGTACAGGCCGTAGGTCCGCGGTGGGCCGCCGACGCCCATCATGCCCGCGTTGTTGGAGATATCGGTGTCCACCCGCTCCAGAAAATCGTCCAGCAGCAGGTAATCGCCGCGCGGCGACAGGACCTGTGCCACGATTTTGGCATCCTGGGTGTGCAGCGGCGCGTAGATCGATTTGAAATCGTTGAAGGCAGCCTGCGGATATGTCAGCAATCCGGCCTCGGCGCCGGCCAGCGCCAGGACGGTGGCCAACACCGACCGCAAGCGCCAGCGGCGATCCACGAACAGCGCGCTGGCCGCCAGGGGCACCAGCAGCAGCGGCACCAAATTGAACGCATGCACCGCGAACATCGCCACCAGCACGCTGGCCGATCCGGCACCCGCGCCCGTGAGGTCGAACCCGTAGACGATCCCGATCCGGCGTGCGTGCAGCACGAAATTCAGGCTGATGAATGTGCCCGCCAGAAAGAAGAACGGCAGCAAAGCGAGATAGTATAGCCCGATGTTCCAAAGCTGCGGCTCATACGTGGCGGGGTTCTGCAGTTGCAACGGGTTGAACGGATTGACCGTCACCAGGAAGTAACCGGCCGCCGCCGTCGCCACGAGCACCGGTGGCAGTGTCGCCAGCAGACGCTCCCCATTGCGGGCAAACGCATCCCGCCACAAGGCGATCACGACGCCGCTAAGTGCGAAGCCCACCATGACGATGGAGATCACCCAATAGCCATATTCGGACCATTTCGCGACGGCGAAGTAACGCGTCAACGCGGTCTCGTAGCCCACTGCCGCCAGCGATACGAGAAAAAGTGGGAGCAGCTTCATGGCCACACCCGGCGGCGAATGAAGCTCTCGACGATCGTGTTGAAACGGGCGGGTTCGTCGACGAACAGGGCATGGCCGGCGCTGGTAAAAATTTCGCTCTCCGTTCCCGGCCGGTTGCGGACGAGGGTTTCCGCCTGGGGTGCCCAGCGCGGGCGCACGATATAGAGGACCGGACGGGTGGTCGCATAGATCGCTTGCTTCCAGTAACTGCGCGGGAACGGATAGGCCAAAAGGGCTTTGGCGGCCTCTTCGGGCATATGCAGTGTCGCCCGCGTCAGGCGGTCGAGGTATGCTCGACCCGGCTGGCTGCGAAACATGCCCTCCACGAAGCGGCGCATCCGTTCGGCGTGCGGCGGTTTGGGCGGTGGCGGGCCGGGGGGCCTGGGAATCACCGGCGGCGGCGGTTCCTCCCCCACCGAGTTGTCGACCAGAACGAGGCCCATGAGGCGCGCGTCGCCGGTCGAATGGACGTAGGCCAGGGTGTCGAGCACGCCGAGCGACCAGGCGAGGACAAGCACCCGCTCCGATCCAAGCTGACCGATCAGGTCGGCGATGTCCTTGCCGCGGCGCGCCGGCTCATAACCTGTCGGCGCGACATCCGACGCCCCCTGTCCGCGCGGATCGAAGGCAATGACATGATAGCGGCGGCTAAGGGCCTGGATTTGCGGCTGGAATATCCAGGCGGGCATCGTCCAGCCGGGAACCAACACGATCGTGTGGGCCGTGGGCGAACCCGCTTCGATATAATGGAGACGGGTCCCATCGCTCGCAGCGAAGTAGCGGTCACGCTCCACCGCTGCCGCCGCTTGGACGGACGTCCCCATTAGCAAGGCCAGCATGACAAGGAGGGGCAGGCGCATGGCCGGACAACGCAGACCGAATCGGGTCTTGTCAACAACGCATAAAATCCGGCGGGGGTTGTCCTCTGCTTAGGACATGGCTGATATCCGAATCCGGCTTTAGACCCTCAAGACGGGGGATGACATGCTACCGACCGGTAACCCGAAGCAATCGGCGAGAAATCAATGGCGTCCATGAAGCAACAGACCGCAAAATCCCGCATGGTGGCCAAGCAGCCGGTCGCCCTCCGACGTTCTGTGGCCGTGCAGGCCGAGCTGCCGAAACCGGTGATCGTGGCAACATTGCCGAAAGAGGCCAGCACGGCGATGCTGGAACGGGGCATCGACCTGCTGGAATTGCTGGCAAAGGACGGGCCGGTCGGCGTCGCGGAACTGGCCAAACGAGCCGATTGCGCCCCAATTACCGCGACCCGCCTGCTGCGTGTTCTACAAATCAAAGGTTTCGCGGTGTGCGATGAGGCTGCCCAAACCTGGCGCCTCGGGACGCGTTGGAACGCCTTCGGCCAGGCAGCCGTGGAACAAGGCGCGCTGGCGACAACGGCCATGCCGTTCCTGACCGCGCTGGGCATCGCTGCCGGAGAGAACGCCTATTTGCGCGTCCGCGACGGCATGTCGAGCGAAACAATCGCTGTTTATCGAACCGACCCGGCGCTGCGCATTTACACAGATGTTGGCAGTCGCGGCCCATTGCATGCCGGCACCAGCCGCATGCTGCTGGCGCATGCGCCAGAGTCTGTTCAAACCCAGTTGCTGACCCAGCGCCTGCCGCGCTTCACGCCCGCCACCCGTACCGATCCAACCTGGATCGCCGCCGATCTGCAGCGCATCCGGGCGCGCGGCTACCTGGTCACTTCCGATGAGGTCGTGCCGGGCGCGGTTAGCGTTGGCGCGCCGGTTCGCGATGCCTCCGGGCAAGTGGTCGCGGTCATGTTCATCAGTGCCCCCACGATGCGGATGCGCCCGCCGCGCCCTCGGGCGTTGGTGTCGATCGTACAGGACGCTGCCGCCAAGCTGAGCCACGCCTTGGGCTACACACAGTCCGAGACGATGCTCACCGCGCCGCCCGTGGCCCGCAAGCCGGGCGCGCCCAGTTGGTCCATGCCGTCGCCGGCGATCGTCGTGCGCAACGGGAATCAGCCGACGATGTCCCGGGCCGGCTAACGAACCGGCTTGACTCCGCCGGTCGGTCCCCCTATCCACCCGCCTCCGTTTGCCTGGAAGAAAACTGTGTCATGCGAGTCAGAAACAGCCTGAAGTCGGCCAAGGTGCGCGACAAGAACTGCCGCGTCGTTCGCCGTCGCGGGCGGGTCTACGTGATCAACAAGAAGAACCCACGGATGAAGTGCCGCCAGGGCTAAGCCGAAGGGTCTATCAGGACCTTGGCGTGTGAGCCTGGCCGTCGCAACGCCTCGAACATCGAGGGTACAGCGTCCAGGCCGATCACCTCGGTGATCAAAGCCCCGGCATCGATTTGCCCGGACGCCAGCATGGCCAGAACTATCGCGAATTCCTCCCGCGTGTAGCCCAGCACGAATTGCAGCAGCAGTTCCTTCCGGATGGCCACGCGTGGCATCACGCGATCTTCATGGCCACGCGTGGCATCACGCGATCTTCCACCCGGCATACCCCGACTACGATAATTCGCCCGTGCAGCGGCGCGACGCGCATGCACTGCGCCAGCACGCCGGGCACGCCGACACATTCGAAAATCACTGCCGGGTTGGTCGCGGCATCGGCCGACTCGACGATTGTAGCCCCGAGCCGCGCCGCCAATGCGCGCCTTGCCTCACCGGGTTCGGCGACGACGATCTCGCTGGCCCCGGCCGCTCGGGCGAACAGGACCACGGCCAGACCGATCGGGCCGGCGCCCACGACCAGGACACGCGCACCCAGCAGTGCACCCGCCGCCCGGACGGCGTGCAAGCCCACGGCGAGGGGTTCGGTCAACGCCGCCAGCTTCAGGTCCAGCCCATCCGGCACCCTGATCGCGTGGTGCGCCGGCATCGTCACGTACTCGGCGTAGGCGCCCGGTTCCGAGGCCGCCAGCCCGATAATCCGGTTGCGCGGGCAATGGATCCCCAGCCGGTCGCGGCAGCCGGTGCCGGACGGGCGGCAATCCTCGCATTCCCGCAGCGGCAACCCGATAACCCGGTCCCCCGGCGCGAACAACGGAGACGCCGATTGCGTCACGATCCCAGCGTATTCGTGCCCCAGCACGGTGCCCGGCTCCAGCGGCGTGGGACTGGGTTCCGTTGCGTGGAGGTCGGAGCCGCAGATGCCGCAATACGCGACCCTCAGCACGATATCGCCGGGTTGAGCGACTGGCGTTTGACGGTTCTCGATTCCCAGGGGCTGGCCTTCGGTGTGGAATACGGCGGCGCGCATCGGGATCCTCCTGTCAGGCGGCACGAAATTCGTCGTAGAGCGCCCTATATTGCTGCCCCACGGCCGGGTTGGCGAGGTAGCCAGGATTGGCTAGACTATGATCGTTTGAGGTCGCACGCGATCTCGGCGTTCGATCATGGTCTAAGCCTTTGTTCGAGAGGGTGATTCACGCCCGAGGTTGAAGTCAACCTCAGGCGATCACGCTCTAATGGCACCGTCCGGAGGACGGGATCGAAGAATTGGGCCGCCGGGTGAGGATCGGCAACGCAGGGAGCGTAAGCGGCCCACAGACGCCGATGCTCGGCGGCCAGTGACGATCTGAGTGAGGGCTTCGGCGGATAGCGACTCGAACATCTGTTGCAGGTAGGTCGTGCCGGTCTTGTGGGGGCCGATGTGGACGACGGCGCGCACGGCGATGGTTTCCTCCCTCTCCTGGGTTGGATAGAACAGCGATCGTTCGTCCCGATCAACCTTGAGGTCGCCATGCTGGACACATCCATACGCGACGCCATCGCCGCCGCGCACCCCGAGCTGACCGCGATCCGGCGGGATATTCACGCGCATCCGGAACTTGGGATGGACGAGCATCGCACCGCCGCGCTGGTGGCCGAGACATTGCGGGGTTGGGGTGTGCCGGTCACGGAGAACGTGGGGAAGTTGGGCGTTGTGGGCACCATCCGGGGTTCATTGCCCGGCCAGCGCGCCATCGGGCTGCGCGCGGATATGGACGCGCTGACGATCGCCGAGCAAACCGGGTTGCCGTATGCGTCCGCCAACGCCGGGCTGATGCATGCCTGCGGGCACGACGGCCACACCGCCATGCTGCTCGGCGCCGCCAAAGTGCTGGCGGCGCACCGGGACTTCGCGGGGACCGTGCATGTGATCTTCCAGCCGGCCGAGGAAGGCCGCGGCGGGGCGGCGGCGATGATCGCCGATGGGCTGTTCGAGCGATTCCCCTGCGACGCAGTCTACGGCATGCACAACATGCCCGGCATCGCCGAGGGCCGGTTCGCTTTGTGCAAGGGCCCGATGATGGCGGCGGCCGGGCGGTGGGTGGTGACGTTCCGCGGGACCGGCGGGCATGGCGGGGCGACCCCGCATCTGGCGACCGACGCGACGATTGCTCAGGCGCAGTTCGTGATGGGGTTGCAGACGGTGGTCAGCCGGTCGGTGGCGCCATCGGAGACGGCGGTGATCAGCGTGGGGTCGATCCATGGCGGGTCGGCGGAGGCGTCGAATGTCATGCCGGCGGAGGTCGAGGTGACCGGGACGATGCGCTGCTTCAA
>JANXTL010000241.1 GCA_025352375.1 Acetobacteraceae bacterium | reverse complement strand
ATCAGGACAGCAAGGTTCGGCGTCGGCAGGAGCTCCGTCAGAGCCTGACGTTTTGGGAGTGCAGAAATCTTGGGGTCAATCCGCTGATTTGTAGGCGCTGGCTCTTGAACACAGCGGGCCGTCCACACATGGTATAAGTATATCCCGATCCTATCGGTGCCGTTTTGCGGCGGAATACCCTAACGCCTCGCAAACAATAGTTTGGTAAGTAATCGAAATGGCTAAGGCACCGAAGCATCCCGCGAGTGAGCGCCTGCCCACTGTCTTTCTGCCAAACTTGCACCACACAAGGTGCCGGCTGAATAACACCGGTCGCTTTTCCGTCTAAGGGTGGGCTCTACGCTCTCGTTGAGTTCGCTGTCGAGACCGCAGCGGGCGGAAAGAATGCCACCAAAATGCCGTACGAGCGACATATTGGCGCCCTTTAATACTCGCCATATGCCTCACTGTTATCCGTTGGAGGTTGCCATGCGCCTCGCTTTCATCGTCGTACCGGGTACTCTCGCTGCTACTCCCGTGGCAGCGCAAGATTATCGCAGAGATCGCGGCTACGGCCAGATGCTTCGGGCGAGGGAAATCGCTCACTGGCGCTCGATGGATGCGAACTACGAAGGTGCCAACCGCGCCGATCATCGCGACGCCGCAATCGCCCGGAGCGGCTGGTGACAATTCCGAGGCGATCTACACTGAAGCCACCGAAGTGCCGTGACGACCTTGGCGGCGATCATGCCGCCATCATGGAGTGCTGTATCATGCCAAATCGCCGTTTCGTTTTGGGTTTGCTTGCGTCCACCGCCGCATTCGGCGTGGCGGGCGTTTCTTTCGCGAAGGGCCCTCATCGCCATCACAATGGTCATGACCTGCTCGGCGCGAAGCTGAAACAAAATGGCAAACACGAGGTCGGCAAGGCCGGAAAAGATGCCGTGATCGCAGAAGTGAATAACGGAAAAGTGACGGCGATGACCGCCGGCAGCCACCCGGTCTCCAAAGTCAAGACAAACAAGAAGATGGCTGATTCCGGATCGGGTAATGTCCATCTGGCTGCGTTCGGGGATATGCAACTCGCACAGGCTGGCGACTGGTACTATGGATATTGCATCGATTGGGGCGATTATGTGGACTGCTACTGGTACCTCGCAGCGGACGTAATCGTAACCGATGGGTGGGTCGTGTACATTCCTGTATAGGTCGCGGTTGCAATTGCCCTTGTGAACCGTCCTGCACGGGGCATTGTCTTGTTTCGTACGAAACGCGCCAGCGGAACGCCAATCGGGCTCCGCTGGCGTGGTTTTGTCAGTCGGCCAAACGTGCCCGCTCAGTCGGGCAACACCGTACGTCCGATCGGATCGGATCAATCGCCCGGCTGGTATAATATCGGCGGGCACGGCCAGAGGTGCATTTCAAGGGCCGGTGGTATAAGACACCAGAAAAACGAGGGACGTTAACCCTTCGTTAACCTTTCCTCGTCACAATCGGCTGCGTCACTATGGCGCGGTCCCCGATGCAGCAATCCACCGACACCGATCGACCGCACCCGCCCATCGGCGGGCGTTTTATCGTGAACCCCACTCGGCCCCTCAGCGGCGCGGGCGGCGGCCAACCGGCCTTCGCCGCCACGGACCTGCGAACCGGACGCACCGACCTCATGGCGGTCGAGGTAAGCCGAGCGGCGCCGGTGCGTGCGAACGTGATGCGCGGTCTGAGCGAGCCAATTGAAAACCTGCTGATCCCGTTGGGCATCGGTGTGGCGCCTGGATCCGAAGGTGCCCCCGCCTTTTTCGTTATCTGCCCCGCACCGCAAGGCGCGACGCTTGCCGCCATCGCGCGGCCCTGGCCGGAAGCGGCCCTGGTTGCACACGTACTACGGCCCGCCGCCTTGGTGTTGTGTCAGCTTGAGACGCGACGCCTCACCCATCGCGCGATCCGTTCCAACAATCTGTTCGTTGCCGGACCTGGCCAGCCTGTCACCCTCGGCTGCGCGTGGGCGGCGCCGCCAGCATTCCACCAGCCACCGTCCTATGAACCGTTCTACAACCTGATGTGCCATCCGGCGGGGCAAGGGGATGGCACGATCGCCGACGACGTCTACGCCCTCGGCTGCCTGCTGATCGCGTTGGCGACCGGGTCCGAACCCCTCGCCGGCCTCGATCGCGCGACAGTACTCCGCCGCAAGCTGGAACTGGGCAGCTTCGCTGCCCTCGCCGGGGACGCGCGTATGCCGTCCCTGATCGCCGATCTCGCGCGCGGCATGCTGGCCGAGGACCCCGATCACCGTCCAACACCCAGCATGCTGCTCGACCCCGTCACCGCGCGGGGTCGCCGGGTCGCCGCGCGCCCCCCTCGGCGGGCGCCGCGCTCTTTGAGCGTCGGCGGTACCGTTGCCTGGGATGCGAGAACCCTGGCGCAAGCGATCGGACAGGAACCCGAGAGCGGTGTACGGGCCCTACGGGATGGCAGTATCGCACATTGGCTGCGGCGCGGCCTCGGCGACGCATCCTTGTGCGGAAGGGTCGAGGAATTGTTGCGCCAGCGCGCGGCCGAACCCCAGCAAAATGACAATCGGGCCGATACGATACTGGCCATGCGGGTGGTCGCGACACTCGAACCCTTGGCTCCTTTGTGCTGGCGCGGCGCGGTGTTCTGGCCGGACGGGTTGGGACCAGCCCTGGCAATGGGCAACCACCAGGACACCGGCCTGCGGGAACGGCTGGAGGAGGCTATGTCCGTTGAAGCGATCGGCACCTGGGCCGCGACACGGGAGGACCGATGCGACGTGGTCGCCCTACGCTCCGAAGCGCGAGCAATCCAGGCCTTAATGCGTGTGCGCCCCCCCGCCGGCGGGGTGGTGCGGCTGACTTATGCGCTCAACCCGCTGCTTCCGTGCGGCGGTGCCTTGGGGGAGGGCCAGTGGGTCGTCAACCTCGAAACGGTCGCCGATGCGATGGAGGCGATCGTGCGGGACGCACGCCAGCCGTTCGATCTCGACTGCGTGGCATTTCTCGCCGCGCACATGATCCGCGATCTGGAAATCGAGGTGAACGCCCTCGCGGCGCATCATGGGACCGAGTTCCCAACCATGCCCTGGCTCCGGATCCTTGCGAGCCTGCAAAGCCGATTTGCCCCTCGGCCGATGATGGCCTTGGCGAATTGGCTGGTGACGCAAGCGGAACCGTTAACCGCCGGATGGAACAATCGAAATCGGCGCACCGCGCTAAAAGAAAAACTGGCCGCTTTGGCAGCTGACGGCTTCTTCGCCCCCATCGTCGCGGCGCTGGACGATCCAGCGGACCTGCGATCGGACGCCGCCGCCGCCGCCACTGCCGCCGCGTCACTCGCCCGAATCGACGCCGAACTGTCGCGAATCGTGCATGGCGGCGCGGAACGGGCGAGCCTGGCGACCCGCTATGGACTGGAGGTCACGGCGGGGCTCGGCCTGACAGCGCTCGCAGCTTGTCTGGTCGCGGCGGCGTTGGGCTGATGGCGCGCAAGCAAGCCGTCGCGAAGGAGAAGGGCCGCGGCATTATCTGGATTCAGGGCCTCGCCTGCGGCGCCTGCGCGGCGGTGGCGCCAATGGCAAGCGCGATGCTGGTCGTGTTGCTGGCACCCGCTATCGTCGCGGTGCTGGTGGACCGCCAGCCGGGCCGGCCGGTCGGGCGCGCGGTGCTGCTCTGCGGTTCGGCGGCCTGCGTCGGACCGCTGATGACGTTCTGGCAGATGGGGGGCGGTGCGGGCTTCGCGCTGCTGAGCGATCCCGCCGTCTACGGCCCGGCCTGGTCCGCCTGTGCCGCAGGCTGGCTACTAACGCAACTTTTGCCAATCGGCATCCGCGGCGTTCTGGAGGCCACCAGCCGCTCCCGCTCGGCGCGACTGCGCGCGGAACGTGAGAGACTGGTGCGGGACTGGGGTCTCGGCGATCAGTGAGTGGTGACGGCTGACATCGGCGGTGAGACCCGGCGTTCGGCGACCTGCTGCTTCATCGCTTTCTGTAGGCGTTCGAACGCCCTCACCTCGATCTGGCGAACCCGCTCGCGGGAGATGTTGTATTCCCGGGACAGGTCTTCCAGCGTGGTCGGATTGTCCTTCAAACGGCGCTCGACCAAGATATGGCGCTCGCGATCGTTCAACGTTTTCAAGGCGCTCGACAATAGCGCGGTGCGTCCGGTGCGTTCTTCGCGTTCCGCCAGGACGGTTTCCTGGCTATCGGAGTCGTCCACCAGCCAATCCTGCCATTCGCCCTCCCCTTCCTGGCGCAGCGGGGCGTTCAGGCTGTTGTCCGGCGCGGCGAGGCGCCGGTTCATGCTGACCACATCCTGTTCCTGCACGTCCAGCAGGCGGGCGATCTTGGTCACTTGTTCGGGTTTGAGATCGCCATCCTCGAACGCCTGCATCTGGCCCTTCAGGCGGCGGAGGTTGAAGAACAGTTTTTTCTGCGCGGCGGTGGTACCCATTTTCACCAGCGACCAGCTGTGCAGGATGTACTCCTGAATGGCGGCCCGGATCCACCACATGGCATAAGTCGCCAAACGGAAACCACGATCCGGATCGAAGCGCTTCACCGCCTGCATCATGCCGACATTGCCCTCCCCGATCAGCTCTCCGATCGGCAGGCCATAGCCGCGGTAACCCATGGCGATTTTGGCAACGAGGCGCAAATGAGATGTCACGAGCTTGTGTGCGGCGTCGGTGTCTTCCGAGTCCCGCCAACGCTGCGCGAGCGACAGCTCTTCATCGGGCGTCAGCATCGGGAATTTACGAATGTCTTGCAGGTACCGCGACAGGTTGCCGTCGGGTCCGATATTCATGATAGCGGCGGAAGCCATCTGAAACTCCTAACATCTGCCAATTCTTGCTTGCCCGGGGGCTTGATGGCCCGTTTTGGCTCAAGCCTTGAATCGGCGGGTGACGATAACCAGCTGAATGCTGGCCGGTCTGGATGAGGAAGGGGATCATCGTCCCGGAAACCCACCCCAGGTCAGGCAGCGGCATCTCCGGACTTCCCCCTCGCCGCAGGTCATCCCCCTACGGCGATGATGGATTGTATACAGGACCAATCCGGTCCTGTCAACATTACTAACCGGTTAGAATTCCGTCATAAATCTATTTTCGCGAAATTATATCCAACAACACAACCATTAGCTGTGGGGAATTGTCCGGATCAAGCCGCGCGGCTGATGGTCCAGATCGACGAACGCCAGCACTTCGGCGACCAATGGGTCGGTCCCAAACTGCGCGCGCGTTTCAGCAAGCCGGTCGGAGAACACGCCCACGTGGCTAAATAAAGTCTGGAAAGCGGTGTGCAACCGATGGATTTGCGCCCTGTCGTAACCTCGGCGCCGCAGCCCGATAACGTTCAAACCCGCGAGATGACCGCGATTGCCGATGACGCTACCGAACGGGATCACGTCGCCGCCTACTCCGGTGACGCCGCCGATCATCGCCCCACGCCCGATTTCCACGAACTGATGGATGGCCGCCGCGCCGCCGATGACCGCATGATCGGCAATGCTGACATGCCCGCCCATCAGGGCATTGTTGGCAATGATGACACCGTTCCCCAGCGTGCAGTCATGCGCGACGTGCACCACCGCCATGATCAAGCAGTCGGAACCGACGGTGGTGATCCCTTTGCCGGTTACGGTGCCACGGTGAATGGTGCAATGCTCCCGAATATGGGTGCGGTCGCCGATCACGCAGCGCGTGGGTTCGCCCTTGTATTTGAAATCCTGCGGCTCGAGGCCCACCGTGCAAAACGGGAAGAGGGTCACCCCTTCCCCGATGGTCGTATGGCCCTCGACCACGACATGCGACACCAGCTTGGTGCCGTCGCCAATCGCGACGTTGGCGCCAACCGTGCAGAACGGCCCAATCGTCACGCCAGAACCGATCTCGGCGTGCGGGTGAATATAGGTGGTTGGATGGATCGTTGTGCCCATCGTCGTCTCGGGGAGCAGGTCGGGCATTGCGTCCATTCTGTCGATATTCCAGATCGGGGCCAGCTTGCGGCGTGGCCGGCACACTAGGGCGGGACGGCACACGCGCAAACACAAGCATTATTGCCGGATATTTCGTCACATCCGGCAACCTATTGTTTCATAGGGAAATTTGGCTTCTTTATGTCCGTCTCAGATCGGCTCGGCGCGATCCATGAGCATCGCCGAATACGTCGCCTCCGCCACCGCGACGCCGTCCACTTTGGCAACGGCATGGAACTTCCACACCGGGCCGCGATTTCGTTCTTTTACGCAATGAATATACAGCCGATCGCCCGGTACAACGGGTTTACGGAACTTGGCGCCCTCGATCGACATGAAATAAACAACCTTGCCTTCGGCCTCCGGGCCCAAACTCATGACCACCAATGCACCGGCGGTTTGCGCCATGCTTTCGATGATCAACACGCCCGGCATGACTGGATGCCCCGGGAAGTGGCCTTGAAAGAACGGCTCGTTTATCGACACGTTCTTGATCCCGATGGCCGATTCGCGCGGCACGATCTCGATCATCCGATCCACCAACAGCATCGGGTAGCGGTGCGGGATCGCCCGCATGAGGCGCAGAATATCGGCCGAACCCAACGTGAGGCCGGTGATGGGCAGTGGGGTGCTTTCGTTCATGGCGTTTATCCGTCGCTAATCGTGGGTCGCCCTACTTTCTGGTGTCGCGCCTGACCAGCCGTCGCAGTGTCGCCACGCTGCGCAGAAACGCACGCGACGGTTCGGCGGGGAACCCCATATACGCCGCGCCGGCCGGCACGTCGCCTATAACGCCTGCTTGCGCCGCGATCCGGGCGCCCTTTCCAATGCGCAGATGGCCTGCCAGCCCGGCCTGGCCACCGAGCATCACGAAATCCTCCAATACCGTCGAGCCTGAAACGCCGACCTGCGCCACCAGCACGCAGCAGCGGCCGATGCGGCAATTATGCCCGATCTGCACCAGATTATCGAGACGGGAACCAGCGCCGATCACCGTGTCGTGGAGGGATCCGCGGTCTACGGTCGAGTTCGATCCGATCTCGACATCGTCTTCCAGGATCGCCCGCCCCAACTGCGGAACGGTGAGGAAACCCTCCGGCGTGACGGCGAAGCCAAACCCGTCCTGCCCGACACGGGCACCGGGGTAAAGCACGACGCGGTCACCCAGCAGGGCATGGGATACGCTGGCATGCGTACCGATCCGGCAATCCCGACCCATAACCACGCCGTCGCCGATGAACGCCAGCGGGGCGATGCGGCAACGCGGTCCGATCCTTACACCGGACCCGATAACGCAAAGGGGGCCGACCTCGGCTGTAGGATCTATATCCGCATCCGGCGCCACGATCGCCGAAGGATGGATACCTGGAACGGCTGGCGGCAACGGAAAGAACAGGGTCGCAACCCGCGCCCAAGCGGGATGCGGGTCGGAGGTCACGATGGCCACCGCCGTCGAAGGCACGCGTGCCGCCAGGTCGGGATGCACGATAACCGCCCCAGCCCGTGTCGCCTCCAGTGCCGCCACGTATTTGCGGTTGTCGAGAAAGCTGATCTGATCGGGCTCTGCCGTTTGCAGCGGCGCGATGCCGGACAGCATCAATCGTCTCGGCGGGGCCTCGGCCTGTGCGGCGTCGACCACCGCCGCTAACGTGTGCGGTCCTGTTCGTTGGAAGAAACGCGGATCGCCCGCGATTTCTGCCCTTTCCATTCCTGTCCTCGTATCTGTGTCAGCGCTTCGGTGGCGTGGTCGCCGGGGGACGTGTCGCGGGCGCGGGTGCGGCAGGCGCGGGTGCTGCAGGTGCAGCGGATGGAGGTGCTGCCGGAGCAGCGGGTGCCGGTGCCGGGGGAACCACCAACGGAATCGGCGCTTGCGGCGTCGGCGGGGCGGTAATGCCACCCGGCGCATTTTGCATCATCTGCACCACCGAAACCCCATCCGGCGGGATCACCACGCTCGGCAGTACCTTGTTCAGCACTTCCGCCACCTGCGGTGTCAGGTCGAAATCGACGGTAGTACCGAGCAGCTGGGCGCGATTGAGCACCAAGTTAACCCCGCGGGCGATCGCCACTTTCTGGGTCACTGCTTCCAGCGTGCGGTCGATCTGCGCGATCACATACTGACCGGACTCCTGGATGATACGGTTCCGCTCACCGAATTTGAGGCGGGATGCATTGACCCGCTCCTCGTATTCGCGCTCCTTGGCGCGAATCTGTTCGGGCGTCATTTTCGCCCGGTCGCGGACCAGCGCCTGACCGATGTCGCGCAGAGCAGCCTGTTCGCGCTGCGCGTCTTCGTTGAGCTTTTGGCGACGGGCACCCAATTCCTTGTCGGCGGCCTGGTAGGCAACCGAGATGCGGAGCACGTCCGGCACCGACAGGATGCCGATGACGGCGCCCGGTGGCGGCGCGCCCTTGGGCACATCGGGGATTTCGGGCAACGGCGGCAAGGCGACCTGCAATGGCGGTAGCGGCGGTTGCTGCTCGTCGGTCTGCCCACTTGGCGCCAAACCAGAGGGCGGCGATGTCGGGCCGCGAGGACCCTGGCCGGCGGGCGGGCGGGCTTGACCGCCACCAGGGGGGACAAACCAACCCGGCCCCTGCTGCGCCACAGCGGACAAAGGAAGCAGCAGCGTCGCCGAAACGACGCACAGCCGCGTGATTTTCGATTGGATCATTAGAACTTGGTCCCGAAGCCAAAGCGGAATATCTGGGTTTGATCACCGGCCTTGCGTACCACGAACGGTGTCAGATCGATGTTGATAAGGCCGAACTGCGTCCTCCAGGAAATGCCGACACCGGCACCGATCCGAGGTGCGGCCGATGAGTTGACGCGGCAAGCCGTTCCATTCGCCTCAATACAGCTTCCAACGTTTTTGAAAGCGGCGTCGGACAGCGCGCCGACATCGACGAACAAACGTCCATTTAGGCCAAGATCGGCCGAGACGGGCAGCGGGAATTGCAACTCGGTCGTCTGGGTCCAGATGAGGCGTCCGCCCAAAGGATCCCCGGTCACCGCGTCGTGCGGGCCGGCGCCGCCGGTTTGGAAGCCGCGCAAGTTATCGCCACCGAGGAAGAACCGATCGATGATCTGATCCTTGCCGCCGATCGAATAGAGGTAACCAGCAGTGCCAGCCACCTTCACGGCCCAATCGCTGTTACCGGTCAGGCGATCGAGCGGAATGTAATAAGACACACTGCCATTGGTGCGCAGGAACTTAGCGTCTCCGCCGAGGCCCGCGAAGTCGACACCGCCCTCGACTACGAAACCGCTATGGGGGGACACCCTGCTGTCCCGGTAATCCAGCGTCAGCACCGACCCGATTTGCGACAGCGTCGTCGCACCGGCCTGGTTGGTGATGAACGGGCTGGCCGTGGTCTGCACCTTGTAAACGGTGCGCTTGACCAAGGAGTAACTGATCACCTGCCGCAGATTCTCAGTGTAGGCAAAGCCCGAGCGAACCGCGAAACCGGCACGCCGTTCATCATAGACCTGGGTACCCAGATTATTGGTCTGAATCAGGAAGAGGTCCCCACCCAGAACCAGGTTGCGATCGAGGAAATAGGGGTCGGTCACGGAAAGCGTAATCGAACTCCGCTTCTGCGCCAGCACGCCGTTGACGCTGGCGTTGATGCCGGTGCCCACCAGATTGCGTTCGGCCAGACCGATGTCCACCAAGGCGCCGGCATCCGTCGAGTAACCGCCGCCGAAACTCAGCTCGCCGGTCGCCTTTTCGGCGATGTTGACGGTCAGAACGGCCTTGTCGGGCGCCGATCCCGGCGAATTCACGATATCGACGCTCTGGAAATAACCGAGATCGGTCAGGCGGGTGCGGGAGCGCCGGATCGCCTCGGCGTTGAAAGCATCGCCTTCGGCCACCCGCATCTCGCGCCGAACCACCTTATCCATCGTGCGTTGGTTGCCGTTGATATCGATGCGTTCGATATAAACGCGCGGCCCCTGCCCAACATCGTAAGCGATATCGATCGTATGGGTGCTGGCGTTGCGGCTCACCCGGGGTTTAACTTCCACGAAAGCGTAGCCCCGCGTGCGAACCGTTTCCTCCAGTTTGTCACTGGTTTTGCCGACCGCGTCACCGTCGTACCAATCGCCTTCGACCATCGGCACGACTTCTTTAAGATCGTCGCCCGTCAGATTGCGAAGCTGCGAGTTCACTGCGACCTTGCCGATCCTGTACCGCTCGCCTTCCTTGATCGTATAGGTGACGAAAAAGCCCGTCCGGTCGGGCGACAATTCGGCGCGTCCATCCAGCACTTCGAAGTCGGCGTAACCGCTTTTCAAATAAAAGCGGCGCAGCAATTCCCGGTCGTAGTTCAGGCGTTCCGGATCGTACTGATCCGACGTCGACAGGAACCGCCACCAGCGTTGCTCACGGCTATCGATGACATCGGTGAGACGGCTTTGGGAGAACGCCTTGTTCCCGACGATGGCGATCTTGCTGACCAGCGTGACCTGCCCGTCGTCGACCTGGAACACCACGTCGACACGGTTTTGCTCCAGCCGGATGATCTTCGCTTCCACGGACGCGTTATAGTACCCGCGTTTGGCATAGAGATCGAGGATGTGGCGGCGATCCGCGTCGGCCAGCGCGGCAGAATATACGGCGCGAGCCCGCAGCTGCGTTTCGGTCTTGAGGGTGTCGTCGCCGAGCTTGTGGTTCCCTTCGAACGCAACACGGTTGACGATCGGGTTCTCGACAACACGTACCGTCAGAGCATCGCCGTCGCGGGTAATGCGCACGTCCTGGAAAAGGCCGGTGGCGAACAGCACCTTGAGGCTGCGGTCGACCCGGTCCTGATCGAATCCATCACCCGCGCGCACCAGCATGTAGGAGCGGATGGTGCCCTCCTCGATACGCTGATTGCCCTCGATCTTGACGGCCTGAATCGCGCCGCCAGCGGGCGCCGGGCGCACCGCTGCCGAGCGAAGGGGAGCGGGGCGAAGGGGAGCGGGGCGCGCTGTCGGCGAACGCGGTGAAGCAGGTGTCTGCGCCCCGGCGGCGGCCGCAATAAGCCCGGACAACAGGAAGGCGGTAACAAACCGCGCGGCGCGAATCGGTGTCAAAAGGCTGGTCTCCCCAATCGCGCGATCACAGGAACGCGCCGCAGTAGGCTCGAAGGAACGTCAGGCGGCTGACCATAGCCTCGGCGCGCGCGCGACGCCAGCCGACCCCTACGAATGTTCGGATAGTTCACGACCCAGGTCAGCCCATCAAGCTGGCGACCCAACGAAACAACCCGATATTCGTGAGGTCATTCCAAGTGGCGAAAAGGAAAAGCGTTGCAAGCACGGCGATTCCTGCTCTGAAACCGTATTCCTGCGCTTTCCGCGGCAACGGCTTACCGCGCACCGCTTCGAATAAATAAAACAGCAGATGGCCGCCATCGAGCACCGGGATCGGAAACAAATTGATCAAGCCCAAATTGACCGAGAGGACCGCAATGAACGAAATCAGGCTGGCTATCCCCAGCTTGGCGACCTGACCCGATAGCTGCGCGATCCGCAGCGGTCCGCCCAGTTCCTCGGTCCCGCGGGATCCGCTGATCATTTGAGCGATGCCGCCGAGCGTGTCGGTGGTCACTTTCCATGTCTGCACGAAGCCGCCGGTGAGCGACTCGGACAAGGTGGCCGGGACATAGGCGACCTTGTTTCCGCTGATGCCCAGCATGCCAACCGAACGTCCGTTCGCCGAGCGGGAGCCGGTGACAACGGGTACTTCGATTTGTTGATTGCCACGCAGGACGGTCAATTTCAGCGGCTGGCCGGGGCGGCCGACAACGATACGCTGGATATCCTCGAACGTACCGATGTGCAGGCCGTCGATGGCCTCGATACGGTCTTCCGCGAGCAGCCCGGCTTTCGCGGCGGCGCCGCCCGGCAACACCTCACCCACCACGGGTTCCGTCACCGGCCGCCCGATGGCCATGAACAAGGCGGTAAACAGAACCGAGGCCAGCAGAAAATTGGCGATCGGGCCAGCCGCGACAACCAAGGCCCGCTGCAGCACCTTTTTATCGTGGAAGGTTTTGCCCGACATCCAGGAGGCACGCACCTCATCGGAAACGGCGTGCGGCTGTTCCTGGCCGTGCAGCTTGACGTAGCCGCCCAGCGGAATCCAGGCCAGTTTCCACTTGGTGCCGACTTTGTCGGTCCACTCGGCGATCGATTTGCCAAAGCCGATCGAAAAAACCTCCACGTGCACGCCGCACCAGCGGGCCACGATGTAGTGGCCGAACTCATGCACGAACACCAGGACGCCAAGCACCGCGGCGAACGCCGCGATCGTCCGGGCAAGGTTGGGCAGGTCATGCAACACGGTTGTGGGTCTTCCTCGTGTGGTTGTTCAGGATGCCCGCGCGGCGGCGAACCGTTGCGCCGCCTGTCTGGCGGCGCCGTCCAACGCGATCACGTCGTCCAGTGTATCTGCCGGAGGTGTGCCCATGGAGTCGAGCACCTTCTCGACAGTACCCGCTATATCAAGGAAGCCGATGCGACGGTTCAAGAAGGCATCCACCGCGATTTCATTGGCAGCGTTCAAAATGGCCGGTGTGCCGCCGCCGGCCTTCAGCGCCGCACGCGCCAACCGCAGAGCCGGGAATTGCACGAGATCCGGTTCAGCGAAATCGAGCCGCGCAACAGCGGCAAGGTCGAGTCGGGGTGACGGAGTCGCCATCCGCGCCGGCCATGCCAGCGTGTGGGCGATCGGAATGCGCATGTCGGGCGAACCAAGCTGCGCCAGGACGGAGCCGTCTTTATAGCAGACCATGCCATGGATGACCGATTGCGGATGAATCAGCACGCCGATCTGGGCCTCATTCAGGTTGAACAGGCGCGCGGCTTCGATCAGCTCCAGGCCTTTGTTCATCATGGTGGCGGAGTCGATGCTGATCTTCGCCCCCATCGACCAAACCGGGTGCTTCAAGGCGACTTCCGGGGTGGCGCGTTTCATTTCCTCATGCGTGGCGGTGCGGAATGGGCCGCCGGACGCCGTCAGTATGATCTTTTCGACCGAACCGTGGTTGCCGTCGGCCAGCGACTGGAAGATCGCGTTGTGCTCCGAGTCGACCGGCAGCAGGGTCGCGCCGGCGTCGCGAACCGCGCGCAACATGACCTCCCCCGCGCAGACCAGCGCTTCCTTGTTCGCAAGCGCGACCGACTTGCCCCGGCGGATCGCGGCGAGCGTCGAGGCCAAACCGGCAGCGCCGGTAATCGCCGCCATTGTCCAGTCGGCGTCCATCATCGCGGCTTCGACCACCGCCTCCGGCCCCGCACCCACGGCGATATTCGTGCCCGCCAGAGCATCGCGCAACGCTTGGTACAATGTAGGGTCGGCGACCACCGCCATTGCGGCGCCAAGCGCGATCGCCTGCCGCGCCAAAAGCTCGATATTGCGGCCTGCGACCAGGGCCTTGACTTGAAAACGGCCGGGTTCGGCGGCCAGCAGGTCCAGCGTCTGGGTTCCAACGCTACCGGTGCTGCCAAGGACGGTGACCGAACGCGGGGCTTGGCCGTTTGTGGATGCTGTCTGGCTCATTGCCATAGCACTACACCAGGTCCGGCCCAGAGCGCCAGTAACGCCGCAACCGGTGCGGCGGACAGCAGCGCATCCACCCGATCGAGCAATCCGCCATGGCCGGGAATGAGGTGGCCGGAGTCCTTGACCCCGAAATGCCGCTTGATCAGGCTCTCCAACAGATCCCCAGCCTGCGCGACGATCCCCAGGGCGGCCGCGATGGCGGCGACGCGCCAGGGCTGCACGGCGCCTTGCGAGACAAACGCGACCAGAATCCCGGCGCCCACCGCGGCGGCCAGGCCACCGAACGCGCCGGCCCAGGTCTTACCCGGCGAAATCCGGGGCGCGAGCTTGGGACCGCCCAGCAACCGGCCGGTGGCATAGGCGCCGATGTCGCTTGCCCACACCAAAAGCAGAGGGAACAGCAAGTTGGTCAGCCCCGCCACAGGGTCGGCGCGCAGCCACAGCAGCGCGATCGTTCCCATGCCGGCGTAAGGCACCCCCAAAACCAGCGCCCGCCAATGCGCGAAGCCGCTGGCGAGCAACGCGGTCAACGCCGCCCCACAGCCTAAAATGGCCAACCCGATGCCGACATGGCCAAAAGCGGCCGCAAGCGTCCCCAGGACGACGGCAGCCGCGCCGAAGACCCCGGGCGGGCGCAAAGCCGAAGCGCCGCACATGGACGCCCACTCCCAGGTTAGCCCCACGGCGCCGCCGATCAGCATGAGTTTGTAAGGCATGCCGCCGTACCAGATACACAGCAACACCACCGGCGCCAGGAACGCGGCCGACGCTACCCGCTTGCGCAGGTCGTTCCACTGCGTTGGATTGGGCCGGCTAACGGGCGAAAAATCAGGCAGGGCGGGCACCGAACCGCCGCTCACGGCGGGAATAATCGGCCATCGCGGCGGCGAAATGCGCCTCGGTGAAATCCGGCCAGAGCACGTCCAGGAAGGCCAGTTCGGCGTACGCCGCCTGCCACAGCAGGAAGTTGGACAGGCGCTGTTCGCCGGAAGTACGAATGATCAGGTCGGGATCGGGGATTCCGTCGGTCGAGAGAAACTGGGCAAAGCCTTCCTCGGTCAACGCATCGGGGTCGAATTTGCCATCCCGCACAGCCTCTCCCATCGCTCGGGCGGCTGCAAGGATCTCGGCCCGCGCACCGTAAGACAGCGCCACGGTCAGATTAAGGCGGCTATTGCCAGACGTTCCTCGCTCTGCCTGCGTTAGGTCTTGTTGTATATCGGGGTCGAAGCGGGTGCGGTCGCCGATGAACCGCAACCGCACGCCGTTGGATGCCAGTTCGGCGATTTCGGTGCGCAGGTATTGGCGCAGCAAGCCCGTGAGGTCGAGCACCTCCCCCGCGGAACGACGCCAGTTCTCGCTGCTGAAAGCATAGATGGTCAGCCATTTGACTCCATGCCGCATGGCCGCTTCGATCGTCCGGCGGACGGCACGCGCGCCTTCGCGGTGGCCGGCGACGCGGGGCAGATGGCGGGACGCGGCCCAGCGGCCGTTGCCGTCCATGATAATGGCGACGTGGCGCGGCGCCGTCGCGGACAGGTCGGCCGGTGCTTCGGCGATGGCTTGGGACAAAGCGGTTCTCAAACCTGCTTGATGTCCTTTTCCTTGTCGGCCAAGGCTTCGTCCAGGCGCTTGATGTATTGGTCGGTCAGCTTCTGGACCTCGGTTTCCCAGGTCTTGGCGACGTCCTCGCCGATGTCTTTCTTCTTTTCGAAACCCTTCACCTGCTCCATCCCGTCGCGCCGCACGCCGCGCACCGCGATCTTGCCGCCCTCGGCGTATTTATGCGCCATCTTCACAAGCTCGTTGCGACGATCGGTGGTGAGCATCGGGATGGGGATGCGGATCATCATGCCGTCGGCCTGGGGGTTCAACCCGAGGCCGGCTTCGCGAATCGCCTTGTCGACGGCGTTGACCATCGATTTGTCCCACACCTGCACCGTCAACATGCGCGATTCAGGGGCGCCGATGGTGCCGACCTGAGCGAGCGGCATTTCGGTGCCGTAGGCATGCACTTTCACCGGCTCCAGCAGGCCCGGGTGCGCCCGGCCGGTGCGCAGGCCGTTGAACTCGCGCTTCAGCGTGTCGATTGCGCCATCCATGCGGCGGGTCAGGTCCTGCTTCAGCGTATTGAGATCGGCTGCCATGATGCTGCCCTCCTTCTTGTCATTTCGGTTCGGTGATTCGGGTGAACAACCCCTCGCCACGCATCACCTGGGCAAAAGCGCCGGGCGCGTGGATGTTGAACACCAGGATAGGCAGGTGGTTTT
This sequence comes from Acetobacteraceae bacterium, assembly GCA_025352375.1. Lineage (GTDB taxonomy): Bacteria > Pseudomonadota > Alphaproteobacteria > Acetobacterales > Acetobacteraceae > Rhodopila. The sequence continues at coordinate 15,023 of JANXTL010000241.1, read as the reverse complement.
CCCGCGCCAGACTGATCGCGGCGGCGTCCATTACAGCAAGATCCTGTGCCAGAACATCGAGGTAGGTCAGTTCCTCATAACGCTTCGCATTCGGATGTTTGCGCGGGTCGGCGCTGTAGACGCCGTCCACTTGGGTGCCCTTCAGTAGCGCATCGCACCCCATTTCGGTCGCGCGCAGCGCGGCGGCCGTGTCGGTGGTGAAGAACGGATTACCGGTGCCGCCGCCGAACACCACCACCCTGCCCTTCTCCATATGCCGCATGGCTCGCCGGCGGATGTAGGGCTCGCATACGCTGGCCATTGGAATCGCGGACTGCACCCGGGTCTGTACGCCCACCTTTTCCAGCGCGGCCTGCACGGCCAAAGCGTTCATCACGGTGGCCAGCATTCCCATGTAATCGGCCTGCGCGCGGTCCATACCGGCCGAGGCGGCCGAGACTCCACGGAAAATATTGCCGCCGCCAATGACGACGCAGACCTCCACCCCCATGGCCACGACGGCTTGGATATCGAGCGCTATCGCTTTGAGCGTCTCGGTGTCCAACCCGTACTCCCGCCGGCCCATCAACGCCTCGCCGGACAGTTTCAGCATGACGCGCTGGTAGACCGGTTTCTGCGACATGGGAATCCCGTTTTGGCAAGGGCGAATGGCGGCGCACCCTAGTGGCGCGGGGGCGCCGGGACAAGCGGGGGGGTGTGTCCTGGCACGGGTTCAGCGTCCTACCACCCGGCGACACTGCTCAGCCTGCTGGTGTACGGCTGCGCCACCGGGGTGTTTTCCAGCCGCCCAACCGGACTTTCGCCATCGCGAGCCGGAGGTCCGGTTGTGGTGGAAAGCGAACGTATACGACCCGCGACGCTTTACCGCCGGTCTGCGCCCATCGCGGCCATCTGGCAGCCCAGACTACCACCCCGAAAGCAGACGTAGCCTCTTGCCACGGGACCTAGCGCCTGCGCATGCTTGGTCCCAAGAGAGCAACGCGGGAGGAAATACGTGAACGCTGAAGCCTTGCTGGGCTGCTTCGCCGCACCGGCCTGCATTGTTACGCAGGTATCGGCTGGGATGATCATCGGGATGCTGATCTTCCTGGTCGCCTCGGGGGTGACATTGATCTTCGGCGTGCTGAAAGTCGTCAACTTCGCCCATGGCTCCTTCTATATGCTAGGTGCATATCTCGCGCTGACAGTTTATGGCGCGAGCGGCAGCTATACGCTCGCCGTGCTGGCAGCTGTCGTGGGCGTCGGCCTGTTCGGTACGATCTTCGAGCGATTTTTCATGAGCCGCGTCTATAACGCCGATGTGTTGATGCAGTTGCTTGTCTGTTACGCTTTTATCCTGATTCTGGACGACGTGGTCAAAATCGTCTGGGGCGGCGACTTCCTGAAAATGGGCATGCCGCGAGAATTCGCGCTGCCTCCCATCAAGGTATGGGATGGCTATGTTCCGCCATTTTACGCCTTTTTGACGGTGTTCGCCGTGGCGATTGCGGTGTTAGTGGGCGCGTTGCTGCGCTTCACCCAGTTCGGCAAAATTGTGCGCGCGGCGGCGGTCAATCGGCAGATGGTCTCGGTTCTCGGGATCAACACCTCGCTGGTCTACGCGCTGATCTTCGGTCTCGGATCGATGCTGGCGGGGCTGGCTGGCGCGCTGGCCGCCCCAGTGCGCGCCGCCGTACCCGGCATGGGGTTCGAGATCCTGATCGAGTGCTTCATCGTCACCATCATCGGCGGCATGGGTTCAATGGCCGGAGCATTTATCGCCGCGATCGGGATCGGGCTGATCCGATCGTTTGGCTCGATTGGATTTCCGCTGGCATCCGAGGGCGTGATGTTCGCGATCATGGCCATCATGCTGCTGGTTAGACCCGCCGGCCTTTTCGGCCGGAAGGCATCCTGACATGACCGCGCGGATGGAAAATATCATCGGCATCCTGCTGGCCGTCGCGGTCACCGCCGCGACGTTGGCGTTTGGCGGCAAGGCACTGCTGGACGTGCTGATGCGCCTGGCGATATTCGGGCTACTGGCTTTGTCGCTGAACATCCTGGTGGGCTACACCGGGTTGGTATCCTTCGGGCATGCGATGTTCTTCGGATTGGGCAGCTACACGTTCGGGCTACTGATGCAGTCGGGAGCGGTATCGATCCCCGTGGCGGCGCTGCTGACCCTGGTCGCGGCTTTGGTGTGGGGCGGTGTCGTCGGGATGTTCTGCATCCGGCTGGACGACATCTATTTCTCGTTTCTGACGCTGGCATTTCAGATGCTGCTCTATTCGATCATCGTCGGCTTCGTGTCGCTAACCGGTGGTGACCAAGGGTTGATGGGCGGTATTCCAAGGCCGCCGTTCCTGGGCCTCGACCTCACCGATCCCAGGCAGTTGTTCGTCGTGACGATGGCGGTGTTCGTGACCTGCGTCCTGATCATCCGCCAGATCGTGCAGTCGCCGTTCGGTTTCGCCCTGCGCATGATCCGCGACAACGCCGAGAGGGCACGGTTCCTGGGATTGCCCGTGCAACGGTACAAGCTGATCGCGTTCGTGCTGTCGGGTTTGTTCGGATCGATCTCCGGTATTTTAATGAGCCTTTATGTCTCCGGCGCTTACCCCAATTTCGCGTTCTGGAGCACCTCGGGCGACGTGATCTTCATGATTATTCTGGGCGGGATAACGGTGTTCCTGGGGCCACTGATCGGCGCGGCGGTTTTCCTGCTGCTGAACGACAACATCACGCGCATGACCGAGCACCATGGGATCGTCATGGGTGTGGTGCTGCTGGCGGTGGTATTGGGGCTTCGGAAGGGTTTCCTCGATCTGCTGGATGATTGGTGGCGCGCGCGAGCGGGGGCAGTGCGATGACGGTCCGGCTTTCGATCGTCGGGTTGATGAAGCGCTTCGGCGGTGTGGTCGCGTCGGACAACGTGACGCTGGATTTCGCGCCGGGTTCGTTGACCGCCGTGATCGGCCCGAATGGCGCCGGCAAGACGACGTTCTTCAACCTTATCACCGGCAAGCTAAAGCCGGACGCGGGCCAGATCCTGCTGGACGGGGTGGACATCGCGGGTCGGTCGCAGTCCGAAATCGTGCGGCGTGGCATTGGCCGAGCGTTCCAGGTCGCGAGCATTTTTCCACGGTTCACGGTGGAGGAGGCGCTGACCGCGGCGGTGCTGACCCACCGGCAGCAGACATCATCCATGCTGCGGCGCTTCCCCCTGCCTTTGGCTTTGGCGCGTGCCCGCGAAATCATGGCACTGGCGGGGCTGGAGCGCGTGGCGTCGACGCCGTCCCGGTTCCTGTCGCACGGCGACCAGAAGCTGCTCGATATCGCGCTCGCCCTGGCGCTGGAGCCGAAGGTGCTGCTGCTGGACGAGCCTACCGCCGGCATGGGGCCGGAAGAACGCTGGCAGATGATCGAGCGCGTGCAGACCCTGTGGCGGGAGGTGGGCATGACCCTGGTGTTCATCGAGCACGACATGGATATCGTGTTCAAGATCGCTCAAACGATCCGCGTGCTGCGCTACGGCAAGGTGCTGGCCGAGGGCACCCCGGACGAAATCCGGTCGAACGCGGACGTGATCGAGGCGTATTTGGGCACCAGCCTGGAGGCTTCGGCATGACCGCTGGGCTGACCGTCCGCGGGCTGGACGTCTTCTACGGCGCCAGCCAAATACTGTTTGGCGTCGACCTGGAGGTCGCTCGTGGCACGACCGTCGCCTTACTCGGGCGCAACGGCGCAGGCAAAAGCACCACGTTCAAGGCGATCGCCGGCGTGGCGCCGCCGCGCGCGGGGTCGGTGGAGCTGAACGGCCAAACAATCTCCGGGATGGCGCCGCACCGGATCGCGCGGTTCGGGATCGGCTACGTGCCGGAGGACCGGCAGATCTTCCCCGAACATTCGGTGGAGGACAATCTGAAGATCGCGGTCAAGCCGGGGCCGGATGGAAAAGTGCATTGGACGCTGGACCGCGTCTATCAGGTATTCCCCGCGCTGCAATCGATGCGCGGCCGCATGGGTGGGCGCCTGTCTGGGGGGGAGCAGCAGATGCTGACCATCGCTCGTGCCCTGATGGGCAATCCGGATGTGGTGCTGCTGGACGAACCGTCCGAGGGGTTGGCGCCGATCATCGTGGCACAGATCGCGAAGTTGATCGGGGAATTACGGGCCGAGGGGGTGACGATTTTGTTGGCCGAGCAAAATATGCATTTCTGCATCGCGGTGGCGGAGAGCGTGGCGATTATCGACAAAGGGCAGATTGTTTATCGGGGAACCGTGGCGGAATTGAAGCGGGACCAGGAGATCACGCGGCGATATTTGACGGTTTGAAAGGGGCCCACACATCACCGTTATGGTCTGGCTTGAGCCGACCATAACGGTTTTCAATCGGTGCCATATGGGTCAACGGTTCGGCTGGTTGGTTCAAAAACGTCAAATAAACCCCTGTGACTTCTTCCACTCCCGCTCGTTTTCCTTAATCGTCTTCCAATCCGCGTCGACCACCTCCGTGAAGAACGGGGACTGCGACCCAACCAACCCCCACCCGATCGCGTAATCGACGATCGTCTGATCCTCCGCCCGCATCGTGATCTTGCCTTGGGCGCCGAACGGGCTGTCGATCGTCATCCCGCGGAGCGCCTCGGCCAGCACTTTCGGGTCCAGGCTCTTGGTCTGCTTTAAAGCCGCCAGCAGGAATTCCGCCCCTGCCGCCGTCTGCCAAGCCCAGTTGCTGCCGGTGACTTTCTTCTTCTCCATCGCTGCTTCCCACGCCGCGTTGCCCGGCACGTTCGGGTACGTCGGCAGATACCGGCTGCCGGAGTAAGCCCCCTTCGGCAGTACCTTCACCTGCTTCAGTGTCGAAATGTCCGCGAGATTTGGCGTGAACATCAGGGTCCGATCGAACATCGCGTACAATAGCGCCTGATCGATGAACGACACGATCTCCCCGCCACCTAACGAACAGTAAATAACATCCGGCTTGGCCGAAAGAATTTGCGTCACTGTATCGGTGTAATCCGGCGCCATGAATTTCGGCCACGCCGTCGCCACGATTTCGATGCTCGGTTCCATCTGCTTGAACAGCGCGACGAACTGCGCCTGAATGGCCCGCCCATAGGCGAAATCCTGGCACACCGTCATCCAGCGCTTCAGGCCCTTGGTCTTCACCAGCTGCACCGCCGACTGCACCGCCGCGATCGAATCCTGGATCCCCTGTCGGCTCACACGAAACGAATTCGGCGCCCGTATCTTCGGGTCTGCCGTCAGCACCGACGTCTCCGACACGGTATGGATGCACAGATGCCCCGTCTCGCGCACCACCTCCTGGATCGCAAAGGCCCCGGCGGTGGATGTCGCCGCGATGATCAGGTCCACCTTGTCGCTGTTGATAAACTCGCGGATCACCCTGGCCGCCTCGTCCGGGCGAGCCTTATCGTCGCGCACGATCAGCTCGATCATCCGGCCGTCCAGCCCGCCGGCGGCATTGAACGCCTCGAACGCGAGTTGCGTCGCGGCCCGGCACGTCTCCCCGATCACGGTATAGGGTCCGGACAGCACCGTCGGCATCGCCACCTTGATCGGCAGCGCATTCTCGGCTCGGCCAATGAACGGAAAGCCGGAAACCGCGGCGGCGGAGCCAGCCGCGAGAACGCCGCGGCGCGACAGGTTGCCAGACATCGAAAACCTCCCTTGGTGTATCGTTATCGCCGACGATGCCTCACCCAAAGCCCCCTGGCAACCGCGCTAGTCACGATCGACCCCACGCCCGAGAACGGATGTTTGAAACGGGGTCACGCCTTGGCGCTTTCGGTGACAACCGTTTCATTGCAACGCGTACCAGGCACGGCGTCGCGCGTGACCGATGAACAATTGGCACGCCTGCGGGCTTTGATAGCCGAGGCGATTGGGGTGGGATGGGGTGATGGATGGAAGCGGCAGCACGGCTCGGGAAGGATTGACCTGCCCCCATACCCCCCATCCCAAAGCCGCGCTAACCTCCCTGCCCACCTCAACGGAACGCCTGCCCCAACATGGAATGGGACGCCCCCGCCATCATCCTCGACGCCCGTCCGTACGGCGAGACCGACACCATCGCCACGGTGATGACCGCCGACCACGGGCTGCATAAAGGCCTCGCCAAGGGGGGTAGCTCCCGCGCGCAGGCGGCACTGTGGCAGGCAGGGAATTTCGCGCAGATACGCTGGACGGCTCGGCTCGCCGATCAGCTCGGCGCGTTCAGGGGGGAGATGATCCACCCGAACGCCGCCCACGTGATGGACGACCCGCTGGCGCTGGCCATGCTGAGCGCGGTCTGCGCCACGGCCGAGGGCGCGCTGCCTGAGCGGGAGCCTCACCCCAACGTGTTCGCGGGGTTGCTGCGACTGATCGCGCACCTCCCGCAAGGCGCGGAAATGCTGCCCGACCTTGTCAGGTGGGAGGCAACGCTGCTGACCGAACTCGGCTACGGGCTGGACCTCACGTCCTGCGCGGTGACGGGCGCTACAACGGGCCTGACCCACGTGTCCCCCCGCTCCGGTCGGGCGGTCAGCCGGGAGGCGGCGGAACCGTATGTGGACAAGCTATTGCAACTCCCTGGTTTTCTCACAGGCGGAAACATCGCCACCCCGGAGGACCACAGGAACGGCCTCCGCCTGACCGGCCACTTCCTGGCGCGGGATGCTTTCGGCCACAGGCACCGCCCCCTGCCCCAGGCGCGCCGCATGCTATACGACCGCGTCGCCGCGCTGGCGGAGTCGGACGTACTACCTGGAGCAGACCATGCCGGATGATTTCGCCGGGCATATCGAAGATACCAAACTCACCGACGCGCTGAGCGAGCGGTACCTCGCCTACGCCCTGTCCACCATCATGTCGCGCTCGCTGCCGGACGTGCGGGACGGGCTGAAACCGGTGCACCGGCGGCTGATTTACGCCATGCACCAGTTGAAACTGGACCCCACGGCGGGGTTCAAGAAATGCGCCCGCGTGGTCGGCGACGTCATGGGCAAGTACCACCCCCACGGCGACCAATCGATCTACGACGCCATGGTCCGCATGGCGCAGGAATTCGCCGCTCGGTTCCCTCTGGTCGAAGGCCAGGGCAATTTCGGCAACGTCGACGGGGATAACCCGGCGGCGATGCGCTACACCGAAGCCCGCCTAACCGCCGTTGCCCAGGCGATGCTCCAAGGCATCGACGAGAACGCCGTCGATTTCCGCCCCACCTACGATGGCGAAGAATCCGAACCGGTCGTGCTACCCGGCGCCTTCCCGAACCTGCTGGCCAATGGCGCGGCGGGCATCGCCGTGGGCATGGCGACCTCCATTCCCCCCCATAACGCCGGGGAGCTCTGCGCCGCCGCGCTGCACATGATCGCACATCCGGATGCCACCACCGCCGACCTGCTGAAGCACATGCCCGGCCCGGATTTTCCCACCGGCGGTGTGCTGGTCGAAGACGCGGCGTCCCTGCAAACCGCCTACGAAACCGGCCGCGGCGGTTTTCGGCTCCGCGCCAAATGGGCGGTGGAGAAAGGCCTGTACGGCACCTGGTCCATCGTGGTGACCGAAATCCCGTACCAGGTACAGAAGAACAAGTTGATCGAGCAGATGGCGCAGCTCATGGAGGACAAAAAGCTCCCTTTGTTGGGCGACGTCCGCGACGAAAGCAGCGACGTCATCCGCCTGGTGCTGGAACCCAAAACCCGCGGCGTGGAGCCCGAAGTCCTGATGGAGACGGTGTTCCGCATCACCGCGCTGGAAACCCGCTTCCCTCTGAACATGAACGTGCTGGACGCCACCCGCACCCCGCGCGTCATGGCACTGCCGGAGGTGCTGCGATCCTGGCTCGACCACCGGCACGAGGTCCTGGTCCGCCGGTCCAACCACCGTCTGGCCGCGATCGAACGCCGCATCGAGGTGCTGGACGGCTACCTGATCGTCTACCTTAACATCGACGAGGTCATTCGCATCATCCGCGAGGAAGACGAGCCCAAAGCCCGCCTGATGGCGCATTTCAGCCTGACCGACACACAGGCCGAAGCAATCCTGAACATGCGCCTGCGCAGCCTGCGCCGCCTGGAAGAGATGGAAATCCGCAAGGAGCACAAGGCCCTCACCACGGAACTCAAGGGCCTGCAAACGCTCCTGAGCAGCGAGAAACTGCGCTGGAAGAAGATCGCCGACGAGATCGAGGCCACCCGCAAAAAATTCGGCGCCGGCCCCCTGGGCGACCGCCGCACCGAAATGGGCATCATGCCGACAGTGGTAGATGCGAACCCGGACGCGTTTATCGAACGCGAGGCCATCACTGTCATCCTGTCCGAAAAGGGCTGGATCAGAGCGGTAAAGGGCGCGGTGGCCGACCCGGCGGAGCTGAAATTCAAGGAAGGCGACAAGCTCAAATTTTTGCGCCCGTGCTTCACCACCGACCGGCTGACGTTGTTCAGCACCAATGGACGGGCTTACACACTCAGGGCATCCGAACTGCCAAGGGGCCGGGGCGACGGTCAGGCCCTGCGGGTGCTGGTGGATCTGACCAATGAGGACGACGTCATCCTGCTGTTCGTCGCGATGGAAGGGATGAAGTACCTGCTCGCCTCCAACAGCGGCCGCGGCTTCGTGGTGCCGGCTGAGGAACTGACCGCCGAAAAGCGCACAGGCAAACAAGTCCTGAATCTGAAACCGGGTGAGGAAGCGGCATTCTGCGTCCTCGCCGATGGCGACCATGTCGCGGCGGTCGGCCAGAACCGCCGACTGCTGGTGTTCAAGCTGGAGGAAATCCCCGAAATGGCGCGCGGCGCCGGGGTTATTCTCCAACGCTACAAAGACGGTGGCTTGGCCGACATCAAGGTCTTCCCCATCGCCGAAGGCCTGATCTGGAAGCTCGGCGACCGCATCCGGACGGAAACCAACCTCCGCGATTGGCTGGGCGCGCGCGGGCAAACCGGACATCTGCCGCCGGCTGGGTTTCCGCGGACTCCGGGGTTTGGTGGGTAGGTCAGAACCGGTAGGTCCCAAACGCCACCAAAAAGGTGACGCTCTTCCCCAGCGCCTGCTGCACCGCCGGCCCGGCGATGAACTGAGCGGCAATCGCGCCAAACGTGAGATGCTGGTCCACCCGCCAGCGAATATCGGCCGACAGCTCGGTGCCCACCCGATCCGATGTGCCTTTGTTGGTGTTGGCGTATTGCACCAAGCCGCTGCCGTAGAGCCCGTCGGTATTCGACGCCCGCCAAAGCGTGTCCCAGCCGAACGTCGCCGTAACCGACGGGACCGGCTTGAAGCTCACCACCGGCCGCACGTCGATGACGTTCGAGGGCACCAGCAATGACGTTTCCGCGAAATACGGTAATCGGGGAAACATGGCGTTGAACGTGCCGATCGCATTGCCCCGGCTATCGTCGCCGCTGGCGGCGTTGGCCGACAGCCCGATCCGGGGCTGCCACGGGGTGTCCTTGAAGGTGTAACCAACGATGCCGGCCGCCATCGCCGCTCGGATTTGCCGGCTACGGAACGATCCGGTTTGCAGCGCGACCTCGGCGTTCCAGTCGAATCCCTCGGCCTCCCCGAACAACCGGACACCGTATGTCCGTCGTTCCTCCCGCCCGGTCTGGCCACGGAACCTGGCTGCTCGGTTTTCGTAATTCAGCCAATAAATGTCAGCCTTGCCAAAGATCCCAGCCGGCACGGTCAGATAACCGCCCCACAACGACTGATTGACATTGAAATGATCGTCGAAGGCCGAGATGCTGTTGCTCACCGGCCGCACCGCCAGCAGATCGATCGTCGCGTTCCCGATTGTGTCGGTGAAACGGAACCCGTCGAAATCGCGCCGTACATTGGGGCCTTCACGCACCGCGACCAAGCGCTGGTAGCCGAACGATAACTCCTCGCGTCCGATGCGGAAGACCGGCGCGTCGCCGAACGGCGAGCGCGGTTCGATGTCGACGAAAGCCTGCAACAGCTCGAGCCGGTCGATATCGGTGGTCGAGGTCACGCCCCGGTTTCCCAGCCGCTCCAGGTTCCCAAGCTGGACGAAGACCCGAGCATAGTCGGTGACGTGAAGGTCGGCTTCGATTTGGAGGCGGTGCAGTAGATAACCGCTGTTCGGAGGCGCTTTGATGCCGAAATTGGGGTTCCTGTAGGATTCGAATCGCTCCCGCAATTCGCCTCCGAGCGTCGCGTAGGTGGCACCGTATGGACCGGTGGAGATGGGTATATATTTCAGCGGATCCCACGGATCGGACCGCTTCGACGAATCGGCGAGAACGCGGAAATCGTCGTTGTACCGCAGCGCGCGATAGAAGGGGTCGCCGGTTTCCGGACTTGCCGCGCGCGCGCCAGGGCTTTGCTCGGCAGCGACCGCGAACCCGAGAAGTGCCGCGACAAGGCGGCCAAAAACCAATGACATGGACGGCCCCCGACGTTGAACTGGTCGCGATCTTCGGGTAGCCGGTCACGCCTGACAAGTCTGAAAGATGGGGCTTCACGAGCATCGGCGGTTGTGCCACTGTGAATGAAATAACGACGCAAGGCAGCAAGACTGCCAGAGAGGGACTATAATGATGAAACATGCACGATCCCTATTGTCGCTAGGGCTGCTGGGTGGCCTTGCCCTGGCCCCCTTCGCCGCGGTGGCGCAGCCAGCACCTGCCGCACCGGCCACCGCACCGCCCGCGGCAGCGGCCGCGCCCACGCCGACCTGGAAACAGGGCATGGCACCGGAAAACGACGTCACCGCCAAGATCGCCCCAGTGTTCCAGCCGCCCCTGCCGGCCGCCGCCGACAAGCTGCCCACCGCCCGCCTGAAGCTGCCGCCCGGCTTCAATATCGAGGTTTATGCCAGCGGCATCGCCAATGCGCGCTCGTTGCGGATCGACGACAATGGCATCGTCTATGTCAGCTCCCGCACCGTCGGCAAGGTTTACGCAATCGTCGAAAAGGACGGCAAACGCGTCGTCAAAACCATCGCCAGCGGTATGCACATGCCGAACGGCATCGCGCTGCACAACGGCACGTTGTACATCGCCGAAGTCGAACGTATCTCCAAAATCGAAAACGTCGCCGCGCATCTGGACGACCCACCGAAGCCGGTCGTTATCTATAGCGACCTGCCAAGCGATGAGCCGCATGGATGGAAATTCCTCGCGGTCGGGCCCGACAACAAGCTGTATTTCAACATCGGAGCGCCCTGCAACATCTGCATGCCGCCGCCGACGCACGCACAGCTGCGTCGCATTGGCCTCGACGGCACGGGCGCGGAAGTGATCGCGCACGGCACCCGCCAGGTCGTCGGCATGGATTTCCATCCGGTGTCGCACACGCTGTATTTCTCGGAAAACCAGCGCGATTGGCTGTCCGAGGATTCGCCACAGGACAAGCTCAATCGCCTCGTCAACCCCGGCAAGGATCATTTCGGCTATCCGTTCTGTCATGGCGGCGACATGCTCGATCCGCAGTTCGGCTGGGGCCATACATGCGACGAGTTCGTCAAACCCGTCGCCCAGGTCGGCCCGCACACCGCGCCGCTCGGCCTGCGGTTCTACACCGGCAAGATGTTCCCCCCCGCCTACGGCAACGCGATCTTCATGGCGCGCCATGGTTCGTGGAACAAAAGCCAGAAGATCGGGGGCGACGTCGTGGTGGTCAATCTCAACCCCGATGGCAGCTTCAAGTCGATGGAACCGTTCATCACCGGCTTCATCGTGGACAACAACTACATCGGCCGTCCCGTCGACATGGCGTGGATGAAGGATGGATCGATGCTGCTGTCGGACGACTACAACGGCGCGGTCTACCGCATCACCTATGGCCCACAGAAGCCTTAAGCGGCTGGTCTGGAGCGGGATCGTCGCATTGTTCGCGGCGATCCCAACTGCCCCCGCATCGGCCGAGCCGCCCGAGAAACTGGTACTGTGCCTCGCCTGCCACGGCGCTTCCGGCACGTCCGAACTCGAAAATATTCCATCGCTGGGGGCCCAACGGCCCATGTACGTTTTAACCCAGCTTTTCCTGTTCCGGGAGGGTATGCGGGTCACCCAACCCATGAACGACATGGCGAAACCGCTGACCGATGACGATTTGCGGGAAATCGGCGATTTCATCGCCGCGCTGCCCAAACCCAAGCCGCCCGCCGACACCCCCGATCCCGTCCGGATGGCCCGCGGTCAGGCGCTGTCACGGGAACATCGCTGCTCGTTTTGCCACAAAGCCGATCTGTCAGGCCAGGAAGCAGCCCCCCATGTCGCCAACCAGCGGGAGGATTACCTGCTGCAAACATTGCGCGCCTACAAATCCGGCGCCCGCCGCGGCTACGACGCCACGATGGCCGAGGCGCTGCAACCGCTCGACGATGCGGCGATCGTGGAACTGGCGTATTATTTATCCCATTATCGGTGAGAAGCCCATGCCCTCCTTTTTCTCCCGCCTGTTTGCGGCCAAACCCGCCGACGAAGCCGGCTGGATCGCCGGCGAAGACCTCGCCCCGCATCTGGCGGAGGCGCTGGTGATCGACGTCCGCGGACCCGGCGAATTCGCCGGCCCGCTCGGTCACATCGACGGCGCCCGCAACATCCCGCTGGATGTTTTCGCCGGGGAAACCGAGGCGTTGTCGAAGCACCAAGGCCCCATCGTTCTGGTCTGCCACACCGACCGGCGATCGTCGGCAGCAGCGGCGCATTTGCGAGCCGCAGGAGCCAGCGACGTCACGGTGCTCCGGGGCGGCATGGTGGCGTGGCGGTCGGAGGGACGTTAGTCTTTCACCATTCAAAACCGGAAAGGAAACCCACCAATGCCTGTCCTCCGCTCTTCAGACAGAAAAACCAACATCCAGCCGCCGGCCAACTTCGTCGGTACCGTCTTCTCCGATGAGATCGTCGCCGGTAAATCGCCGTCGCGCATGCGCGCGTCCGTGGTGTCGTTCACCCCCGGCGGGCGCACCAACTGGCACACCCATCCGGTCGGCCAAACCCTCTATTGCCTGTCCGGCGCCGGCCGCATCCAGTTCGAGGGCGAGCAAGTGCAGGAAATCCGCGCCGGCGACACCGTGATCATACCGCCGAACACCCGCCATTGGCATGGCGCCGCGCCGGACAAGCTGTTCTCCCACCTCGCGATGTCGGAACAGACCGACAAGGGCGAGGGCACCGCGTGGTTCGAGCAAGTGTCCGACAAGGATTACGTTGCCGAGACCGCGCCGATCACCTGACGAAGATCGATCGCCTGGGCATCGGTGTGCCCAGGCCTGTCAGCCTGACGGTTCCATGGACAATCGGTTACGCAACCGATCTATGGCGTCGTTCACCTCGAAATTCTCGTCGCAGACTTCATCCACACCGATGGGGCAGGATAAGCCCAGCGCCATGCGGACTCGCTCCAATATGACTAAAGATTCATCCCGTCGATAAGCAGCGAGCCTCGCATGCGCTTCTCGCAGTGCGCGCCGCCAGAGTAAATCGACATCGACACGCTGACGCATACTGGGCTGGTACCGCTGGAGCAATTCAGCATGAAAGGTTGCCACCTCCGCTTTCCAGTGCGGAACAGAATCTGCGTCTTGGTCGAAAATGATAAGAATCATATGCGACAAAATCAGGCGAAAGAAGCTATTTACCGCGTTGAAGTGGCTGCTTCCCACGTCCTCGATCTCCTCGACGATGTTCATAAGATCGAGCTGATTCGGCAAATCGGACCTGGACGCGAGACTCCGCAGTGCCGCAGCCTGTTGGTCGGCCCAGGTGCAGATGTCGGTCTCATACAGGCTGTCGTGGTCCATCGCTGGTCTCCGAAGTCACATTAGACCATGATCGTTTGAGGTTGCACGCGATCTCGGCGTTCGATCATGGTCTAAGCCTTTGTTTGAGAGGGTGATTCACGCCCGAGGTTGAAGTCAACCTCAGGCGATCACGCTCTAGGGGCGGTTGCTCCTATGTTTCAACGGCCTTCACACCATGCCCAGCGCGACTCCCAGGGCCAGCAAGCCGGCCGCCACCCCGATGACCCCGGCCCCGATCGTCAGCGGGCGCGTCCTTGTCACCACCGAAACCGACGCCAGCACGATCGATATCTGCAACGCGCCGGCGGCGTATTCGTAAAAGTGGTAACGGTGGAACTCATGGTCGCGCTCCTTCTTCCGGCGCTCCGCCTGCTCCGCCAACTGCTTCATGCCGTCCTTGCCGGGTTCGTCGCGCATGCGGGCTTGTTCCGAGCGCGCGGTCGCGACTTTGGTCTGGATGGCGGCGTCGGAAGCGTTCGGCAGGCTTTCGAGCAAACCCGCCTGGTTGCCGAGGATCACCGAACGGAGGTTTTTGGCCTGGTAGAACGCCCAGTCGTCGGACACCGCGATATGATCGGTCAGGTAGGCGTTTTGGGCCGATTTTCCGCCGATCTCCGCCAACGCCAACGCGGCGGCGAGAAACGAAACCAGGACCGCCGTACCTCTCGCCCAGGGATCGCTGGCAATATGATGCGCCTCGTGAATGGTCTCGTGCGCGCGTTCCATCGACTCTGACATGCGTGACTTCTCCCATTGACGTTGGTGCTGAAAGGTAACCCGGAAAACCGAGGGAACCAATCCATGAAAGTGCTCAACGCAGGTTGATCGCATTTGTCCTCAACACCCGAGTCCGGTGTGGGCGACCGGAAAAATTGAGCGCAAAAACGCAAAAAAGCCGCAAATGCGATTGCCCTGGACCGGGCGGCCGGGATTCCACGTGCGTGCGCCCGCCCGTGAGCCAGATGCCCACGGCCGGTATGGCGGCGATGACGGGGTTGGTTCCAAGAGGGGTCAGCTTGGGACAATGGCGGGCGGCGGTTCGCCGATCAGGCAGCCGAGCGCCCGGCGCACAGTGGATGGGCGGAGGTCCCGCCAGTCGATGTGCCAGGTGTCCGGGCGCCTGTCGCGTTCGCGTTGGAAAATATCCTCCCGCTGTGCGCGCACTTGGAACAGGCGGCCGAGGCTGCCGCCGTAGCGCCGCAGGGTATTTTCCACCTGGTTCCAGAAGTCGCCGTCGCAGAGACCGGGGGCGATGCCGAGG